>NZ_CP022221.1:6587668-6893707 GCF_004114935.1 Bradyrhizobium zhanjiangense
GAAGCCCTGCGCTCTTCGACCGCGCAGCAGGTGCTGCGCTTCCACCGCATGCAGCGGGGCACGACGCCGGCGGCGTGAAGCTGGCTCCTTAATACCGCAGGACTTTGGAGCCCACCGCCGCGCCGATCGCGGTCACGACCGCGGTCGCGATCGTGTACCAGGTCGCGACGAACAGCGGGGAATCGTCGGTGCAGTGCGAGGCGTAGAGCGTCGCGGCCAATCCCGCCGCGACCAGGCCGGCGAGCGCGCCGGCGAGCGCGGGGCGCGAGGGCGCGCCGTGGCGCAGGCCGAACAGCGCCCCCGCAAGCAGCGGCAGCGACATCGCGGGGATCGCAAGCAGGCACACCCTGGAGTTCTTGCCCATCAAGCGCATGGTCATCGGCATGGCCGGCGCCATCATCGCCTCACTGCCGATCGCCACGGCAAGCAGTCCGACGGGAAGCAGCAAGAGCCAGCCCCAGCCGCGCAGCAGGGCTTCGGGACGCGACAGATGCAGGCTGACGATGATCGCGGGGATCGCGAGCGACAGCGTCACCGCGAACTTCATGTCGAAAAACGGGTTGCGCATCGCGCTCATCACGTCCGGGCGCACGCCGAGGAACGTCGCGAAGATCAGGATCGACAGCGGCGCGGCCACCAGCAGCGCCATGGTCAGCACGGCGCCGACGCGCGGCGCGCGATGGACGTTGTCGGCCGCGAGCGAGCGAATCAGTTGATCGGTATCCATGCCTAGTGGTCCCGCAGTTTGGCAGTCAGCGCAGCAAGTCCGCGATGCAGCGCGACCCGCACCGCACCTTCGCTCATCGCAAACTTTGCCGCCGTATCCTTGATCGAGGCGGCCTCGACCGCGATCGACTGCAACACGTCGCGCTGGCGCTGCGGCAGAGTGCTCAGTTGCGCGGCGACCTCGCCCGCCGAAGCCGTCTCTTGCGGCGACTCGCCCGGCAGCGTCTCGACGAAATCATCGATGTTGACGAAGACGCGCCTGCCGCGCCGCCGCAGCGTATCGATCAGCTTGTTGCGGGCGATCGCGAACAGCCAGGGCGCGAAGGGAGCTTCGCTGTCCCAGGTGTGTCGCTTCAGATGCACCGCCAACAAGATCTCCTGCACGATATCCTCGGCCTGGTCGGGAGACTGGCCGGCCCGCGCCAGCCCACGCCTCGCAGCAGCACGCAGCACCGGCGTGACCGCCTTCAACAGGCGATGATACGCCGCATCGTCGCCAGCCATGGCCGACCGCATCAGGCCGGTCCATTCGTCCTCACGTCCGCGCACGCGCGCCCCTCACCATGCAATTCGGCCGCTCTTTCAATTTGTTACCCCTGCACCCGAGCTATCACGAATTCGTGATCGCCGCCGAGCCTCCGCATCCGGTGCGGCCGTAAGAGCCCGCGACGGCTCATAACACCGATCAGTCCGGCCCGCATCCGGCGGCCGGCCGCGAGGGGCGGTTTGCCCCGCTTTTGCCCGGTGTAGCCAGAAGATTCCCATTTTCTGCCCCGCTGTGGTCACGCCCCAGGGTCTCTGTTCGTTCCTGGGACGGGCGGAATTGGGGAGATCGTCAACATGATCAAAGCCATCGGGCGCGCGGCCCTGATCGTTCTGGCCGGACTTTTCTTGCTGTTTGGGGGCATTGCACAGGCGGCGCCGAGCTCAGCCGCAAGCAGCAACTCCGACAGCGCAGGCAAGCAAGCCGACGCGGCCAAGCCGAGCAAGCACCGGCGCCATGAGTCTCGCCGCACCAGCAGCAGCAAGACGGCGCAGAAACCCGACGACAAGGCCGACAAGAACGATGCTGCGGCAAATACCGCCGAGGCCAAGGCCGACAACGGCGTGCCGGCCTCGAGCCAGATGCCGCCGGAAGTCGCCAACGCCAATGCGCAGGTCGCCGCCGATACGCCGACCGCGGCTGCGGCCTCCGCGATGACGGGCCGCGCCAACGACAACGTCCAGGCGGCGGCCGATGATAGCGCCAATAACACCGCACCGAACGCCGACACCCAAGTGGTGGCCCCCGATCAGCTCAACGACATCGACCGCGCCCTGCAACAGGACAGCCCACCGGCGCAGAAGGCTGTGATCGCCGCAACCGAAGCACAGCCGCGCCCCTCACCGGTGATGGCAAGCACCCAGCAGAGCTCGGCCTGGGACCAGAGCTCCCTGATCGGCAAGATCTTCATCGGCGTCGGCACGCTGCTGACGCTGGCCTCGGCCGCGCGCATGTTCATGGCCTGACCGTCAGTTCCGCCAGGACGCGCGGCCCGCGCGTCCTGCGTCCGGCCCTCTTGAAGCCCACCGCGCCAGCGGGCACATTGCCCGCCCAATCAAAAGCGTGGGTGGAACATGAGCACGTTCGAACACATCATCGTCGAGAGCAAAGGCGCGGTCGGCATCATCAAGCTGAATCGGCCGAAGATGCTCAACGCGCTCTCCTTCGGCGTCTTCCGCGAGATTGCGGCCGCCGTCGACGATCTCGAGGCCGATGAGGCCATCGGCTGCATCGTCGTGACCGGCAGCGAGAAAGCCTTTGCCGCCGGCGCCGACATCAAGGAGATGCAGCCGAAAGGCTTCATCGACATGTTCTCCGAGGATTTTGCCGCGATCGGCGGCGACCGCGTCGCGCGCTGCCGCAAGCCGACCATCGCCGCGGTCGCGGGTTACGCCCTCGGTGGCGGCTGCGAGCTCGCCATGATGTGCGACGTCATCATCGCAGCCGACACCGCGAAGTTCGGCCAGCCCGAGATCACGCTCGGCACCATTCCGGGCATCGGCGGCACCCAGCGCCTGACCCGCGCGATCGGCAAGTCGAAGGCGATGGACCTCTGCCTCACCGGCCGCATGATGGATGCGGCAGAGGCCGAGCGCAGCGGCCTCGTCAGCCGCATCGTGCCCGCCGACAAGCTCATGGACGAGGTGATGGCGGCAGCCGAGAAGATCGCCGCGATGTCGCGCCCTGCCGCTGCGATGGCCAAGGAAGCGGTGAACCGCGCGTTCGAGACCACGCTCGCCGAAGGCATGAGCGTCGAGCGCAACCTATTCCACTCGACCTTCGCGCTAGAAGACCGCTCCGAGGGCATGGCGGCGTTCATCGAGAAGCGCAAGCCGGTGAACAAGAACCGGTAAAGCCAAACCCCGGCAAGGCTTGCAAGGCTGGTGTAAGACTCTCTCGCTCCCCTAAGGACCCCTGTGACGTAGCTGCAACAAGCACGCATTTCATGGGGGTTTTCCCCGCGGCAGTTTGCCTGCGGGACCTGCGCTGGTTAAACAGTTAAGAGGGCCGCCGTCGGCGGGGGCGGACAGCCAGGGTTTGCGGGATTACATGATTGGGCGTGCCGCCAGAGCTGGTCGCGTGATGACGCGGCATCGATCGGGCGTGGCTCCTGTGCTTACGACATGGACCACGCTGGCGCTCTGTTGCGCCCTGCCCTCGGCCGCATCGGCGGAAGCCCTGCCCGAGGCGCTGGCCAAGGCCTACCAGACCAACCCCCAGCTCAATGCCGAGCGCGCGCGGCAGCGCGCCACCGACGAGAACGTGCCGCAGGCGCTTGCCGGCTATCGGCCGCAGATCGTGGCCAGCCTCAGCGCCGGCCTGCAATCGGTGCGCAATTTGCTGCCCGACAACACCATCCAGACCGCCAATCTGAAACCCTGGATCATCGGCGTCACCGTGACGCAGACCCTGTTCAACGGCTTCCGCACCGCCAACAGCGTGCGGGCCGCCGAACTCCAGGTGCAGTCGGGCCGCGAGGCGCTGCGCAACGTCGGCCAGGGTGTGCTGCTCGATGCGGTCACCGCCTACACCAACGTGCTCGCCAACCAGTCGCTGGTCGAAGCGCAGCGCTCCAACGTCGCCTTCCTGCGCGAAACACTCGCCGTCACCCAGCGCCGGCTCAACGCCGGCGATGTCACGCCGACCGATACCGCCCAGGCCGAGGCGCGCCTCAACCGCGGTCTTGCCGATCTCAACGCCGCCGAAGTCGCGCTCGCCGTCAGCCAGGCAACCTATGCGCAGGTGATCGGCAATGCGCCGTCGCAGCTTCGGCCCGCCGAGGTCGTCGACCGCTATCTGCCGAAGAGTCGCGAGGACGCGATGACGATGGCGATCCGCCAGCATCCGGCGGTGATGGCCGCAAGCTTCGACGTCGACGTCGCCTCCACCAACATCCGCATCGCCGAAGGCACGCTGCTGCCGAGCGCCAGCATCCAGGGCAGCGCCAGCAAGAGCCGGAACAACGACCCGACGCTCGGCACCTTCGCCGAGGACCAGGCCTCGATCGTCGCCAACGTCACAGCCCCGATTTACGACGGCGGCCAGGCCGCGGCGCAGACCCGGCAGGCCAAGGAGATCACGGCGCAGAGCCGGCTCGTGCTCGACCAGGTGCGCAACCAGACGCGCACGGCCGCGGTCAGCGCCTGGGTTGCCAATGAAGGCGCCAAGATCACGGTTTCGGCCTCGGAGTCCGAGGTGAAGGCGGCGACCGTCGCGCTCCAGGGCGTGCAACGCGAGGCCGCCGGCGGACAACGCACGACGGTCGACGTGCTGAACTCGCAGGCCGACCTGATCCAGGCCAAGGCCCGCCTGATCGGCGCATTGCGCGATCGCGTCATCGCCTCCTACACGCTGCTCAGCGCCGTCGGCCATCTCGACGTCAAGACGCTCAATCTGAACACGCCGGACTATCTGCCCGAGGTGCACTACCAGCAGGTCCGCGACGCCTGGCACGGCCTGCGCACGCCGTCGGGGCAGTAGTTTCAAGTCTCTTGGCGGAGTACCGATGAAAAGCCGCCGCATCCATCTGATGGGAGCTTCGGGATCCGGCGTGACGACGCTCGGTCGCGCGCTCGCCGCTCGGTTTGCGCTGCCGCATCACGACAGCGATGACTATTTCTGGCTGCCGACCGTGCCGCCCTACCAGACGACGCGCCCCACCTCCGAACGTCTACGCTTGATGCGCGAGATGTTTCTGCCGCGTATAGACTGGGTGCTGAGCGGATCTGTCACCGGCTGGGGCGACGAGCTCGTTCCATTCTTTGATCTCGTCGTCTTCGTGACCGCGCCGCGCGAAATGCGCTTGAAGCGATTGCGCGCTCGCGAGGCCGCCCATTTCGGCACCGACGCCGTCGCGCCCGGCGGCTGGCGTCATGATGAGACCGAAGACTTCATCGAATGGGCTTCCCATTATGAAGCCGGTGATCGCGAAGGCCGCAATCTTGCAAAGCATGAAATGTGGCTCGCGGGCTTGTCTTGCCCGGTCGTACGCGTTGACGGCTCACGCCCGCTTGCCGAGCTTGTCGAGCAGGTATGCAGCGAAGCGGAACGGTTGCCGGGCTGATGTGATATTCTCACGGAGCTTGCCTCTAAAAAATAAACAGGGAGAAAAACCGTGCTCAACTGACGCAGTGTCCTGCTTGCCTCCCTTGCCGCCGGAGTAGCCATGACCAGCAAAGCCCACGCCCGTGCGGCGCAGCCTGCGACCCCGATCAATTTCGACGTCCCGGCGCATGCCTGTGACTGCCACACCCACATCCATGGCGACGTCGAAAAGTTTCCGTTCTTCGCGGGACGCGTCTACACGCCGGAGCCGGCGAGTCCCGAAGAAATGGCCGCGCTGCACAAGGCGCTGCATATCAAGCGCGTGGTGATCGTGACGCCGAGCGTCTACGGCACCGACAATTCCTCCACTTTGTTCGGCATGAAGGCGCGCGGCGCGACCGCGCGCGGGGTGGCCGTGATCGACGATAAGACACCGGAGAGCGCGCTCGACACGATGCATCAGGACGGCTTCCGCGGCATCCGCCTCAATCTGGCGACCGGCGGCGTGAACGATCCCAATGTCGGCCGACCGCGCTTCACTGCCGCAGTCGAGCGCATGAAGGCGCGCGGCTGGCACGTGCAACTCTACACCACGCTTGCCATGATCTCGGCGATCAAGGACCTCGTCGAGACGGCGCCGGTGCCCGTCGTGTTCGACCATTTTGGCGGCCTTGAAGCCTCGCAGGGCCTGGAGCAGCCGGGCTTCTCCGATCTCGTCGCGCTGGTGAAATCCGGCAAGGCCTATGTCAAGATTTCGGGCGCCTACCGCTCATCAAAGCTCGCTCCCGACTATCAGGACATGGTGCCGTTCGCGAAGGCGCTGATCGCGGCGAACCCGGACCGCATCGTCTGGGGCACGGACTGGCCGCATCCGGATTCCAGCCGCGTCGAGGGACGCAAGCCCACCGACATCGCGCCGCTCTATCAGATCGACGACGGCCGGCTGCTTAATCAGCTGCCGGTGTGGGCGCCGGATGCGGACGTGCGCAAGAAGATCCTGGTCGACAATCCGGCGCGGCTCTACGGGTTCTGACTGTCAGCGCGCGCGGCGGGAGAAGAAGGAGATCAGGACCGGCAAGGTCACGAGGATCACCACGGGCGCCAGCATCATGCCGGTCACGACCACGACCGCGAGCGGCTTCTGCACCTGCGAGCCGATGCCTTCCGACAGCGCCGCCGGCAGCAGGCCGACGCCAGCGACGACGCAGGTCATCAGCACCGGACGAAGCTGCAATTCACCCGTGCGCACCACCGCGCTCATGCGGTCCATGCCCTCCTCGATGAGCTGGTTGAACTGCGACAGGATGATGATGCCGTCCATCACGGCGATGCCGAACAGCGCGATGAATCCGATCGCCGCGGAGACGCTGAATGCCGTGCCGGAAATCAAGAGACCCAGCACCCCGCCGAAGATCGCCATCGGGATCACGCTCATCGCGAGCAACGTGTCGGTCATCGAGCCGAAATTGAACCAGAGCAGAACACCGATCAGCGCCAGCGAGATCGGCACCACGATCGACAGCCGCCGGATCGCGTCCTGGAGATTGCCGAACTCGCCGACCCAGTCCATGTGCGAACCCGGCGGCAGCTGCACCTGCTCGGCGATCTTCTGCTGCGCCTCGCGGATGGCGCTGCCGAGATCGCGCTCGCGCACCGAGAACTTGATCGGCAGATAGCGCTCCTGCTGCTCGCGATAGATGTAGGCGGCGCCGGAGACGAGGCTGATATTGGCGACTTCGCTCAGGGGGATTTGCGTGACGGTGCCGTTCGGCCCCGGCGCGCCGATCCGCAAATTCTGGATCGCCTCCGCGCTTCTGCGGTATTCCGGCGCGAGGCGGACGATGATCGGGAAGTGGCGGTCGCTGCCCGGCTCATAGAGATCGCCCGCAGTGTCGCCGCCGATCGCGACCTTGATCGTGGCGTTGATGTCGCCGGGGGCGAGGCCATAGCGCGCGGCCTTGGCACGGTCGATGTCGATCTGGATGGTCGGCTGGCCGAGCGAGGTGAACACCGCGAGGTCGGTGACGCCCTGCACGGTGGCGAGCACCGATTTGATCTTGTTGGCGGTGTCGGTCAGCGCCTGGAGGTCGCTGCCGAACAGCTTGATCGAGTTCTCGCCCTTCACGCCGGAGACGGCTTCGGAGACGTTGTCCTGGAGATATTGCGAGAAGTTGAACTCGACACCGGGGAAGCGGTCGTCGAGCTGCTTGAGCAGCTCGGCAGTCAGCTCTTCCTTGTCGCGCGTGCCGGGCCATTGGCTCGCAGGCTTGAGCGGCGCGAAGAACTCGGCGTTGAAGAAGCCGGCCGCGTCGGTGCCGTCGTCGGGACGGCCGTGCTGCGACACCACGGACTCGACCTCAGGCCGGGCGCGGATGACCTTGCGCATCTCGTTGACGTAGGTGTTGCCTTCCTGGAGCGAGATGGTCGGCGGCAGCGTGGCGCGGATCCAGAGATTGCCCTCTTCCAGCTTTGGCAGAAATTCGAGACCGAGCAGCCGGCCGAGCGCCACCGTCATCAGCACGAGGCCGACGGCGCCGCCGAGCACGATGTTTCGATTGGCGACTGCCCAATGCAGCAGCGGCGAATACAACCGATGCAGGATCAGCATCACCTTCGTCTCGGTCTCCTCGACATGGGCGGGCAGGATGATCGCGGATAGCGCCGGGGTGACGGTGAAGGTCGCAAGCAGCCCGCCGGCCAGCGCATAGGCGTAGGTGCGCGCCATCGGCCCGAAGATGTTGCCCTCGACGCCCGATAGCGTGAACAGCGGCAGGAAGGCCGCGATGATGATTGCCGCTGCAAAGAAGATTGAGCGCGAAACGTCCGCCGCGGCGCTGAGGATGGCATGGCTCTTCATGCCGAACAGCGTCTCATTCGACATCTGCTCGGTTTCCGACATCGGCGTCGTCTGGGTCAGGCGGCGGAAGATCGCCTCCACCATGATGACGGTGGCGTCGACGATCAAGCCAAAGTCGATGGCGCCGACCGACAGCAGGTTCGCCGATTCTCCGCGGAGCACCAGGATGATAACGGCGAAGAACAGCGCGAACGGAATGGTGGCGCCGACGATCAGCGCGCTGCGCAAATCACCGAGGAAGATCCACTGCAACAGCACGATGAGCAGAATGCCGACCACCATGTTGTGCAGCACGGTGTGGGTGGTGAGCTCAATCAGGTCCCCGCGGTCGTAGATGCGCTCGATGCGCACGCCGGGCGGCAGGATGCTGGAGTTGTTGATGGTTTGAACGAGTTGGTGGACGCGCTTGATGGTCGGCGAGCTCTGCTCGCCGCGCCGCATCAGGACGATGCCCTGCACGATGTCGTCGGACTCGTCGAGGCCGGCAATGCCGAGACGGGGCTTCTGACCGACGGTTACGGTGGCGACGTCCTTGACCAGCACCGGATTGCCGCCGGACTGCGCCACCATGGTGTTGGCGAGGTCGTCGATCGACCGGATCAGGCCGACGCCGCGCACCACGGCCGATTGCTGGCCGATATTGACGGTATTGCCGCCGACATTGACGTTGGAATTGCCGACCGCCTGGAGCAATTGCGGCAGCGTCAGGCCGTTGGCAACCAGCTTGTTGAAATCGACCTGGAGCTCGTAGGTCTTGCTCCTGCCGCCCCAGCCGGTGACGTCGATGACGCCGGGTACGGCGCGGAAGCGGCGCTGCAGGATCCAGTCCTGGATGGTCTTGAGGTCGAGCACGCTGTAGTTCGGCGGACCCACCAGACGATACCTGAAGATTTCGCCGATCGGGCTGAGCGGCGAGATCTGCGGCTGCACGTTGCCGGGCAGCGGCGCGAGCTGCGCCAGCCGGTTCAGCACCTGCTGCAGCGCCTCGTCATAGGTGTAGGCGAAGGAGAACTGGAGTTTGATGTCGGAGAGGCCGTAGAGCGAGATGGTGCGGATGGTCGTGAGGTTCTTCAGGCCGGCGACCTGGGTCTCGATCGGGATCGTGATGTAGCGCTCGATCTCCTCGGCCGACAGGCCCGGGCTCTGCGTCACGATGTCGACCATCGGCGGGGTCGGATCGGGATAGGCTTCGATGTTGAGCTGGTTGAACGCGATCAGGCCGCCGATCAGGACGGCGACGAACATGCCGACCATTAGGAAGCGCCGGTTGACGGCAAGAGCAACGAGACGATCCATCAGGTCTTCAGTTTTCTTGGGTCGTCGATCAGCTGCCGGACGCCGCGCGGTCGATGAACAGGCTGCCCTTGGTGACGATCTGCTCGCCGGGTTTCAGATTGCTGGTCACCTCGACGAGGTTGCCGTTGATGAGGCCGATCTTGATCTGGCGCAGCTCGACCGATTTATCTTCGCGCGCGACCCAGATGCGGACCTTGTCGGCCTCGTAGATCAAAGCCTGTTTCGGCACCGCCGGTGCGGCACGGTCGCCGGCCGAGTAGATCGTGACGTTGGCGAACATCTCCGGCTTGAGCAGGCCGTCCTTGTTATCGATGGTGGCGCGGACCAGGAGGCGGCGTGTGCTGGGATCGATCGCGGCGGCGACGTAGTTGATCCTGGCGGTCAGCGGCCGCCCCGGCAGCGCCATCACGTTGACGGTGATGTCCTGACCGATGCACACCGCGGCCGCATCGCTCTCGCGCACGAACGCGGTGAGCCAGACCGTGGAGAGGTCGCCGATCACGAAGACCGGATCACTGGCACCGGAACTGACGTACTGGCCGGGGCCGATCTTGCGCTGCACGACGGTGCCTGCGATCGGCGAATAGATCGTGATTTCCGGATTGATCGCGCCCTTCTCCTGGAACGCCTTGATGGTCTCGTCGGTGAAACCGAGGATGCGCAGCTTGTTGCGCGCGGCTTCCAGCGCCGTCCCCGAGGAACGCATGTCGTTCTGCGCCTGGACCTGGGTCGCTTCCGCCTGCTGATAGTCCTTCAGCGGAATGGCATGCCCCTCATAGAGATCCTTGGCGCGCTTGAATTGGATGTCGGAGAGCTCGAGCGCCGACCTCGCCTTGTTCTGCGACGTCATCGCCGCAACGAAATCGTTCTGAGCCTGCACGGTGTCGGCGGCTTCGATCGTGAACAGCGGTTGGCCTTGCTTCAGGGTCTCGCCCGGCTTGGCGAGCAGCTTGGTGACCCGGCCCGCATAGGGCGAGAACACCGGCGTCGAGCGGTCCTCGTCGACCGCGACCTTGCCCTCGGTGACATACTCGGCCCGGAAGCTCTTGGCCTTGACCGGCTCGATCGTCAGCGTTGCCCATTCGGACGGCGTCGGCGTGAAGGTCTGCGCATTCCTGCGCGATTGGCTGGAGATGTCGGAGTGCTTCTTTTCCTTGGGCCCCGCCTGGAGGAAGCCGTAGGCCCCGGCACCGACGAGAGCTAGTAAAACTACGGAGGTGATCACCCGCGGTTTTGTAAGCACCTGCAATCGCTTGGTATTTTCAACTACCATTGAGCCCGGTCATGTCTGCGACGATCTCGGCAAATGACTGCCTCATCGGTCGCGCTAATAGTGCTGAATTCAGATTTCAGACAACCTAAAAAACGCTGGGCGCCTCTCGGTTGGCGTTAAAAATTTGCGACGTGTCAGCTTCATGTCAGCTTCGCGCCGGCCACTGTGCCGGATGACTGCCGAGCGGCATCGCCGGACGGCTCCATTGTGCCGGCGTTGTCGATAGCACCGCCGAATGACGCACCGCCTTCAACGTGCCGAAGCCAGATGGCATGCTTTCGATGAACGCTGCATGTACAGCGTCCCCCGTAAGATCCGGGGTGTTCAGTCCGCCGTCAAGGCGGCCGAGATTCCATAGCCAGCGTCCGGTCTGCGCCAGCGATACGCGCACGTGCCAGCTGCCGCCTTGGCGGGCCTGGCGCGCCTTGGCCACCATGGCGCCGAACGCCATCAGATAACCGGTGGCATGGTCGAGCATCTGCGCCGGCAATTCCTTGGGACCGTCGATGCCGGCGGCCAGCCCTTCCGCCTGGTTGAAGCCGATCGTGGTCTGCACCAGTGAATCGAAGCCGCGCCGCTCCGCCCAGGGGCCGGCATGGCCATAGGCCGACAGCGTGACATAGACGATGCCGGGACTAATTTGCGCCGCGTCCTCCGGTGCGAAACCGAGAGCGGCGAGCGCGCGCGGACGATAGCCTTGCGAGAAGACGTCGGCGTCTTTCAACAGCGCGCGCAATTGCGCCCTGCCCGCTTCGCTCTTCAGTTCGATGAAGGTGGTGAGCTTGCCGCGGCCGGTGTCGATGGTGAGCCAGGGGATGGCGGGTAATTCAGGCCCCGAGACGAGCAGCACGTCCGCGCCGTGCGCAGCGAGCGTGCGGCCCGCGACAGGGCCTGCGATGACGCGGGAGAGATCGAGCACGCGGAGGCCCGCGAGCGGACGATCGCTGTTCGACAATCCTTGGGGCCACGGTTTCGCCGGGGCCTCGCCGATCTTCTCGATCGAGACCAGCTGCAGTTCGGCGAGCGCGCGCGCCTGCGGCAGCGCCGACCATTCGTCATAGCTGCGCATCAGGGCGACGACGCCGCCCGCAGCGTAAGCCGCAGTTTCGAAATCCTCGCCTTTCCATTGCATCAGCGCCGCCTGCACCTTCTCGCGCTCGGGCACGCAGCCGAGCACGTTGCAGACAGCGTCGCGGTGATGCGGGAAATTGGTGTGGCAGCGGACGAAGCGGCCATCGCCGGTCCTGTAGACGCCGGCGATGGCGTCCCAGGCCGGGGGCGGCGGCTTGTCGTCGACGCGCAAATAGCGCTCGGATCGGCATTCGACGACCGCATGACGCATGTCGACGGAGACGTCCTGCGCCTCGCCGTTGCGCAGTCGCCAGATTTCGGTGGCGGCGAGGCCGGCGGCAGCGATCGTTGTCTGGCCGGCGACGGCGACGCGAAACGAGGATGGGATCTGCGGCTCCTCGCCCGTCAGCTGCACGCGGCCGAGGGCAGCCGGATCGCCGCCTGCGGAGGTCCAGATATCCCTGAGAACGTCGGCGGAGCTTTGCATGGCCGCTTCTCTCCCTTTAGTTTTCGCGACCATCCCACGTTCAGAGAAAGGATTGCAATGGCCGCCATCGATCCCCTCACCGCGGGCGCCGTGTTCGTCGCAACGGCGGCCACCGACGCGGTCTATGTGATGTTCACCTCGGCCGTGGTCGCTCGCAAGCGCGTACCGGCCGCGACCTGGAGCGCGATCTGGTACCTGCTCTCCTCCTACGCCGTGATCAGCTACACCGAGAACGCCTTCTATGTCGCCTTCGCCGCGATCGGCTCCTGGGCCGGTGCCTACGTCTCGCTGACCTTCCTGCATCGCCCACCCGGCGGCCCGCCGGTGGGCGCGGCGCCGGAGTGAGGATCGTCATTGCGAGCGCAGCGAAGCAATCCAGAATCTTTCCGCGGCGGCAGTCTGGATTGCTTCGTCGCAAGAGCTCCTCGCAATGACGATGTGGAGGCTTCAGCGTATCCACTCAAGCAGCTACACTTCCTGCGACCAAGAAACAAACAAGGAGCCAAACAATGGATCTCGGTCTCAAAGGCAAGAACGCCATCGTGCTCGGCGGCACGCGCGGCATCGGGCGGGCGATTGCGGCGACACTCGCCGGTGAAGGCGCCAATGTCGCGGTATGCGCGCGCAACGCCGATCAGGTTGCGGCCACCGTCACTGAACTGAAGGCAAGCGGTGTCAGCGCCATCGGCAGCCCCGTCGACGTCACCGACGGCGCGGCGCTGAAAGGCTGGATCGAGAATGTCGCGAAAGAACTCGGCGGCATCGATTTGCTGTTCTCCAATGCCGGCGCGATGGCGCAGGGCCAGGATGCCGCGTCCTGGGAGCAGAATTTTCGGCTCGACGTGCTCGGCGCCGTGCATGCGTTCGATGCCGCGCGGCCATTCCTCGAAGCCAGCGGCGAGAGAAGCGGCGATGCGGCCTTCGTCATCATCTCCTCGATCTCGGCCGCACAGGCTGACCTCGCCAGCTCCTATGGCCCGATCAAGGCGGCGCTGATCCACATGGCCAAGGGACTGGCGCGGCAATATGCGAAGAAGAAGATCCGCGTCAACGTGGTGTCGCCCGGCACCGTCTATTTCAAGGGCGGCGTCTGGAACATGATCGAGCAGAACATGCCCGAGCGCTACAAGGATGCGATGAGCCGCAATCCGACCGGCCGCATGGCCACGCCGCAGGAAATCGCGAGCGCGGCGGTGTTCTTGGCGAGCCCGGTGTCATCGTTCACGACCGGGTCTAATCTCGTCGTGGACGGCGCGATTTCGAACCGGGTGAATTTTTAGGGGCGACAAGGTTCGTAACCGCCCCGTCATCCTGAGGTGCGAAGCTTGCGATGCAAAGCATCGCAGGCTGAGCCTCGAAGGATGAACGGCCACGATGCAGCCGGGCCGTCGCCCTTCGAGGGCCGCTGAAGAAGCGGCCGCCTCAGGGTGACGGCGAGAGATTGCGCGAGCTGAGCAAACCTCAATGAAAATCTCGCGACGGCGGCAGGATGCGGACGTTGCGGGGATGGCGGATTTTTTGCGCGGGGGTATCGGCGTGAGCGCGGGGGTCGTCGTTGAGGGGCTCGATCAGGTCGGCGCCTGACGGCACCGGATGCTTGCAGCTTAAGGCATCGTTGGCGAGACCGATCAGATCGTGCGAGCGATCGATCATGCGCTGGGCGATGAGATGCGTCACCTTTTCGGGGCTGCTCTGGATATAGCCTTCGACCAGGATGAGGCGCGCGCCCATCACCTCTTTGCGGTATTGCTCCATGATCTTGGGCCACACCACGACATTGGCGATGCCGGTTTCGTCCTCCAGCGTCATGAACACGACGCCGCTGGCGCTACCCGGCCGCTGCCGCACCAGCACGACGCCGGCGCAGCGAACGCGGCGCCGCTCGTTCTCATGGCTGACATCCTTGCAAGCGATGACGCGCTCGCGCGAGAACATCTCGCGGAGGAACTCCATCGGATGTCCCTTCAGCGACAACCGGATGGTCTGATAGTCGGCGACCACCTGCTCGGCGCGCGGCATCACCGGCAATGGTTTTGCGTGCTCGTCCGGCTGCTCGCGCGCGGTGGCTGCCTCGAACAATGGCAGCGGCACGTCGTCGGGCAGCCGACGCACCTGCCATAGCGCCTCACGACGGTCGAGCCCGAGCGAGCGGAACGCGTCGGCATCCGCCAGCAGGATCAGCGCGCGCTTGGGCAGGCCGGTGTCGCGCGCAAAATCTTCCAGCGAGGTGAAGGGACGGCGGTTGCGGGCGGCGATAATGCGGTCGGCCCAGTCCTGGGCTCTCTCCGTATTGTTCTGAGCTACCTCCCCATCGTCATTCCGGCGCGCGCTACTTGGCGCGAGCCCGGAATCCATTCCTCCTCTACGCGGCCTCATGGATTCCGGGTTCGCGCTTCCGCCTTCGCTCTCAGAGCTTCGGCGGACAAGCCGCGCCCCTCGGAATGACAGCTGGGAGCGCTTCAGGCGTTCCTCATCCTCATCCAGCCAGTGGAAGCCGTCGATTTGGCGGAAACCGAGGCGCACGGCGCAATATTTGTCTCTCCCCTGCTCCAGCGTGTTCTGCGCAAAGCTGTAGGACACGTCGATGTCGCGCACCTCGACGCCGTTCTTGCGGGCATCGCCGACGATCTGTGCCGGGGCATAAAAGCCCATCGGCTGCGAGTTCAAGAGGCCGCAGCAGAAGGCGTCGGGATGGTAATGCTTCAGCCATGAAGAGATATAGACGAGCTGCGCGAAGCTCGCGGCGTGGCTCTCGGGGAAACCGTAGGAGCCGAAGCCTTTGATCTGGTCGAAGCAGCTTCTGGCGAAGTCGGCATCATAGCCGCGCGCGACCATGTTGCCGATCAGCTTGTCCTCATATTTGCCGATGGTGCCGACATTGCGGAAGGTCGCCATCGAGCGGCGCAGGCCATTGGCCTCCTCGGAGGTGAATTTTGCCGCCTCGATCGCGATCCGCATCGCCTGCTCCTGGAACAGAGGCACGCCCTTGGTCTTATGCAGCACCTTGTAGAGCTCGTCCGCAGGACCATGCTCGGGCGACGGCGAGGGATAACGCACCTCCTCCTGACCGTTCCGCCGCCGTAAGTAAGGATGCACCATATCGCCCTGGATCGGCCCCGGACGTACGATCGCGACTTCGATGACGAGATCGTAGAAGGTGCGCGGCTTCAGGCGCGGCAGCATGTTCATCTGCGCGCGGCTCTCGACCTGGAACACGCCGAGCGATTCCCCGTCGCAAAGCATGTCATAGACTTTGGGATCGTCCTGCGGGACGCTCGCCAGCACCCAGCGCTCGCCCTTGTGCTCCGCGATCAAATCGAAACATTTGCGGATACAGGTCAGCATGCCCAGCGCCAGCACGTCGACCTTCATCATGCTGAGCGCATCGACGTCATCCTTGTCCCATTCGATGAAAGTACGATCGTCCATTGCGGCGTTGCCGATCGGCACATAGGTGTCGAGCCGGTCCTGCGTCAGCACATAGCCGCCGACATGCTGGGAGAGATGGCGCGGGAATTCGATCAGCTCGGTTGCGAGCTCGACCGCGAGGTTGATCATGGGATTGTTGGGATCGAGCCCGGCCTGCCTGACCTGCATGTCGTTGAGGCCCTTGCCCCAGCTTCCCCAGACGGTATCGGCGAGCGCGGCAGTGACGTCCTCGGTCAGGCCCAGCGCCTTGCCGACGTCGCGGATGGCGCTGCGCGGGCGGTAATGGATGACGGTAGCGATGATCGCGGCGCGGTGGCGGCCGTAGCGGCGATAGACATATTGCATCACCTCCTCGCGCCGCGAATGCTCGAAATCGACGTCGATGTCAGGCGGCTCCAGCCGCTCCTTGGAGATGAAGCGCTCGAACAACAGATCGACCTTGGTCGGATCGACCGAGGTGATGCCGAGCACATAACACACGGCCGAGTTCGCCGCCGATCCCCGCCCCTGGCATAGGATATTCTGGCTGCGCGCGTAGCGCACGATGTCGTGCACGGTGAGGAAGTAATGTGCGTATTTCAACTCGGCGATCAGCGCGAGCTCTTTCTTCAACGTCGCATACAGTTTCTCGTCGATTTTGGTGATGCCGCCGAAATATTTGTCGACGCCGGCCCATGTCAGGTCCTCCAGATGCCCTTGCGCGGTCTTGCCCGGCGGCACCGGCTCGTCCGGATATTGGTATTTGAGCTGATCGAGCGAGAAGTCGATTGCGTCTGCAAAGCGCATGGTCTCCGCGACAGCCTCGGGGAAATCGCGGAACAGCCGCGACATCTCCCTGGGCGTCTTCAAGAATCGCTCGGCATTGGCTTCCAGCTTCCGTCCGACCGCCTCGATCGTGGTCTTTTCTCGGATGCAGGTCAGCACGTCCTGCAAGGGACGGCGCGCCGGATGATGATAGAGCACCTCGTTGGTCGCGAGCAGCGGCACTCGTGCTTCTGCCGCGAGATCATCGAGCCGCGCCAGCCGGCGCCGGTCGTCGCCGCGATAGATCAGGCTCGCCGCCAGCCACACGCCCTCGGCGCGGCTGTCCTTGAGTTTCGCAAGAACATCCAGCGCCTGCGCGGGTTCGAAACGATGCGGCAGCGTCAGGACCAGGAGCTGACCTTCCGAAAACGCGAGGAGATCGGCGAAGGTGAGACGGCATTCCCCCTTCTCGATCCGCGTGATGTCGTCGCCGCGCTTGCCCTTGGTGAGAAGCTGGCACAGCCGGCCATAGGCCGCGCGGTCGCGCGGATAGACGAGGATGTCCGGCGTGCCGTCGATGAAGACGATGCGCGCCCCGATCAGGAGTTTCGGCTTGTGCAGCACCTCGGCATTGTCGAGCTCCTTGTAGGCGCGCACCACGCCGGCCAGCGTGTTGTGATCGGCGATGCCGATCGCGGGGATGCCGAGGATGCTGGCCTGATGCACATAGGCGCGCGGATCCGAGCCGCCACGCAGGAAGGAAAAATTGGTGGTGATGCCAATCTCGGCATAGGCAGGCGTGTTCATGCGAAGAGACCGTGCACATACCAGCTGGGAGGAACGGGCTTGCCGTCGTGATCGAAGCACTCCCCCTCATAAAGACCGTCGCGAAAAATCCAGAAGCGCAGGCCTTCGGCATCCTCGATACGGAAATAATCCCGCGTGAGCTGCTTGCCGTCCTGCCGCCACCATTCCATGGCGATGCGCTCGGGTCCCTCCACCCGCACCACCGCATGTAGCGCGCGGCGCCAGGTGAACTGATGTGGCGGACCGTCTGGCACGGTCGCGAACGGCACCTTGATTGGCTCTGGCTTGTCGAACAGCCGCAAGGGGCGCAGCGGCGGCTCGCTCTCGGCACGTGCCGGCCATTCGGCCTGCATGGCAGCGGCGAGATGATGCTGCGCCGGCGCGGTCAGCACCGCGCATTCAGGGATATGGGTGTCCTGCGGCAGGTGCACGACGACACGCTTGCCGCCGATGCGTGCGGCAATGCGGTCGATCAGTGCGGCGAGCTCGTCATTGTCGTGGACATGAGCGTCGAGATCGCGCTGCTCCTGCACCACGATCTCGGTGCGGCTCGTCGACAGCCGCACCATGTCGAAGCCGAAGCCGGGATCGAGCGGATCGGCGAGTGCGTCGAGGCGCTCGCGGAACAGGCGGTCAATGACCGCGCTTCGCGTCACCGGACGTCCGGTCTCGACCGTGATCGCGCGCACCACGCCGTCGGTGCGGAAAAAGGCGGCTTCCAGGCGCCGCGCGCCCTTGCCTTGCTTCTCCATGGACGCGATCAACGTGTCGGCGAGCCGCGACAGCGTCATCGCAATCATGGTGTCGGTCGCGATCGGCTCGGCAAAACGCTTTTCCACGATGTAGTCGGGCAGCGGCTTGCGCGGGTTGATCGGCGCATCGCCCTGCCCCAGCGCATGCGCCAACAGCGTGGAGAATCGCGCGCCGAACCGCGCCGTGATCTCGCTCGGCGTGCGCGCGGCGACATCGCCGATGGTCTTCAGCCCGGCACGGCGCAGGCCAGTGGTGATGGTCTCGCCTGCGCCCAGCGCGGATATCGGCAACCGGCTGATCGCCTCCGCCTCCTCGCCATCGGCCACGATGGTGCCCGTGGCCTGCCGCGTCAGCGTGCGCGCGCAGACCGAGGTGCCGGCGATCGCCGCGCTGACGGCAAACCCCTGCCGGGCCAATGCGCGGACCAACGTCCGCAACAACGCGGCCTCACCACCGAACAGATGCGCGCAGCCGGTGATGTCGAGGAACAGCCCGTGCGGCGAATCGAGCGCCACCAGCGGCGTGAAGCGGTCGCACCAGTCCGCGACATCGCTGAGCGTCTTCGCATCGGCCACGACATCGGCGTCGAATACACGCAGGTCCGGGCACATCGCCCGCGCATTCGCCAGCGGCTGACCGATATACAGGCCGAGGCGCTCGGCGGCCTCGTCCAGCGCATGAATCACCAGCGCATTGTTGTCCTTGATGACGACGATGCTTGGATCATTGCTCTTATGCAGTCCGACGTTGCCAAAGAACCGCTGAATCCGATCGATTGGCAGGCGCGGCAGCCACAGGCTGAGGACACGTCGACGGCTCACTGAACTGGCACTCATCACATTTCCATTCCATGATCCACCGGCCACATGGGCCATGACGATTGCGCAAGAGCTCGGCATCGAAGCGCGGCGCCCCCCAGGCACTCCACACCGGGCCCGGCGGTGAATGCGCCGCGCGCAGCATCCATCGTGTTTCCGCGGTCGAGGGCATCGGTTGCGCGGCCATGCGCAGCAAGAGCCCGGTGACGCCGGAAGATTGCGCGGCCAGCGTCAGCTTGCGGCTCGCCACGAGATCGAACTGCCTGATCTCGCCCCAGAGCTCGAGCACCACGGCCCCCAGCGCATCGCAGGCGAGCGCGTCGGCTGAGGTGCGCAGTGCGCTCTCGACATCGGCGGCGCGCACCATCACCACGCGGCGCGGGTCGAGACCGAGTTCGGCAAGCCCGCTCATCGACAGCGCGCCGGTTTCGATTTCCGAAAAATCCTGCCGCACCCACAGCAGCGGCTTGCGTGCCATCACGCGGCCCGCAAGCCCCATGACGAAGCCCGTCGCGGCCGTTCCCTGCCGGCCCTCGCAAAACACCTCATGGATCGCCGCGCGTGCAAGCCCGCCCTTCAGCGCGGTATCCGCCTCGCTGTGGCCGAGCGCGACGCGATCGCGATGATGCACGACCTCCGCCGTCTCGATGCGCTCGATCTGGCTGCGCAAGGTCGCAAGCGCGCTGATGCGTGCGCCGCTCATGCTCGCCGCTCCTTCAGAGATTGATGCCGTGGTCCTCAAAAGAAGAACCAACGGCTGGCTCATTTGTTCATGATATGTTCTAATATAAAGCTAACGGCGCCCCGAGAGTCAATCGAATTGGCGCTCAGTCGGATTCATGAGCAGAATCAAGAGGATTCAAGTACCATGTACCTCATCACTCTCGACAGCCAGACCGATTTCGAGAGCTGGCGCAAAACCGCCCGCGCGCTCGCACTGCATCAGATCGCGCCGGCCGACGTGACCTGGAGCGTGCAGGGCCGCGCGAAAGAGGCGGTGCCGGCCGGTCTATGCGAAGCGCCAGGCATTCCGCTGATCGAAACCGACGGCACCTTCAGCGTGCCGGCCAATTTCATCGAGCTCGCCCGCATCGCGGCCCTGCACCGCGACGGTGAACGCTTTGCGCTGCTCTATCGCCTGCTGTGGCGGTTACGGACCGACCACGATCTGCTCGAGACCAGGGCCGATCCGGACGTCGCGCAGGCGACAGCGATGGCCGTCAGCGTGCATCGCGACATGCAGCGGATGCGCGATGTCATTCGCTTCCGCGAGATCGGACGCGAGCACAACGCACATTACGCGGCCTGGTTCGTGCCGGAGCATCACATCGTCGAATTCACCGCCCCCTTCTTCGCGCGCCGCTACGCCGACATGCCCTGGTCGATCCTCACGCCCGACATTTGCGCCCATTGGGACGGCCACGCGATCTCCTTCACCCCGGGCATCAGCCAGACGGAGATGCCCGGCCCAAACCGGTTGGAGGAAACCTGGCGCCGCCACTTTCGGCCAGACCACCCGATCACGCCGGAAGCACCGAAGAAGAGTCACAGGAACCTGTCGAAAGCCTCGATACTTGAACCCCTGCTCGTCGATGCCGAACGCTGGACCGGCGGGTGGATCACCCCGCGGCCGGAGGCTCCGATGAAACGCAAGCTAGCTGCCGATGATCTCGACGCGCTCCGTAAGGAGGCCGCGCATTGCCGCGCCTGCCATCTCTACAAAGACGCAACCCAGACCGTGTTCGGCGAAGGCCCGAAGTCCGCCAACATCATGCTGGTCGGCGAGCAGCCCGGCGACAAGGAAGACCTCGCCGGCCATCCCTTCGTCGGCCCGGCCGGCCAGATGCTCGACCGCGCGCTGGAGGAGGCCGGCGTCGATCGCAAGAAGGTCTATGTCACCAACGCGGTCAAACACTTCAAATTCGTGCCACGCGGAAAGGTCCGCCTGCACCAGAAGCCGACTACGCCGGAGATCCGGGCGTGCCGGCAATGGTATGAGCGGGAAGTTTCGGCAATCCAGCCCGATCTCATCGTGGCGATGGGCGCCACCGCCGCGCAAAGCGTGTTCGGCAAGATCACCCCAATCGGCAAAAACCGAGGCCGGCTCATCGACCTACCCGACGGCCGCAAGGCTTTGGTGACAGTGCATCCGTCTTATCTGCTGCGGCTGCCAGATCCCGAGACCAAGGTGCTGGAATATCAGCGCTTTGTCGACGATTTGAAGATCGCGGCCGGCTTGCAGAAGAAGGCTGCACGGGCAGCCTAATACTGGCAGCAAAAACGGCCTTCACGCCTTAGTTGTCATCCGGCCTTCAAATCCATCGCGGACAATACCCTTACTTGAAAGTTAAGGGGCGTCCAGACATGACCGATGTTGCATTTGACCGCGCGGTAACAGATCCCGCGCCCGTCCAGCCGGCCTCGCGGCCAAATCTCGACAAGGGCTTCAATCCGCTGACGTTGATCCTGTTCTTCGGCATCCTCGCCGCCGGCCTGCTGTTCGTCGCCTACAGCATCTATGTCGACGTCAACGCCACCGGCACGCGGGTGACGACCTACCTGCCCTACATCCTCCTGTTCGTCGCGCTCCTGATCGCGCTCGGCTTCGAATTCGTCAACGGCTTCCACGACACCGCCAATGCGGTGGCGACCGTGATCTACACCCATTCGCTGCCAGCCGAAGTCGCGGTGATGTGGTCGGGCTTCTTCAACTTCCTCGGCGTGCTCTTGTCCTCCGGCGCGGTCGCCTTCGGCATCGTCTCGCTGCTGCCGGTCGAACTGATCCTCCAGGTCGGCTCCAGCGCCGGCTTCGCCATGGTGTTCGCGCTCCTGATCGCCGCGATCCTGTGGAATCTCGGCACCTGGTTCTTCGGCCTGCCGGCCTCCTCCTCGCACACGCTGATCGGCTCGATCATCGGCGTCGGCGTCGCCAACGCCGTCATGCGCGGCCGCGACGGCACCTCGGGCGTGGATTGGAGCAAGGCGATCGAGATCGGCTACGCGCTGCTGTTGTCGCCGCTGTTCGGCTTCATCTGCGCCGCCGTGCTGTTGCTGCTGCTCAAGTTCATCGTGCGTAACCCGGCGCTCTATGCCGCGCCCGAAGGCAACAAGGCGCCGCCGCTGTGGATCCGCGGCCTTCTGATCGCAACCTGCACCGGCGTCAGCTTCGCGCACGGCTCGAACGACGGCCAGAAGGGCATGGGCCTGATCATGCTGATCCTGATCGGCACCGTGCCGACGGCTTACGCCCTCAACCGCGCGCTGCCGGAATCCCAGGTCGCCCAGTTCCAGAAGACCTCCGAGGCTGCCTCCAAGGTGATCTCGGCGAAAGGCGCGGGCCACAGCATCATCGGCGATCCTCGTCCGGCGGTGACGCAGTACATCGCCCTGCACGAGCTCAACGACGGTACCTATCCCTCGCTCGCCGTGCTGGTGAAGGACGTCGGCGATCAGGTTGCCCGATACGGCACGCTGAGCAAGGTACCCGCCGAAGCCGTCGGCAATACCCGCAACGACATGTACCTGACGTCGGAAGCGATCCGTTTCCTGATGAAGGACAAGGCGAACGATCTCAACAAGGATGAGATCGCGGTGCTCAACACCTACAAGGGCTCGCTCGATGCCGCCACGAAGTTCATCCCGAACTGGGTGAAGATCGCAGTCGCCATCGCGCTCGGCCTCGGCACCATGATCGGCTGGAAGCGCATCGTCATCACCGTGGGCGAGAAGATCGGCAAGAGCCATCTCACCTACGCGCAGGGCGCCTCGGCCGAGCTCGTGGCCGCCGCCACGATCGGCGCCGCCGACGTGTTCGGCCTGCCGGTCTCGACCACCCACGTGCTGTCGTCCGGCGTCGCCGGTACCATGGCGGCGAACGGTTCGGGCCTGCAATGGTCGACGATCCGCAACCTGCTGATGGCCTGGGTGCTGACCCTGCCCTGCGCGATCATGCTGTCGGCCACGCTCTACGTGATCTTCTCGCGGATGTTCTGAACTTCTTTCCCTCTCCCCGTTCTTACGGGGAGAGGGTTAGGGTGAGGGGCTGCATCCACAATCACGGTGATAGATGGACTCGCGGAGAGTCCCCCTCACCCGATCGCTTACGCGATCGACCTCTCCCCGCATCCGCCTTCGCCGAGGCTTCGGCGGACAAGAGCGGGCGAGGTGAACTACGACGCAGCCAGCGATTCCTCGACCAGCTTGACCCAGTAGGACGTGCCGTAGACGATCGCCTCGTCGTTGAAATTATAGGCGGGATGATGCAGGCCGGCGCTGTCGCCATTGCCGCAGAAGATGAAGGCGCCGGGGCGCGCTTCCAGCATGTAGGCGAAATCCTCGCCGCCCATCAGCGGTGGCATCTCGTGCACGTTGGCGTCCCCTGCGACCTGCTTGGCGATGCGCCTTGCCACCTCGGTCTCCGCAGCGTGGTTGTTCACCACCGGATAGTTGCGCTTGTAGCGCAGATCGATCTTGGCACCCGTGATCTGCGCCACGCCTGCCACAACCTCGTGCACGCGCTTCTCGACCAGCTTGCGCACCTCCGGCGACAACGTACGGATGGTGCCCCTCAGCGTCGCCGTCTGCGGAATGACATTGCGGGCATTGCCGGCGTGGAATTCGCAGATCGAGATCACCGCCGATTCCAAGGGATCGACGCTGCGCGCGACGATCGATTGCAAGGCGGTTATCACCTGCGCACCGACCAGCACGGAGTCCACGCATTTGTGCGGACGCGCGGCATGGCCGCCGACGCCCTCGATCATGATGTCGACCTCGTCGGTCGCCGCCATGATCGGACCCGGCCGGATCGCGAACGAGCCGATGGGGATGCCCGGGCCGTTATGCATGCCGTAGACCTGCTCAATGCCGAAGCGCTCCATCAGGCCGTCCTTGACCATGGCCGCACCGCCCGCGCCGCCCTCCTCGGCCGGCTGGAAGATCACCACGGCATCGCCGGCGAAATTGCGGGTCTCGGCGAGGTAGCGCGCCGCGCCCAGCAGCATCGCGGTGTGGCCGTCATGGCCGCAGGCGTGCATCTTGCCCGGGGTCTTGGAGGCGTAAGGCAGGTTGGTCTGCTCCTCGACGGGCAGCGCGTCCATGTCGGCGCGCAGGCCAATCACCTTGAGCCCCTCGCCGGCCGGATTGCTGCCCTTGATCACGCCGACCACGCCGGTCTGGCCAAGGCCAGTCACGACCTCATCGCAGCCGAACTCACGCAAACGGTCCGCAACGAATGCTGCGGTGCGGTGAACGTCATATAGCAGCTCCGGATGCTGATGCATGTCCCGGCGCCAGGCCTGAATATCGGGTTGGAGGTCGGCGACGCGGTTCACGATGGGCATGGAGGGTCTCAAGCTTTGTTGGGAATACAGGACTGTCTACCATGCAAGCGCCGGTCCACCTAACTGCCGCGGATCGAGGGTAGCCCTGTCTTCTCGTCATGGCCGGGCTTGTAGCGAGCTTGTCTTCGCCATCCACGTCCGACTATTAGGACAGAAAGCGCTGGAGCCCCGGGACAAGCCCCGGGCATGACGCCTGTTTGGGTGGACGCAGAATGCCAAGACGGCTCGAAGGTGAGTTTGACTACATTGTCGTCGGGGCCGGCACGGCGGGCTGTATCCTCGCGAACCGGCTCTCGGCCGATCCGAAGAACCGTGTCCTCATTCTCGAGGCCGGCGGCGACGACAACTGGATCTGGTTCCACATCCCGGTCGGCTATCTCTTTGCCATCGGCAATCCGCGCTCGGATTGGATGTTCAAGACCGAGGCTGAGCCGGGCCTGAACGGCCGCGCGCTCGCCTATCCCCGCGGCAAGGTGATCGGCGGCTGCTCGTCGATCAATGCCATGATCTCGATGCGCGGACAGGCTGCCGATTACGACCATTGGCGCCAGCTCGGCATGACCGGCTGGGGCTATGACGACGTGCTGCCGCTGTTCAAGCGGCTGGAAGATCACTTCCTGGGCGCGAGCGAGCATCACGGCGCCGGCGGCGGCTGGCGCATCGAGGCACCGCGGCTATCGTGGACGATTCTGGACGCGGTGGGCGACGCCGCCGAGGAGATGGGCATCAAGCGCATCCCGGATTTCAACACCGGCGATAACGAAGGCACGAGCTATTTCCACGTCAACCAGAAGCGTGGGCGGCGGTGGTCGTCGGCGCGCGGCTTCCTCAAGCCGGCGCTGAACCGCCCCAATCTGCGGCTCGAGAAGCATGTGCTTGTCGACCGTATCATCATCGAGCAGGGCCGCGCCATCGGCGTGCGCTTCATCCAGAATGGCGAGATCATCGAGGCACGGGCGAAGCGCGAGGTGATCCTCTCGGCCGGCTCGATCGGCTCGGTGCAAGTGCTGCATCGCTCCGGCATCGGCCCCGCCGACTGGCTATCGCCGCTCGGCATCGACGTCGTCATGGACAAGCCCGGTGTGGGGCGCAACTTACAGGACCATCTGCAGCAGCGCGCGATCTACAAGGTCGAGGGCGTGCGCACGCTGAACGAGACCTATTACAACCTGTTCCGCCGCGGCCTGATGGGGCTCGACTACGCCTTCCGCCGCCGCGGTCCGCTGACCATGGCGCCGTCGCAGCTCGGTATCTTCACGCGCTCGGATGCGACGCGCGAACGCGCCAACATTCAGTTCCACGTGCAGCCGCTGTCGCTCGACAAGTTCGGCGATCCCCTGCACCGCTTCCCCGCGATCACGGTGAGCGCCTGCAATCTCCAGCCAACCTCGCGCGGCACCGTGCGGCTGCGCTCGGCGAGCCCGGACGAGAAGCCGATCATCGCGCCGAACTATCTGTCGACCGATGACGATCGCCAGGTCGGCGCCGACGCAATCCGCACGACGCGCCGCCTGATGCAGCAGAAGGCGCTCGCAAAATATCGCCCGAGCGAATACCTGCCCGGCCCCTCCGTCGGCGACGATGATGCCTCGCTCGCGAAGGCCGCCGGCGACATCGGCACCACCATCTTCCATCCCGTCGGCACGGCGAAGATGGGCGCGGCGAACGATCCGATGGCGGTGGTCGACGAACGCCTGCGCTTCTACGGCCTTTCCGGCCTTCGCATCGTCGATGCCTCGATCATGCCGACCATCACCTCGGGTAACACCAACACGCCGACCGCGATGATCGCCGAGAAAGGCGCGACGATGATCTTGGAGGATGCGAAGTAGCATCTTGCCACTATGATCGATCCGCACCGCTTTTCGATCGGCCCGGCCGGCTCCGAGATCGCCATGCTGCAGTGGGGCGAGCGCGGCAAACCGCCCGCTCTTCTTCTGCACGGCACCGGTTTCGTCGCCGACGTCTGGGACGAGGTCGCGCGCGAGCTTGCATCGACCTACACCGTCTATGCGCTCGACCGCCGCGGCCACGGCGCCAGCCACAAGCCCGGCGCATATCACTTCCTCGATTACGCCGACGACGTCTGCCGGGTGATCGATGCGCTGGAGCTGCTCGACATCTACGGCATCGGCCACAGCGCGGGTGCGACGGATTTATTGCTCGCAGCGAAACTTCGGCCCGGCCGTTTCACGCGCCTGTTCGTGATGGAGCCGACCGTGATGGATCCGCGCAAGGCACGCGATGCGTCGGCGGGATTGAGCGAATGGGCCACCGCCGGCGTGCAAGGCGTGCTGCGGCGCCAGGCCGAGTTCGACAGTTTTGAGGCGGTCTTCAAGCGCTACCGCGCCGCGCCGGCGTTCGCGGATTGGACCGAGACGTCGCTTTGGGCCTATGTGAAGCACGGCTTCGCGCCTCTGGAGAATGGCCGGGTGCGGCTCTGCTGCACGCCAGAGATCGAGTCAGCGATCCTGCGGCCGATCTTCGAGGCAATGGACCAGATCTACACCGGCGACGCCCGCGGAAACCCCTTCGCGCGGCTCATCGAGATCGAATGCCCAGTGCGCGTGACGACCGCCGAGGCCTCGGGTGCGATCTACAAGGAGATGGCCTTGCGCGCCGTGTCACTCATTCCGCGCGTCAGCACGCAGGCCTTCGCCGGCATCGGCCATTGCGTTGCGCAGGAAGCGCCGGCCGTCGTGGTGCGGGCTGTGCGGGAATTTTCGGCCTAGCGCCACGACCGCTTGCGAAACCTGAAATCGCAGCAGGCTCCGCCCTCCATGATCGTCTGGCTTCGGGACAGTTCGAGTTCGTCGTTGAAGCCGGCCAGCATGGCATGATCACGATTGCAGTGGACGCGAATGCCGAGATCAGCGAGACCCAGCTCCTTGTAGAACGCGGCGTATTGGCAGCGCGTAACGTTGAAATCGAGGTGATCGTCGGACTCCGAGACAACCTCGACGTCCATGCTGCCGCCGCCCGCCCAGAGCTCCTGTGCCACGGTTCGCAGCGACGCAGTCGTCTTGCCGTAGGTTGCTGCCCATCTCGCGCCGTCCTCGGCAGCGAGCCTGCGGATCGTTTCGTCAACGACTTCGCGCATTGCGCTTTGACCAAACCGGTCACGCAATACCTGAATGAACGGGATCAGCACGCGCCCTTCGATCTTCCGGCGCTGCAGGTGACTGATAACAACTTCGCTCGCATCAACCATTGTCGCTCACCTGTTTCATGGTTCGGTGGGAGCTTGTTTCACGCCGCCATCCCCGGATCAAACCAGATCTTCTGACGTGTTGACTGAGATTTTCTATGCCATGAAAATTGGTGTTTCCGTCACCTGAGTTTCAAGCGGGCATCCGACGAGCTCTGCGTCACGCCCGGAGCCGTCAGCCAGCAGGTCGAGAGTCTTGAAGCGAGCCGGTGCAGCTGTTCGAGAAGTTCGTCCTTCTAACCGGACCTTAGTAACGCCGCCGGATCCAAGCGCGCAGCCCGCTCGGCCGGCAGAAGACCGAAGATAATGCCGATGAGACTGGAGCAGGCTACGGCGACCAGCGCCATCCCTGCGTTGAACTCGACGGGCCAGCCCAACGCGGAGGGCACAACGCGCGTGCAGGCGTAGCCGATAACGAGACCCGACAGGCCGCCGATGGTGCAGAGGAGCACCGCTTCCATCAGAAATTGTTTCCGAATATCTTGTGGCCGGGCGCCAAACGCAAGGCGAATGCCGATCTCATTGAACCGTTCGGTCACCGATACGAGCATGATGTTCATCACGCCGATGCCGCCGACCAAGAGCGAGATTCCCGCAAGCGCGGATACCAGCAACGTGAACTGGCGATAGGTCCGATCGCGCGTCTGGGCGATCTGGATGAGGTTCTGAATCCGGAAATCGTCGTCCTTGTGTCCCATGATCTTGTGACGCTGCCGCAGGACGCGGGCAATCGCACCTCCCACCGCTGTCATTGACTGGGTGGAATCGGTCTTCACCAGAATCGTATGCACGGCATCCGGATTGGCCTGACTTCGTCCGGTGGCGAAGATTCTTGCGGACGACAGGGGAATGAAGATGACGTCGTCCTGGTCGCGGCCGGTGAAGTCCTGCCCCTTCTCGGCAAGCACCCCAATCACGACATATGCAGTGCGGTCGATACGGATGAAGCGGCCGAGCGGATCGCTATCGCGGAACAGTTCGCGCGCGACCGTACCTCCGATCACCGCGATCTTTGCGACTGATGCAACCTGATCCTGATTGAATAGCTGCCCCTCCCCTATTCGCCACCCACGGGCTTCAAAAAACTCGGGGGTCACGCCGGCAACAAGGGTTGACCAATTCAAGTCTCTCGCGATGACCGTCTTTTGTCCGCCCACGAATGGCGCCGCAATGACAACGTCGGATACCTCGCGAGCAACCGCGAGCGCATCGGTTGTCGTCAGCGACAGGACGGTGCCCGCCTGCTGTCGCACGCCTTGCGCGTTTTGCGCACCGGGCTGCACCAGCAATAGATTGGATCCAAGCGAATTGATCTGTCTCGAAATCTCGGCACGCGCCCCTTCCGCCACGGCGACCACGATCAGCACGGCGGCAATGCCGATGACAATGCCCATTATCGCGAGAACAGAGCGCAATATGTGCGCACGTATCGACTGAAACGCCAGATAGACGTAGCCGAGCGATCGCATCAAACCTCCGCGATGGTCGAAGTTGAGGACGCGCCGAGAGATATCGAGTCGCCGACGACCGCGCCGTCCCGGAGCCTGATCGTGCGCTGCGCGCGCCCCGCGACTTCGGCGTCGTGGGTTACAAGCATGACCGTGAGGCCGCCACGCCGGAGTTCGGCGAGTATCGAGAGGATGGTATCGCGTGTGCTCGTATCGAGTGCCCCGGTCGGCTCGTCGGCCAAGAGAAGGTCGGGTTCGTTGACGATCGCACGCGCGACGGCGACACGCTGCTGCTCACCGCCCGAGAGCTGGCCAGGCATATGCTGCATTCTGCTGCTGAGACCGACCCGCTCGAGCGCAACGCGTGCCCTTGCGATCGGATTGCGCAGCCCGTCACGCCGATAGAACAAGGGCAACCCTACATTCTCGAGTGCGGTCAGGCGTGGCAACAGATTGAAGTTCTGAAACACAAAGCCGAAGCGCCGGTTTCGCAGTTCGCTCAACCGGCGCCTTGACTGCGCAAGTACATCCTGACCGTGAAGAAAGTAGCCTCCGGAGGAGGGTCGATCGAGGCAGCCTATGATCGAAAGCAAGGTGGATTTTCCTGATCCGGACGGGCCCACGACGGCAACGAACTCACCCGGATCGATTTGCATGGTTATGTCCGACAGCGCATGAACGCTTTGGCTGCCGAGCCGGTGCCGCTTGTGGATATGTTCGAGGACGACGAGCGATGTCATGGCTTGCTACGATAACCGATGGCGACCCGCTGACCGATTTGGACGTCCTCCGACAGGATCTGGGTCAGAGAGTCGCTGGTGGCGCCCAATGAGACCGAGGCTGGGTCCAGATGGCCGGACTTCGTACGGATCCAGATCACTCCCTGTCCGGGGCCGCGATCGGTTGCGCCGTCCCGCACCGGGCGAAAGCTGAGTGCGGCATTGGGAACAACCATCACATCGTGTTGCTCTTGAACTACGATGCGAACATCAGCCGTCATCCCGGGAAGCAGCAGATCTTCTGGATTGGGCGCCGAAATCATCACGGTGTAGGTCACCACGTTTTGTACCATCCGTGCTGCCTTTCGGATCTCGAGTACGCGGCCTTCGAAGGTCCGTCCCGGATAGGAATCGACACTGAACAGCGCACGCTGGCCGGTTCGCACCGCGCCAATGTCGGCCTCGCTGACGGACGCACTGACGCGCATGTCCGACAGATCCCGCGCGATGGTGAAGAGGGTCGGCGCCTGGAGGCTTGCAGCCACTGTCTGGCCAAGCTCGACGCTGCGCCGGATGACTATTCCATCGATCGGCGACTTGACGGTGCTTCGTTCGAGATCAAGTCGAGCCCGTTCGAGGGAGGCACGCGCAACCATCACACCGGCCGCGCGTACCTGCACGCGCGCCTGCGCCGCGGACAATTCAGCGCCGAGCGAGCGAGCCGTCATCTGCGCTCGCTCGGCGTCGCGTTGGGAAACACTGCCGTTCTTGCTGAGTGAGCTCTTGACCTGAAGATCGCGCAACGCGTCATCGTAGTGCGCCTGCGCGCCATCGACGGCTGCCTTGGCCTCCTCGTGTTGTGCGAGCGCGACGGTGAGCGAGGCTTCTGCTTCCTTGACCAAGACTTCGAAAGTGGCGCTGTCGAGTGCAGCAAGGGGCTCGCCGGCCCGAACGATGGAATTGTGGTCGGCCATCAGCTTGGCGACCTGCCCCGAAAGCTGCGAGCTGACCTCGACGGTATCAACGGCTTCGAGCGTTCCGGCAGCGGTGACGTTCTGAATGATGTTGTCGCGGGCAATGCTAACATAGCGCAGATCATCATGGTCGCCGCCGGCAGCTGTGAGCGAGCTGTCCGGAGCCCACAACGGATAGGCAACGGCAACCACGCAGCCCCCCAATGCTGCGCGCATCAGAAGGCTTCGGGGCGATGTCAATTGATTATCCGTGCGAATGATAATTTCGCCGCATTAGCTCTTGCGGCGCTCCACGCTGAACGTTGCCCCCTCGTTGACGATGCCGCAGGCGGCGTGATCAGACCAGAAGAGCTGAGACTGAACGCGCCGCTTCTGACCCGCCCCGAAGCGATCGCAGTGGCTGGATTAGGGCACCGAAGGGCTGCCCGTCGGCACAGTCTTCGTCCCGCTCTGCGCTGGCGGAGGCGTTTTAAGCATCTTCACCCCGGTCGTCGTATCCGTTGCCGGGACGGTATGGTCCTCGCCCTGAAATACGCTGCCTTGACCTGGGACTTCGTCACCCGGTCGACCCGGATTGTTGAGTCCATTCAGGAATGGTTGGCTTTCTTGGCCGGGGGTATTCGACAGTCCGCCCGCAGCCACGGCGGTGAACAGATGGTCTGCTGCATAGCTCGGGCAAGAGACTGCAAGCAGTGATGCGCCTGCCGCAAGGATCGCGAGTGTTCTCATCATCATCAACTCCTCTTCAGTTGCGTTCGCCAAGGCGTCAAACTCGGCAGCCTGCGTCATTGGCGAACCTTGAATTCAGTTGATCTCCAGCTGTTCCTATTCTTGCGATGCGAGCTCACCTTCGAGCGAGTTAGTTTCTGACACCGAAGTCAGTCTCGTCGATTCGCGGATGATTGCTGCGGCTGAACGCTGCATCCTGATCGTTGCACAAGCACCAAGAAACGACGGCCTGGCAACGGCTTCCACAGCGCGAGATGGTTGCTCAGCTGCGCCACCATTGGCGTCCCGCGGTGCGGAGACCACCTGTTTCGGGGTAAACCGGTTCTCGGAAAGTTGATTAGCCGGTCCCGATCCATTCTATCTGGAGCCCGGGAATAAACCCGCCCCTCTCCCGATCATCTCCCGGCAAGCCCAATTTCGGGCCAGAGGAGATGCGCGATGAGCGGACACGACCATGGCGAAGACGGCGTCAACCGCCGCAAGGTGCTGGAATGCATGACCTGGGCCGGCACCGGGGTTCTCTGGACCATCACCGGCGGGGTGCCGCGCTCGCTGGGCATCATCGATTCTGCGCAAGCCGCGACCGCGGCTGCGCCCGGCATGACCTTCCTCCAGATCAGCGACAGCCATGTCGGCTTCGACAAGCCGGCCAATCCCAACGCGCTCGGCACGCTGGAGGAAGCCGTGGGCAAGATCAATGCGATGCCGATCAAGCCGTCCTTCATGATCCATACCGGCGACATCACCCATTTGTCGAAGGTCACCGAGTTCGATAACGCCGAACGCATCATCTCGCAGACCAAGCTCGACGTGCACTACGTGCCGGGTGAGCACGACTTCATCGACGAGGAGGTTAAGCTCTATCGCGAACGCTATGGTCGCGGCACCAAGGGGCACGGCTGGTACTCATTTGATGCCGGCGGCGTGCACTTCATCGGCCTCGTCAACGTCGTCGACCTCAAGGCCGGCGGCCTCGGCAATCTCGGCGCCGAGCAGCTCGCCTGGCTCGAAGACGATCTGCGCGGCAAGTCGAAATCGACGCCGATCGTGCTGTTCGCCCATATCCCGCTTTGGACCGTCTACCCGCAATGGGGCTGGGGCACCGAGGATGGCGGCCGCGCACTGGAATACGTCAAGGGTTTTGGCTCGGTCACCGTGCTCAACGGGCACATCCATCAGGTAATGCAGAAGGTCGAGGGCAACGTCACCTTCCACACCGCGCGCTCGACCGCCTTCCCGCAGCCGGCGCCGGGGGCCGCTCCCTCGCCCGGGCCGATGAAGGTCGAGGACGCTAGACTCCGGTCCATGCTCGGCGTTGCTAGCATCAACTTCAAGCAGAACGAGCAGCGCCTCGCCATCATCGACACGCCGCTCCAGGGCTGAGAGAAGGGCTGATCATGAAGACACTTAACCGCCGCGACTTCGGAGTCGACTTCGGTCTCGCTTTGGTCGCGGCCATCCTGCTGCCCGCAACGACTGCCCGCGCCGACGACATGGAGGTACATATCGACAATTTCGTCTTCCAGCCGGCCGAGCTCAAGATCAAGGCCGGCACCACCGTGACCTGGACCAACCGGGACGACATTCCGCACACCATCGTGTCGGCCGGCAAGTTCAGGTCCAAGACCCTGGACACCGACGACAAGTTCTCGTTCACCTTCACCAATGCGGGCGATTACAAATATTTTTGTTCGTTGCATCCGCACATGACGGGGATGATCAAGGTTGAGTAACATCTCGAGCCGAGACATCAACGTCTTGCCCGGCCGGTGGTCCCACGCCGGCCGGGCTCGGACGTCTTCGATCACGGCAAAAGACGAAGCAAAGCAAGAGGCAAAGCGAGGAGCGATGCCCGCCACCGACGATATGCAGAAGGCGCAGCGCTTCCGCGAAGCGGCACTGCCCCATCTCGACGACGTCTATACCCTCGCGCGCTACCTTCTGCGCGATGCCTCCGACGCCGAGGATGCGGTGCAGGAGTGCTATTTGCGCGCGCTGAAGCACTTTGACAGTTATCGCGGGCCGGCGATGAAACCCTGGCTGTTCGCGATCCTGCGCAACGTCTGCAACGCAGAATATGCGCGGCGGGCGCACAGGCCCAGCGCGATCGAGGATACACCCGGCGCCGCGGAGCAGACGCCGATCTGGCAGGAGAGCGAGGCAAGCCCGGAAACCGAAGTGCTGCGCAGCCGCGATGCCGGCGCGATCCGCAAGCTGATCGACACGCTCGCCGAACCGTTCAAGGAGACCTTCGTGCTGCGGGAGATCAACAATCTGTCCTATCGTGAAATCGCCGAGACGGTCGGTGCACCCATCGGCACCGTGATGTCCCGCCTCGCCCGCGCCCGCGCCATGCTGCGGGCGGCCTGGACGGCGGAAGAGGAGCAAGCAAGATGACCTGCGACGAAGCAAGAATCCTGCTTCACGCGCTGCTCGACAATGAGCTCGATGCCGGCCATGCGCGCGAGGTCGAAGCGCATATCGCCAGCTGCCCGGCCTGCGCCGCCGAGCTCGCCGCGCAGCGCGAAATGCAGCGCGTGCTCGCCGACACCGATTTGCGCTACACCGCGCCCGCGAGCCTCCGCGCTCGGATCGAGGCGTCACTGCCGCAAGCACAGCACCAACCGACTCGCCGCTCCTTGCTGCGCGGCTTTGCCATGGGCTCGGCCGTCTCCGCGCTCGCCGCCTCCGGCGTCGTCGCATTGGTACTGCGCCAAGACGACCAGCAGCGCATCCTGTCGGAGGTCGTCTCCGCGCATCTGCGCTCGCTCCAGGCCGGCCACCTCACCGACGTGATTTCGACCGACCAGCACACGGTCAAGCCGTGGTTCAACGGCAAGCTCGACGTCGCCCCGCCCGTGATCGATCTCACGGCGCAGGGCTTTACGCTGGTCGGCGGCCGGCTCGACTACATCGACGCGCGCGCCATCGGCGCGGTCGTCTACCGGCGCCGGCAGCACGTCATCAACCTGTTCGTGTCGCAGACATCGAACGTGGAATATCGCGCGCCGAAGACCGAGACCATGCAAGGCTTCAACTGCCGCCGCTGGGGCAATCGCGGCCTGAATTTCTGGGCCGTCAGCGATATCGCCGCCGACGAGCTCGCCGAGTTCGTCGACAAGTTCGAGGCGGCGATGAAAGCGAATGTGGAGGGGTAGATTCACCCCGCACCGTCATTGCGAGGAGCTCGCGGCAAAATTGCGCAGCAATTTTGCGCTGAAGCGACGAAGCAATCCAGACTGCCTCCGCCGAGATAGTCTGGATTGCTTCGCTTCGCTCGCAATGACGAATGCCAAGATGGCTCGGCCAAAAATCAGGCCGACCGTCGCACCGCGTTGTCGACCAGGGTCTTGCCTAGCGACCAGATCGCACCGGGGACCTTGTGGCTGCCGGCGATGACGTCGTCGAAGGCGCGCTCGATCCAGCTGCAGTCTTCCTCGGTGATGGTGAGCGGCGGCAGCAGCTTGATGGTGTGACTGCCGTGGCCGGCGACTTGCGTGAGGATCTTGTGATCCTTGAACAGCGGCACGGTGATGAGCTGACAGAACAGGCCCTTGTTGGCGGTCTCCAGCACGTTCCAGGAGGCGCGCAGACGCAGCGATTTCGGCGGGCCGAACTCGATGCCGATCATCAGACCCTTGCCGCGGACTTCCTTCAACAGCTCGTAGCCGGGCACCATGCGCGTCAGCGCCAGGCGCAGCTCGGCGCCGCGCTTGGCCGCGGCCTCAATCAGCTTCTCGGACTCCATGACGTCGAGCGTGGCGATGCCCGCCGCCATCGCGAGGTCGTTCTTGGAGAAGGTGGAGCCGTGCACCACCGCACGGTCCATCTGATTGAAGATCTTGTCGAAGATGCTCTTGCGCGTCAGCACGGCGCCGACAGGCACGTGGCCGCCGGACAGCGACTTCGACAGCAGCACAATGTCGGGCTCGACGTTCCAGTGCTCGACCGCAAGGAAGCGGCCGGTGCGGCCCATGCCGGTCTGGATCTCGTCGGCGACGAACAGCGTGCCGTATTTCTTGCAGAGCGCGGCCGCGCCGGGCAGGAACTCGTCGGTGGGCATGTTGACGCCCTTGCCCTGGATCGGCTCGACGACGAAGGCCGCGACCTCGCGTGAGGCCAGCGCCTTTTCGAGCGCAGCCAGGTCGTTGAACGGGATCGGGGTGCAGCCCGGCAGCAACGGCTCGAAGCCGGTACGGAAGTTCGAGTCGCCCGTGAGCGACAGCGCGCCATAGGTCAGGCCGTGATAGCCGTGGGCGCAATAGACGATGCCGGGACGGCCGGTCGCGCCGCGTGCGAATTTGATCGCTGCCTCGACGCATTCAGCGCCGGAATTGGCGAAGAACGCCTTGTCGAGATAGGGGACGTATTTCAGAAGGCGCTCGGCGAGCACGCCGGCGAGCGTCGAGACGTCGAACTGGACGAGGTTCGGCAGGTCGGCATCGAGCACGCTCTTGAGCGCCTCGCGCATGACCGGATGATTGCGCCCGATCGCAAACACGCCGAATCCGGACAACAGGTCGAGATAGCGCGCGCCCTCGCGGTCGTAGAGGTACTGCCCCTGCCCCTTCTGGAAGCCGACATCGTAGCCGATGGTCTTGAGAACCCGAACGAACTGCTCGTTCAGATACCGATTATGCAGGGCGCTGCGCTGGGCCTGACGGTCCGCGAAGAGCTCAGACATGTCTGGATTTGGACTGTGCATCCGCTACATACTTCGGTTGAGGGCCGTCTAGTCAACTGAAAACGGACCGCTATCGAAACGGTCTGTGCGGCCTTTTGCCCTTTTTCGGACCATCTTCGCAAGCACAGCTTTAAACCATGTTGCACTGCCAAGGAACTATCATGCGTTTAGCCCTTTACACCGGAATAATACTGGCTGGCGGTTACACCTGTCTGACCCCCGCGCTCGCCACAGACCCGACCGGCGACTGGCGGGTCGCCGACGGCGTCGCCAACATCCGTGTCGCCCAATGCAGTGGCAGCATGTGGGGTGCCGTCTCCTGGGAAAAGCAGCCCGGAGGCCGCGACGAGAATAACCCGGATGTGTCAAAAAAGAACAGGCCGACGCTGGGCATGCCGACCCTGATCGACATGAAGAAGAAGCCCGGCGTCGATCAGTGGGAAGGACAGGTGTACAACGCCAAGGACGGCCAGCTCTACAGCGCGACCATCACGCCGGCCGGGACTGACCAGCTCGAAATCAAGGGCTGCGTGATGGGCTTTCTCTGCGGGGGCGAGACCTGGACCCGGGTTGGTCCGCCGATCCCCTTGAGCCCCGCCAACGCGATGGCCAAGGGCGCGCCGAAGTCCACCGGCGCGACACCGAAAGCCCAGGGCACGACGGGCGCCACAGCAGCCCCGAAGGCCGCCGGCGCGGTCAAGCCCGGTCAGAAGGGCGCCGCCGACCCGGTCGGCGACATCTGCCTACTCCCTGAGATTGCGGGGTTTGCCCATTAGGGCCGGCTGGAACAGCAGCACGGCGGCAAGCGTCGTTACCAGCGACAGTGCGAGCAGCTTGCCCATGCTGGACGTGCCGGGATGGCTGGACAGCCACAGGCTGCCGAACGCAGTCGCCGTCGTCAGCGCGCTGAAAAAGATCGCACGCGTCAGGCTGGTCTGCAGCAGATTCGTCCTGCCCGAGCGCCACGCCACGACATAATAGATCTTGAAGGCGACGCCGACGCCGAGCAGCAGCGGGAATGCGACGATGTTGGCGAAGTTGAGCGGCAGGCCGACCAACACGCAGATCTCGAGTGTCACCGCGCCGGCAACCAGAAGCGGCACCAGCGTCATCAGCACGTCGACGAACCGCCGCAACGTGATCCACAAGAGCAGGCCGATTACCAGCAGTGCATAGACGCCGGCGTGGATGAACGCCTTCACCACGGTGTCGCCGGATTTCAGGATCGAGACCGGCCCGCCGATCGCAGTCGGCTCGGCCGCGAGCACGGCCGCGGCAAACTTGCGCAGCGTGTCGTTGTCGTTGGGATCGCCCTTGGGCAGCGCCTCGACGCGGATGACGCCGTCCTTGCTCTTCCAGGCGCTGACGAGATCCGGCGGCAGTGACTTCAGGGTCACCGGCTCGGCCTGCAGCGCGTTTCTGAGCTGGTCGAACACGATCTTCATCGGTGTGACGAACACGTCCTGCGCCTTGTTGCGCGTGGCCTCGTCGGAATTAGCGAGCTTCTCGAGCGCGTCGGCCAGCCGGCGCGAGGCGAGCGCACCCGGTCCCTTCGCATCGCCCGCGGTCCGGCGCAGATTGTCGACCGAGGATTTCAGCGCTTCGACGTTTTCCTGGTCCGACGGCGCCGCGTCGATCTGGTCGGGATTGAGCGCGGGGTTCAAGACCTTGGCGCCCTGCGCGAGCAGCTTCAGCTTCGGCGGCTGATCCTGCGGCACGAAGCTGTCGAGTGACATCACCCGCAATACCTCGGGCACCTTCTCCAGCTCCGCCTCGACCTGCTTCGCCTGCTCTTCCGACGTCGTCATCACGTTGATGGCATTGGCGCCCGTGTTGGGATCCTTGCGCAGGTCGAGGAAGGTCGCGATCGATTCGGCATGCGGATTGCGCAGGTTCATCGGGTTGAAGTCGAACTTCATGAAGTAGAGCAGCGGCAGGCCGCCGAGCGCCAGCAGCAGCGTGCCGCCGACGATCAGCACGCGGTGCTTTTCGAGGAAGTGATCGAGCGGCGCCAGGAAGGCGTAACCGACGGGCTCCGGCTCGCCGGGCGGGTTCAACAGCTTCAACAGCGCCGGCAGCACGGTGATCGACGAGAGGAACGCGACCAGCATGCCGACGCCGGCGATCTGGCCGAGCTCGGAGATGCCCTTGTAGTCGGTCGGCATGAAGCAGAGGAAGCCCGCGGCCGTTGCCATCGCCGCGAGCGACAGCGGCACCGCCGAGCGTTTGGCCGCCAGCACCAGCGCGCCCGAGAGATCGTCGTACTTGTAGCGCTCGGAGCGGTAGCGGACGCTGTACTGGATGCCAAAATCGACGCCGAGGCCGACGAACAGCACCGCAAACGCGATCGACAGCAAATTGAGCGAGCCGACCATCATCAGACCGGCCGCGGTCGTGATCGCGAGGCCCACGAAGAGATTGACGAAGACCGCGAAGATGATCTTCGCCGAATGCAGCGCCAGCCACAGGATCAGCAGCACGACGAGAACCGTGCCGATGCCGTTGACGACGGCGCCTTCCTGGACGGTCGCGTATTCCTCGTTGGCGATCGGGACCGGGCCGGTCAGCCGCACCCGCGCCTGGTATTTGGTCGGGAAATCCAGATCCGCTGCGGCCTTGCGGATCGCGTCGGTGGCGCCCTTGCCCGGCTCCAGCGCGTTGTAGTCGAGGATCGGCTTGAACTCGATGAACGCGCGCTTGTCCGAATCCTTCAACGGCTCGTCGCTGACGAGCTCGCGCCAGGAGAAGCTGGCATTGCCCTTGTTGAGCACGGTCTCGACCGTCTGCGCGATCAGGTTGAAGGGCCGCTCCGTGTTGTCGAGCTTGACCTGGCCGCGCTTGACGCCGGCAAGTCCGGTCTCGAGCGCGCCGGTCAGGCCGCGGATCGAGGGGTCGCCCGCCATGATCTCGATCAAGGGCGCCGCCGATTCGAACTGACCGGTGATCTTGCCGACCTCCTCGGTCGGCAGGAACAGCAGGCCATTCTTCTCGAAGAACTCGCCGCTGCCGAGCTGCTGCATCGATTGGAAGTTGGTCTTGTCGTCCTTGAGCTTGGCAAAGAGCGCATCCGCTGCCGCGCTCGCCATCTCGGGCGTCTTGGCCTCGACGACCGCCGTGATGGTCGCGTCGCGGTCGAAGGCGCGGTCGAACTGCTGGTCGCGCTGGCGCCAGTCCAGATTCTGGGCAATCAGCGAATTGATGTCGGTGTTGATGGCGAAGTGGCGCGCAGCGTAATAGCCCGCTCCCACCGACAGCAGGAGCCCGAAAATGACGACGAGGGAGGCAAACCGGGTACAGGCCCTGACGATGGCAACAACGACGCTTTGCAGCACTTCTTTTCTTTCTGCGGTTAACAGCTTGCCGGAAACGCCCGCTGTTTATCGGAGTTCCCGGGCGAAACCTATTGCTGTTTGAGTGGTTCTCGCCGCGACAAGGTTCGAGGTAAACGGCGGAGGACCCGCGGCAAAATCATGCGGGACGGTCGGTATAGCCGGGGAGTTGAGGCGGGAAAGTGACGAAAGAGTGAGCCAAATGTCGCCATGTTGCTCACCGGGAATGACCTACCAAAATACCATCGAACTGCCTTTCTCTGGGAACTCAAGGAGCGTTCGACTTCCCTTGCTGCCGATTTTTTGACACAAAGTATTGCGCCTCCATGCGCCGGAGCCCAAACGGGGGTGGGTGGCTACCGCTGCGCGAGACCAATGGTGCGGATATTGCACCTCATTGGTCAGTAGCGAGGTGCTGCCGGGAACTTTGAAGCGGATTGATGCAACTTGCGTGATGGGCGTCCAATGGAAGTTTATCTGGCGCAGCCGCGCGGCTTCTGCGCGGGCGTGGTGCGTGCGATCGAGATCGTGGAACGGGCCCTGGAGAAGTACGGCCCGCCCGTCTACGTGCGCCATGAGATCGTGCACAACAAATACGTGGTCGAGAGCCTGAAGAACAAGGGCGCGATCTTCGTCGAGGAATTGTCAGAAGTGCCGCCGAAGGCGGTGACCGTTTTCAGCGCCCATGGCGTCGCCCGCAGCGTCGAGGAAGAGGCCGCCGCGCGCGATCTTCCGGTGCTGAATGCCACCTGCCCCCTGGTCACGAAAGTTCACAATCAGGGGAAACGCTACATCACCAAGGGCCGCACGCTGATTCTGATCGGCCATGCCGGCCATCCCGAGGTCGAGGGCACGATGGGCCAGGTCCCGGGGCCAGTGCAGCTTGTTCAAAGCGTTGAAGAGGTTAACGCCCTGACGCTGCCGGCGGATACGCCAATGGCCTACATCACCCAGACCACCCTGTCGGTCGACGACACCAAGGACATCATCGCGGCCCTCCAGGCCCGCTTTACAGATATTCAAGGTCCGGATATCCGGGATATCTGCTATGCGACACAGAACCGCCAAACTGCGGTAAGGGATTTGAGCAAGCTGGTCGACGTGATCTTGGTGGTGGGCGCTGCCAACAGTTCGAACTCGAACCGGCTCCGCGAAATCGGCACCGAAGCCGGCGTCGCGAGTTATTTGATTGCCGACGGCAGCGAGCTCAATCCGGCGTGGTTGAAGGATGCCAGGACGGTCGGCGTCACGGCCGGCGCTTCGGCGCCCGAGGTACTCGTGGATGACGTGATTGAAGCGATGCGGCGGATCGGACCAGTGAAGGTCTCGGTGTTGCCGGGCCGCGAGGAAAACATCGAATTCCGGCTTCCGGCCCAATTGGCTGCGAGCTGACCCATCCGAATTCAAAGCCCAGAAAGAAACTTGTAATGGCTATCCCGTTCTTCAAGGAAATGCGTATCGGCGGCTATTTGCTCAAGCAGAAACTGCTTGGCCGCAAACGCTATCCGCTCGTGCTGATGCTGGAGCCGCTGTTTCGCTGCAACCTCGCCTGCGTCGGCTGCGGCAAGATCGATTATCCCGACGCGATCCTCAACCGCCGCATGACGGCGCAGGAGTGCTGGGATGCCGCCGACGAATGCGGCGCGCCGATGGTCGCGATTCCCGGCGGCGAGCCGCTGATCCACAAGGAGATTGGCGAGATCGTGCGCGGCCTCGTCGCGCGCAAGAAGTTCGTCTCGCTCTGCACCAACGCGCTGCTGCTCGAGAAGAAGCTCGATCTGTTCGAGCCCTCGCCGTATCTGTTCTTCTCGGTGCATCTCGACGGCCTGCGTGATCACCACGACAAGGCGGTGTCGCAGAAGGGCGTGTTCGACCGCGCCGTCTCCGCGATCAAGGCGGCCAAGGCGCGCGGCTTCACCGTCAACGTCAACGCCACCATCTTCGACGGCCATCCGGCCGAGGAGATCGCGAAATTCCTCGACCTCACCGTCGAGCTCGGCGTCGGCGTCTCGATGTCGCCGGGCTACGCCTATGAGCGCGCGCCGGACCAGGAGCACTTCCTCAACCGCACCAAGACCAAGAAGCTGTTCCGCGACGTCTTCGCGATGGGCAAGGGCAAGAAGTGGAATTTCATGCACTCCGGCCTGTTCCTGGACTTCCTCGCCGGCAACCAGGAATACGAGTGCACGCCGTGGGGCATGCCCGCGCGCAACATTTTTGGCTGGCAGAAGCCCTGCTATCTGCTCGGTGAAGGCTACGCAAAAACCTTCAAGGAGCTGATGGAGACCACCGACTGGGACAGCTACGGCACCGGCAAATACGAGAAGTGCGCCGACTGTATGGCCCATTGCGGCTACGAGCCGACCGCGGCCACCGCAGCCCTCCACAACCCGCTGAAGGCGATGTGGGTGTCGCTGCGCGGCATCAAGACGTCGGGCCCGATGGCGCCGGAGATCGACATGTCCAAGCAGCGCCCGGCGCAGTACATCTTCTCGGAGCAGGTCCAGAAGAAGCTCTCCGAGATCCGCAAGGACGAGGCGGCTGCCGCGCAGGCGAAGGCCGCGCAGAAGGCTTCGACCGCCGCGTAAGCGCGCTGGTCGGCACCAACGAAAAAAGGCCCGGTCGCGAATCGCGACCGGGCCTTTTCTTTTGTTCAGCTCAGGCGCCAGGGGAAGAGCAGCGCGGTGCGTAGGCGAGGCCCCTTCGTTCCTCGCGTGGCCGGCTCAGGAGCCCTCCTGCAAAAAAGTGAAAAACAACCCCATGCACAGTAGAAACGCGGCCGGCGAACGGCGCCGGGCGATGACAGCGGAGAGTGGGACGCGTACTGCCTCCGCATAGTCATTGCGAGCGGAGCGAAGCAATCCAGACTGTCTCTGCGGAAACAACTCTGGATTGCTTCGCTGCGCTCGCAATGACGGGAGAAAGTGCGCCTACCCCGCTCAGGCCGCCTCGGAGACCAGGGCCTCGCTGCCGACCAGCTCGGTGCCGATCAGGTAGTCGCGGCAGCCGCGAAGCGAGCGCAGCGCGCGGTTGAAGTCGAGGCCGGTCGAGACCAGCGCATGCAGCGTCGCCGGGTTGCGCACGATGCCGCGCAGCACGGCCGCAAGGTCGATCTGGCCGTTCGGCTTGATCGCGGCGCGAGCGAGTGCCGGCAGCGCACGGTGGGCGGGGTCGCTGATGACGCGGACCGCGGCAAAGGGCAGTCCGGCCTCGGCGGCATAGGCGGCCGCGATATGGCTTTCCATGTCGACGGCCGCAGCTCCGGTCTCCGAATGCAGCGCCGCCTTGCAGGAGCGCCCGGTGACCACTTGCTCGGCACCGGCGAGGCTGCCGCGCACCACGCGGCGGCGTCCCGAGGTCAGGCGTTCGATGAGATCGTCGCCGAGCGACAGCCCGGCGGCCCAGCGGGTGTCGCCGGACAGCACTTCGGTTGCCAGCACGACGTCGCCGGAGCGCAGCGTCGGGTCGAGCCCGCCGGCCACACCGAAGGAGATCACGCCGCGAATCGTCTCGGGATCTACCACCGTCAGCAACGCCCGCAACTGGGTCGGGCTGCTGGATGAACAGATGACCGCCATTCCCGGCCCGGCTGCAATGCGGGCCTCCTGAACCAGTCCAGTCACGATCAGTATCGGCCGCGGGTCGATGGCATTACCCGCGGTAAAATAGTCCCCCGTCCCCAAAGTCACATTCCGACCCCTACCACCCTGCTGTTGGTGTTCCGCAAGTTCCGATACCGCGCCAGCGCCCACAGCGGGAAGAACTTTGGGTAACCATGATACCGTAGATAGAAGACGCGGGGGAAGCCTGTGGCGGTGTACCGCTGCTCGTCCCACAGTCCTTTTTTGTTTTGTGTTGCAATCAGGTACTCCACCCCGCGGGCGACGGCAGGGTGATCAACCTCGCCTGCCGCCATCAGGGCAAGCAAAGCCCATGCCGTTTGCGAAGCGGTCGAGGGCGCGGCCTCCCAGCCCTTGTAATCCAGGCGGTAGCTGACGGCGTCCTCGCCCCAGCCGCCGTCCTCGTTCTGGATCGAGGCCAGCCAGGCCGCGGCTTTGCGAATCATGGGGTCCTTGTGGTCGACGCCGGCCATGTTGAGGGCACAGAGCACGGACCAGGTTCCATAGATGAAGTTCATGCCCCAGCGGCCGTACCAGGAGCCCTCCGGGTGCTGGGTCTTGCGGAGATAGGCAACGCCATCGGCCACCTGCTTGCTGGTCTTCTCGGTCTCGCCGAGCTGGGCCAGCATCGAGATGCAGCGCGCGGTGACGTCCTCGGTCGGCGGGTCGAGCAGCGCACCGTGGTCGGAGAACGGAATGTTGTTCAGGTAATATTCGAGGTTGTTGACGTCGAAGGCGGCCCAGCCGCCGTCGTCGCTCTGCATGCCCTCGATCCACTCCCGGCCGCGGTCGATCGCGGCGTCATAGCCGGTCACCCCGTGCTCCCGGCGCATGCGGTCCATCGACATCACCACGACAGCGGTGTCGTCGAGATCGGGATAATGGGCATTGTTGTACTGGAAGGCCCAGCCGCCCGGACGCACGTCGGGCCGCTTCGCCGCCCAGTCGCCCTTCACCTCGAGCTCCTGCTTCGGGATCAGCCAGTCGAGGCCACGCTTGGCGGCCGGCACGGCTTGCGCGTTGCCGGCTTCCAGCAGCGCATGCGCAGTCAACGTCGTATCCCACACCGGCGAAACGCAGGGCTGGCAATAGGCTTCGTCGTCTCTGATTACGAGCAGCTTGTCGATGCCCCGGCGCGTGATCGCGCGCGGCGGATAATTCGCGTCCTTGCCGAGCGCGTCGTACATCATGACGATGTTGGCCATGGGCGGATAGATCGCACCCATGCCGTCCTCGCCATTGAGCCGCTCCTCGATGAAGGCGAGCGCCGCATCGATCGCGCGCTTGCGCAGGCTCTTGGGAAACATCGGCTCGATCACGCGCAGAATCGCATCGAGCGAGCGAAAGAGCAGGAACCAGGCCATGCTCTGGTGCGGCGCCTTCGCGGTCATGCCGATCGAGCGCGGATCCTGCAGGAACAGCTCGTCGATGCCGATCCCTTTCGGATTCTTCGCGCGCGGCTTCAGCGCGGCGATCACCATCAGGGGCACCATGGTGGTGCGCGCCCAATAGGAGATCTTGTTGAGGTGGAACGGCGACCAGAACGGCAGCAGCACGATCTCGATCGGCAGCACCGGCACCGCGCTCCAAGTCACCACACCGAATGTCGCGAGCAGGAAGCGGGTGAAGACGTTGCTGTGAATCGCACCGCCGCGGGCATGAATGGCCTCGCGCGCACGCACCATGTGCGGGGCATCGATGGAATCGCCGATCATCTTCAGCGCGAAATAGGCCTTCACGCTGGCGCTCATGTCGAACTCACCGTCATGCACCAGCGGCCAACCGCCATGGGCACCCTGGACGCGGCGCAGATAGTTGCCGATCTTGGCCTCGAGCACCGTGTCGACGGGCTCGGCGAGATAATGGCGCAGCAGGATATACTCGGCCGGAATCGTGCAGTCGGCCTCGAGCTCGAACACCCAATGGCCGTCCGGTTGCTGGAAGCCGAGGACGCCTTGCGTTGCCGATGCAATGCTCGATTCCAAGCTGCTCGGATCCAGGGCTTCGCGGCTGGTCGCGTTCACGGAATCCATGTCGCTCGATTGCTCCGATAGTCGATTGAAATTGACCGGGACATTTGCCCGTCAGGGCCGCTGTGCGGCGAGAATCAGATCGGCGGCGCGATCACCCGATCGGACCGATCCCTCGATGGTTGCAGGCAATCCCGTAGCAGTCCAATCCCCGGCGAGGAACAGATTTTTCAGCGCGGTGACCGGCGCCGGACGCAAGGCATTCTGCGCCGGCGTCGCGGCAAAAGTGGCGCGGCGCTCGCGCACGATCTGCCAAGGGGGCAATTGAGGGGGCAGCTCACCGGAGAGGCCGCCGGCCTTGCAGACGTCGTCCCAGATCGCCTGCGCGAGCTCCTCGCGCGGCATGTCGACCAGGCGGTCGCCGTTGCTGATGGTGACGGAAAGCCGGTTCGGGAACGCGAACAGCCATTCCACCACGCCGCCGATCACGCCAAGGATCGGCGCAGAGCCCGGCGGCGGCTCAAAGCGGAAATGCGCGTTCACGATGGCGCGGAATTCGGTCGGCGTCTTCAGGCCGGGCAGCAGGCTCGCGGCAGCGCGCGGCGGCACCGCCATCACGATGACGTCGCCCTCGCTGAGCTGGATCACGTCCTCGCCGCCGAAATTCAGCGCACCAACCTTGCCGTCACTGGTTGCAAACGAACGCAGCTCATGGCCGAGCTGAACCGTGTGGCCGCGCTCAGCCAAGAATTTCACGGCAGGCTCGATCAGCACGGCGCTGAGGCCGTCGCGCGCGATCAGGGGACGGCAGGCCTGTCCGCCCGCGAGCAGCGTCTCGCGCACGATCGCGCCGGCGAGCCCGGCCGAGCCCTCGGGCGGATCGACGTTGAGCGCCGCAAGCAGCAGCGGCTGCACCAAACGCTGATAGAGGATGCCCTCGCAAGGAATCGACTTGCCGACCAGCGTCTCCTCCGACGCCCAGACCAGCGGCGCCAGCTTGAGATAATCGGTGAGGCCGGTGTCGGGCACGCGGCGGCTTTCGTCGAGAACCCAGGTCGGCAGCCGGCCATCGCCGAGGTCGATCTGCCAGCGCTGCCCGGTCTTGATGTCGACGAAGGGAAACTGCGCGCGCTCGGGGCCGACAAGGCCGGCTTCGGTGCCGATCGCGCGCGCATAGGCGCGCGCATGGCTGTTGCCCGACAGCAGCAGATGATTGCCATTGTCGATGGTGAGATTGGTGGCGCCGTCGAAATAGGACCGGCAGCGGCCGCCGGCCTGATGTGTCGCCTCGTGCACGGCGACCTTGAAGCCGGCATTGGCGAGCCGCACGGCGGCGGAGAGGCCGGAAATTCCAGCACCGATGATGTGAGCTGTCTTTTGCATCAGATGAAAGCGTAACGGAGCAGGATCAGAATGCGTGTGATCTTCGACACACGCACCGGCTCGCGCGGCGCGTTGAAGCCGCGCGCGATCAGGAGGTCCAGAATGGAATGATAATATTTCGACATGATCCGCGGCGCGCGCACGGTGCGGCGCTTGTTGCGGTTCATGATCTCGTCCGACTTCTCGAAATGCGATTTCGCACGCTGCGTCAGCGGCAGGCAGACCTTCGGCAGCGCGCGCTCGGTGATGACGCGGCTGGGATCGTCGGAGGTGATGCCGGCATGCAGCAGCGCCTCGCGCGGCAGATAGAGCCGGCCGAGGCCAGCGTCCTCGTCGATGTCGCGCAGGATGTTGGTGAGCTGGAGCGCGCGGCCGAGATGATGGGCGAGCAGGATACCGTCTTCTTCCGGCAGGCCGAACACCCGCACCGACAGGCGCCCCACGGCACTGGCGACGCGATCGCAGTAGAGATCGAGCGTCGCCATGTCGGGCGCGCGGATGTCCTGCGGCACGTCCATCTCCATGCCGTCGACGATGGCGAGGAAGTCCTCGCGCTTCAGCCCGAAGGTTTTCACCGAGGCGACGTAGTCCCTCAGCCGCGGCGGCGGATTGCCCTGATAGAGCGCATCGATGTCGTTGCGCCACTGCTGAAGTGCGGCGAGCCGCTCCTCGCGCGGGCCGTCGGAATCGGCGATGTCGTCGACCTGGCGGCAGAAGCTGTAGATCTGGAACATCGCTTCGCGCTGGTCATGCGGCAGGATGCGCATCGCGGCGTAGAACGAGCTGCCGGATGCGGTCGAGCCATAATTGGCGCCGGGCGAGGTCGCCTCAAGCGTCATGTGCAGTCCCCGGTCTGGAAATGGCCTTGCGTCCGATCGCGCGACGGCCGACTTCGCCGATCATGCCGGCGAGGCTGAAGGTGAGCAGCTCGAGCTTGTTCAGATGCACGCGCTCGCGCAGGGGATCGCGTACCTTGAGCAGGCGCACGATGCGATCGGCATAGGCCTGGATTACCGAAATGTCGACGCCGAGGCGGAAGTCCCTCACCTCCGCGCTGAGCGACTTGCTCTCGTTCAGCAGCGCTTCGTTGCGCACGGCGAGCGCTTGAAGGCAGGCCAGCATCGCCGGCGGCGACTGCGTCAGCCCTAGCTGCTCGACCGAGGCGCCGCTCGCAGCCAGCGCATCGCGCGGCAGATAGACGCGGTTGAGCTCGCGAAAATCCTTGCCGCAATCCTGGAGGTGATTGTTGATCTGGAGCGCCGCGCAAAGCGCATCCGAGGCAGCCCAGGTCGACGTGCTCTCGCCATGGACATCGAGCATGAAGCGGCCGACCGGCATCGCCGAGTAGCGGCAATAGTGGATGACTTCGTCCCAATTCTCGTAGCGGAGCTTGGTCACGTCCATGCGGAAGGCGATGAGCACGTCGAGCGCATGGCGCGGCGCCATGCCGCGCTCGGCCAGCGCGCTGCGCAAGGTGACGGCTTCGGCCTGGGTGTCGCCCTTGCCGAGCAGTTCCGCCTCGAGCAGGTCGAGATAAGCGAGCTTCTCGTCGGGCGGCAGCGTCGCATGGTCGGCAATGTCGTCGGCGGTGCGGACGAAATTGTAATACGCCAGAATCAGCGCGCGATGACGCGGATGAATGATCCAGGACGCGACGGGAAAATTCTCGTCGCGGTCACCCTTACCGGATCGCAATTCGCTCGCAGAGGTCATCGAGGGCTGGTTTACAATCGTTTGGACAGGAAGGGCTTTTTCACTCGCGCGGGCTCATGCCAGCAGTGCCGCCGCGGCCCCCATATAGGGGAATACGGCCGCAAAACCAATCCTGTCTCTCGATGGCTGCCCTTCGTGGATCGCACCCGAAAAGGCGGCCCGGGAGCCGCCTTTGTGGGCCAGCGGCCGAGCTTACTGGTTGTGGTTCTTCAGGACCTGGTCGCAGGCCTGCGAGATCTTGGCCCGGTTCTCCTTAAGGCAGGCCAGGACGGTGAAATCGCCCTGGTCGATGACCGGACGGCAGAACTTCTGCACATCGCGCGTGCAGGCCTTCTGCTCGGCGTCCGTGCCACGCCCTTGCTGAGCGAGCGCAGCCGTCGAAAGGGAGGCCGACAGCAGGGTGAGAGCGACGAGAAGCTTACGCATTGTATTCCTTCATTCTGACGACAGAATCGCACCGATCCCGGGCTGCACAGGGCGGATGGCCGGAACGGGATTGTTCTGATGGCAAGTCGCCGCGGGAGGTGCGGCCTCAGAGAAGGCACAAGCACTGGCAAATGCGGCCAAATTGGCGCCACACCCACCAAATCAGGTCTTCCCTACGCCTTCATTGGCAGATGTAAGGGCTTGATACTACGTCATAATTCAGGAACGCCGCATTTTACTGCACGGCTGTTGCAGAGCTGCATCTCGCCGCCCGCCGTTACAGCCAGAAACACACCGAAACACAGGAAATTGCAGGGTCGCACCACGGTGCGAGGACCGGGTGGGACCGCCATCTCAGGCAGTCAGGCGTTGAACCTGACAGGGGCTGGGAACACTAAACTTTCGATGTGGCGAGACGTTCTCAATCGTAAGCGGGCGTCGTTCCAAAACGGGATATTTGAGATGACATTCTTTGGGCGATCTGGACTGGCAATCAAGGCGGCGGGCATCGGGGCTGCGCTGCTCTTCTCGGTGTCGGCAAGCCATGCTCAATCGTCCGGGCCATTTGCCGGTTTCGACGGCGCGTGGACCGGCACCGGGACGGTGTCGCTGTCCGACGGCTCCACCGAGCGCATCCGCTGCAAGGCCGACTACAAGGTCGCCGGCAGCGGCCTCAGCCTCAAGCAGGCGCTGCACTGCGCGTCCGACAGCTACAAGTTCGACCTCACCAGCGACGTGACGAGCCAGGGCGACCGCATCTCCGGCAATTGGAGCGAGGCGAGCCGCAACATCTTCGGCAACCTCCAGGGCACCGCCGGCGGCGGCCAGATCGACGTGTTCGTCGAGGCCAACGGCTTCGCCGCCAATCTGTCACTGCGCACCAACGGCAGCAAGCAGACGGTGCAGATCTCCTCCAAGGGCGAGATCCGCGGCGTCAACATCACGATGACGAAGGGCTGACGCCCTTCCGGCTCAAGAACAACAAAGCCCCCGGCTCTCGCGAGCCGGGGGTTTTTTGCTGTAGCGCTCCCTGCGGCTCAGATCGCCGGCTTGTCGGGTCCCTGAAGCCTGGCGTGCAGATTGATCAGCCACATCGCGGTCGGCCGCAGGATGAAGAGGTCGGCGACGAGGGCCATCACCATCGAGAAGGCGCTGAGCCAGCCGAACAGCCGCAGCGACGGCAGATCGGAGAACACGGTGACGACGAGGCCGCAGGCCAGCACCACCGTGGTCAGGATCAGCGCCGGACCGACCAGCACGGTCGCCCGCTCCACCGCCAGCCCCGAGCCGACGCCCGGCTTACTCTCGAGTCTCAGGCGATTGAGGAAGTGGATGGTGGCGCTCAAGCCCAGGCCGAACGAGACGGTGAGCGCAACGACGCTGGCGAATTGCAGGCCCTCGCCCATCGCCCACAGCACCGTGCCCGACATCACCACCGGGAAGATGCCCGGCAGGATGCAGGCCAACATCACCACCCAGGAGCGGAAGGCAAGGCCAATGAAGATCGCGACCAGCGCGAATTCGACGGTGAGACCACGGTTCAGCTTCTCGATCATGCTGGCCGAGTTACGCGCGGCAATCGCAGCGAGGCCCGTCACCGCAATCTCGTAGCCGGGATGTTTCTTGCGGATGGTGTCGAGCTCGGTATCGAGCTTGTCGACGATTGGCAGGAGCTGGCTGGAATCCTTGTCCGGCACGCGGCCGGCCACCACGACCGCGTCCTGCTCGGCGTCGATGAAGCGCCGCACCAGATGCTCGGGGATGACGTTGACATATTCCTTGAGCGTCGCGACGTCGGCGCTGCCGGCCTTTTCCGCGAGCCAGCGGCGCAGGGTCTCGAGCGACCAGACGTTGCCGACACCGGCCGCCTTCTCCACGGTCGCATGCACGTCGGCGATGGTCTGGAGCGTCTCCGGCGAATAGAGCGATTCGCCCTTGGGGAACGCGATCAGAACGTTGACCGGATTGGCGCCGGTCAGCTTGGCGTCGAGCCGGTCGCTGGCGGCGACCGCCTGGCGCTTGTCCGGCACCTGGTCGGCAAGGCGGTAGCGCGGCTCCAGATTGGCGTAGATGACGCCGAGGCTGCCGACGAACAGCACCGCGATGAGGCTGAACAGGCCGGGCCGGCCGACCATGCGCACCGCGATCCAGTAGCAGAAATTGCGCAGCGCCTGGACGCCGGCATCGGCGCCCTGGAACTTGACCGCAAAGACCCTCTCATTGCGCACGAACAACACGCCGAACACCGGCACCAGCGACAGCACCGCGACCAGCGCGATGATGGTGGCGGCAAGACCGGCCTCGCCAAACTTGCGGATCAGGTCGGAGTCGGAGAATTGCAGCGCGATGAAGGAAATCCCGGCGGTGCCGTGCGTCAGCACGCAGGCCGGGCCCACCACCAGCACCGCGTTCTTGAATGCGGTGAACTTGTCCTGGCCCGCGATCAGCCGATCGCGCGCGGCGAAGGTCAGCTGCATCGAGTCTGAGAAGCTGATGACCATGATGAGCGGCGTCATCACGTTCAGGAACATGTTGAGATTGAAATTGGCCCAGCCGAGCACACCGAGCGCCAGCAGGATCGCGATCATCGGCGGGAACGCCGCCGCGACCATGAACGAGATCTTGCGGAAGAAGATGATGGCGATGATACAGCCGGCGAGGATGCCGAGGACGTTGTAGGTGAGCCCGTCGCGCTCGACCGCATTGCGGATCTCGAGCTGCATCACCGGCACGCCGGAGAGCTGCACGTTGAGCCCGGTGTCGCCGAGGTCCTCCTTCATCAGGGCGCGGATGTCGGCGACGGTCTTGGTCAGCTTGCTGGAGGCGACCACTTCCGGATCCAGCGACAGCACAACCAACGCAAGTGTCCCGTCCTCCGACAACAGCTTGCCGCGGATGATCTCGTTGTTTTTGACGGTCTCGATGAACTTGTCATAGGCCGCGCCCTCGGGCAGCTCGGGCGGGAACAGTGCCGCCGGCAGCTTGCCCGGCGCCGGCGCCTGGCGCGCCGAGAACAGCGAAACCAGTCCGCGGGTGCCTTCGACGAGCTGCATGTCGGTGATGAAGTCGCGCAGCTTCTCCAGGTTGTCCCGCGCCAGCAGATTCTTGCCCTCAACCACGACGAGAACGTCGAACTCCTCGGCCGGGAACTTCTTGGTCACCTCTTCGTATTGGCGGAATTCGCGGGTGTTGGAGCGGAACAGCTGCGACAGGGAATCGTCGATCTTGATCCGCTGGATGCCGAACACGGCGCCGACGATCAGCGCGAGCAGGACGATACAGGAAACGATCGGGGTCCGGACGGCGATCAGCCCGAGCCGCTCCAGCCCGAAGGCGATCGAGGACGCAGGTCCCTGCTCGACCTTGTCGACGTGAACCTCATTCTCGCTGTGCTTTTCGAGCATGCCTTGTCCAGTTCCTAAATCGGCTCGTCTTGAGAGCTTATTGCGCCCCGCGAACGGCTTGAAAACGCCATACCAATGGGAGGCTTGCCCTTTGAAAATGCGCGGAAAATCGCCGCGAGGGTTTAGCAGGTCAATCACCCCTCTCGCAAGCCGGCGAAATGTGGCCAAATCGATCAAGATGCGGCGATTTTGCCGGAACGCCCGTCATTCGGGCCAAGCCGTGCCAATTCGACGTGGCGCACGGTCCGCGCTCTCGTCCTTCAGCGCCACGCCGGTAACCTTTCGGGCAAGCCCCTCGCGCACCAGCCAGGCGATCTTGAAGGCGGCCTCGTCATAGCTCAACCCAGCATGATGGATGTTGGACACGCAATTGCGCTCGGCATCGGTGCGCCCAGGATTCGGCGCGAAGGTCAGATAGGCGCCGAGACTGTCAGGCGCCGACAGGCCGGGCCGCTCGCCGATCAGCATCGCGACCATGTGCGCCCCGAGAATCGTGCCGATCTCGTCACCAAGGGCGACGCGCGCGCCTGAGGCGACAACGACACGGCCGATCGCGACGGCGCCATCGGCCGCGAGCAGCGGCAGCAGACACGTCAGCAGCGCCACCGCATGGGCGTGGACCGCTGCCGCCGACAGGCCGTCGCCGATCACGACTGCCAGCTGGCACGGCGCCGAGGCACCTCGTGCTAGAAGCTCCGCTGATCCGGCATCAAGCTGTCGTCCGAGGTCCGGCCGCCGCAGATAGTCGCTGCGCTCGACCGCCCGGCTCCTCACCTCGGTCACGACCAGGCCAAGTGCACTGAGATCGGCGACCAGAGGCGGCACATCGAAGGCGGCATGCACGGCATCGCGGGCGCGGGCATGGTCCAGCGTGAAGTCGAGCAGCGCTCTTGTCGGCACGCTTGCCCCGCTGCGGCCCAGCGCAACGCGCGCGGGCGTGAACGCCCGCAGATCGAGCGTCGGACGGCGCGGCGGGGCCGGATCAGACATGTCGCATCATTCGGCGGGAACGGCGGCCTCGCGCAGGCGGATCGAGTAGTTCGAGGCGTTCTGCTTGCCGCTCGAAGCCGCGCGCGCGAAGGTGATGAGGTGATGCGCGATCGTGGCGCAGCCGATCAGGCCTTCGAGATCGCCCCGCCGGATTCGCCCCAAGGCAAACTTCCAGAACACGCGCCTGTAGTCGCCGAGCACCCCGATCTGCCAGAAGATGTTGCGCAGCATGATCAGGCCGCGCTTGATGTTGGGCCAGGTCTTCATCTCCGGTGCCACCGGCACGTTGAGGCGGTTGGCATAGGTGTAGTCGCACTGATGCTGATAGCGCGCATAGACCTTCTCGGGCGCGTAGGCGACCTCCATGCAATGCTTCCAGGACGAGACGACCTCGTCATAAGGTAGCAGAAATTCGACGTTGGAATCGCGGCCCTCATCGTGGACCAGACGCCCCTCGCGCTCCAGCCGGTCCCACAGCGGCGTCTTGGGCAGCGCCTGGAGCAAATTGATGGTGAGCAGCGGAATCTGCGATTCCTCGACGAAAGCGAGCAGTGCGTCCGACGTGTTCGGCTTGTCGGTGTCCAGCCCCATGATGATGCCGGACACGACCTCCATGCCGTAGGAGTTGATGGTGCGCACGCCCTCCAGGATCGGGACCATCATGTTGTGGTCCTTGTGCATCGCATGCAATGCATCCGGATCCGGCGTCTCGATGCCGCAGAAGATGGTGATGAAAAAGGCCTCGCGCATCTTCTCCAGGATCTCGGGCCGCTTGGCGATGTTGAGCGTCGCCTCGCAGGCGAGCCGCACCACGTAGCCGGTCCGCTTCTGCCATTCGATCAGATGCGGCAACAGATCCATCGCGGCCTTGCGGTTGCCGATGAAATTGTCGTCGACGAAATAGACCGTGTCGGTCATGCCGCATTCGCGCAGGCGGTCGAGCTCGGCGATGATCTGCTCCGGCGTCTTGATGCGGGGATTGCGCCCGTAGAGGCCGGGGATGTCGCAAAACTCGCACTGATAGGGACAGCCGCTGGAATATTGAATGCTGCCGAGGAAGTACTTCTTCACGTCGGCGAGCTCGTAGGCCGGGATCGGAAACTCCGTCATCGGCACGCGGTCGTTGGTGGCGAGCACCACCTGCTGTTCGGGCCGCGACGTGTCGCGCGACAGGATCTCGATCAGCTGATTGGTGGCGTCGCCGAGCTCGCCGACATGGAGATAATCGAAGGTCGGGTAATAGTCCGGGCAGGCGCTGACCGAGGGACCGCCGAGCGCGACGGGCAGATCGAATTCATGGGCGCGGCGGCAGATGTCGTTCATCTGCTGGCGCTGGATGTGCATGCCGCTGACGAAGACCACCTCCGCCCATTCGAACTCTTCCCTGGTCGTGCTGCGAAGGTTCTCGTCGACGAATTTGACCTGCCACTCTTTCGGAAGATAGGCGGAAATCAGCAGCAGCCCCTGCGGCGGCATGAAGGCGCGAACGCCGTCGGTCAGGGGATAGGAATATTCGAACGTCCCGAATGAGGAGGTGTAACGCGGAAACACACAGAGAATCCGCCGGGACGTTCCGTTACTTTCAGCTCGCATCTATGCTCCCCCGCCACGCTCGACCGATGGTGCGGAAATTGCCAGCCAGACACATACCGTAATGCGGCTGCCGGAATTTCTCAATATTGTGGCATCCACTCAATTCGCGAGGGCCGCCAATAGTTTCCTGGGGAGCTGGCGTTTCCGCCGCCTCACGCGATCAGCCGTGAGGCAAAATCGGGCAATAGACCTGCATCGCCGGCAAGGCGGAAGTCGGCGCCCGCAATACCGGCCTGCACCAGCCAATCGTCGAATTCCGGCGCGCGGCGCAGGGAGAAGACGTCACGGACATAGAGCGCGTCATGAAAGGACGTCGACTGATAGTTTAGCATGACGTCATCGGCGCCGGGGACGCCCATGATGAAGGTGACGCCGGCGGCGGCGAGCAGCGTCAGGAGATTGTCCATGTCGTCCTGGTCCGCCTCGGCGTGGTTAGTGTAGCAGATGTCGACCCCGAGCGGCAGGCCGAGCAGCTTGCCACAGAAATGATCTTCCAGCCCGGCCCGGATGATTTCCTTGCCGTCGTAGAGATATTCCGGGCCGATGAAGCCGACCACGCTGTTGACCAGCAGCGGAGCGAAGGCGCGGGCGACCGCATGGGCGCGCGCCTCGCAGGTCTGCTGGTCGACGCCGTGATGGGCGCCCGCCGACAATGCCGAGCCCTGGCCGGTCTCGAAATACATCACGTTCTGCCCCACCGTGCCGCGCTTCAGCGACAGCCCGGCCTCTTGGGCTTCCCTTAGAAGCGCGAGGTCGACGCCAAAGCTGCGGTTGGCAGCTTCAGTGCCGGCAACCGACTGGAAGACGAGATCGACCGGCACGCCCTGCCCGATCAGCGACAGCGTCGTCGTGACATGGGTGAGCACGCAGCCCTGCGTCGGAATCTTCAGTCGCGCGATGATCTCGTCGAGCAACCGCAGCAATTGGGCGATTACTGCGGGATCGTCGCTCGCCGGGTTGATGCCGATACAGGCATCGCCGGCCCCTAACAGGATGCCGTCGAGGATCGAGGCGGTGATGCCCCTGGCATCGTCGAACGGATGATTGGGCTGGAGCCGCGTGCTCATCCGGCCCTTCAGCCCGATGGTGTTGCGGAAGGCGGTGGTGACCTCGCATTTCCGCGCCGCCAGGATCAGATCCTGGTTGCGCATCAGCTTCGAGACCGCGGCCGCCATTTCCGGCGTGATGCCGGGCGCGAGCATTTTCAATGCCTCGGGCGTGGCGGCGTCCGACAGCAGCCAGTCGCGGAAGGCTCCGACCGTCAGCGAGGCCACCGGCGCAAAGGCCTTTGCGTCGTGGCGGTCGATGACGAGGCGGGTGACCTCGTCGGTCTCATAGGGAATGACGGCTTCCTGCAGAAACTGTCCGAGCGGGACATCGGCGAGCGCCATCCGCGCCGCGATCATCTGCTCGGCACTGGCGGCGGCGATCCCGGCCAGCCGATCGCCGGAGCGGGGCGGCGTCGCCTTGGCGAGGAGGTCGCGCAGGTCCGGGAACGTATAGGTCGTGGCGTCGATGGTGTGGCGGTAGACCAAGGGCCTCTCCAGGGGTCATCGGCCAGTGGCCGAGTCCAAACTCAATCTCGAGCGCGATCCCGACGACAAGGGAATACGCTCTTGGCAGCCCCAGTGCACGCCGATCTTTGGGGGCGTCGCGCCGGCCCCCCGGGCGCGATCTGCCGGAGATCGATGAGGCATTCGCAACCGGCTGAAACATTTCGTATTTCCGCCGGCCGGCCGGCTCTCCATGGGGCTGTGGCGTTAACGCCGCATCCATCTTCGTTCTGCATAATTTTGCATCAAATTCAAACGACCGCGCTCACCGGCCGCTCCAGGCCATCTCGGGCTTCTTGAACACCATGACATCAGACCGATCTGGGAATGCCGCCGGCCTCGCCGGCCGCTTCACGCTTGCCACCAAGCTCTATGCGATCTTCGCGCTGTTTGCGCTGCTCACGGCGGCGATCGCGATGCTGTCCGACTACAACAGCCGCCGCAGCGCCGAGCTGACGAGCGCGATCGAGACGGCCAACGCCGCCGCGCAGAACGTCGAGCGCGTCAACTCGCTGGTCTATGCGGTCGTGATGGAATCGCGCGGCGTCTACATGTCGACCGAGCCCGCCGTGGTGAAGAAATACGGCGAGGGCCTGCTCAAGTTCAACGCGCAGATCCTCGACGTCGTGAAGCGCTGGGAGACTATCGTCAAGGCCGACGATGCCGAACAGTTTTCCACCTTCAAGAAGCGCATCGAGCAGTTCGTCGAGTTCCGCAAGGAGCTGGTGCGCCGCGGCATCGAGATCAATGCGGCCGCGGGCCGCGAATGGGGCGACAACGATGCCAATCGCAGCGTGCGCTCGGCGTTGAACAAGGATCTCGAAGCGCTCTCCAAGGTCTACGCCGAACGCGCCAGGCAAATCGCCCAGCAGACCGAGACCAATCGTACGCTGTCTTTCGTCCTGACCTGCCTCGGCGGCGTGGCGCTGGCCCTGGTCGTGATCGGCATCGTCATCATCGCCCGCTCGATCGCACGGCCCCTCTCGGCCATCACCGCGACCATCAAGCAGGTCGCAGACGGGGCCGAGAACGTCGCGGTGCCCTACAGCCGCCGCGCCGACGAGATCGGCGCGCTGGCACGCGCAATCGAGGTCTTCCAGGAGGCGATGGGCCGCAACCGCAATCTCGCCTCCCAGGTCTCGCACGACTCCGCCGCGCGCGAGGAGCGCGCCCGCCATATCGAAAGATCCGTCGAGGCATTTCGCGAAGCGATCGGCGCCATCATGCGCGGCCTCAGCGACAATGCATCCACCATGCGCGAGACCGCGCAGACCATCACGCGCGTCACTGCGGATGCGAATAGTCGCGCCGGCACGGCGGCGAACGCCACCGAGCAGGCCTCGCACAACGTCTCGGCGGTGGCGAGTGCCGCCGAGGAACTGTCCGCCTCGGTGGAAGAGATCGGCCGCCAGGTGCGGCAATCCGCCGGCGCGGTCGAGCAGACCGGCCAGCGCACCGAGAAGTCGATCTCCGAGATCGAGAGCCTCGCCGCCGCCACGCAACGCATCGACGGCGTGCTCAACCTGATTCAGGCGATCGCCGAGCAGACCAATCTGCTCGCGCTCAACGCCACCATCGAGGCCGCCCGCGCCGGCGATGCCGGCCGCGGCTTTGCCGTCGTCGCCCATGAGGTGAAGGCGCTCGCGGGCCAGACAGCCAAGGCCACCGCCGAGATCGGCGAGAACGTCTCGATGATCCAGACTTCCACGCGCAACGCGGTCGACGCCGTCCGCGAGATCGGCGGGGCGGTACGCGAGATCAATGAGGTCACCTCGGCGATCGCCGGCGCCATCGGCCAGCAGGACGCCGCCACGCGCGAGATCTCCTCCAACGCGCAATCGGCCGCGCAGGGCAACGAGACCCTGGTCGCCAACATCACCTCGCTGCGCGACGCCATCGGCGAGACCGACACGGCGGCAGCCTCCGTGCTGACGGCGGCGAGCAGCCTGACGGAGACGGCGGACACGCTGTCGCGCGAGGTGGAGAAATTCTTCCAGAACCTGCGCTCGGGCGCGGCGGACGGCCGCAACGCCAAGGCCGGCTGAATGCACGGCAAGGCCCGTTCGCGAAAAAGTCGAAAACGAGAGCGGCCTATCGTTGCAGTGATTGATCGACGAAGATGCGAACGCGGCCGACGTCCTCGATCTCGCGGTAGTGACTGAGCTCCTTTTGCAGTTCGGGATCCGAATTGGCCCAGGCCAACCAGTTGAACTCGAACGTGCTCAGCAGATAGGTATCCACGAGAATGACATTTGGCCGGCCGTTTCGCAGATCCGCCAGCAAATGCCGTCGTTCGAAATTGATGATGCCTTCCAATTTCGCCCGCTCCTCTTCGGTCGGGTGCGAGCTGTTCTCGCGCAGTATTGCGCCGGCCGCCAAGAGCTGCGCACACGAGCTGCCCACCCAAGTGCCGCCGATCTGACGGACGAGCGGATGCCCCAGACCGATGTGGTCGGTGATCGTAAGCAGCCGCGGCTGCTTCACGACGGCCTGGACACGCTCCTGCAGCGGCGGAAACCCCGGAGCCGGTGAGGACAAATAGAGCCCGAGGGCCACAATCGTAGCGAGGCCACCGATCACGATGAGCATTCGCACCGTCTTCGTGCAAACCTGTAGCAACGGCGCCGCAATCGCAAACAGGCAAAGCGCAAAAGCCGTATATGGCCAACCCTTGCCCTGAACAAGGAAACCCGCGGCTCCGCCGATCGCTGCGCCCAGCCAAGGGATTGCATCGCTCCGCATTTCCAGCGTTTCACGGCCAAACAGCCACAGGAAGCCGATGGAAGCCCCTATCACGGCAATTGGAATGGGGAGCAGGCTATCAAATTCCCTTCTGATCGGCAGATAGGCCTCGGCGACCATCGGGGCATAGGTGGAGAGATAGGCGGGGAAGAGCGCTACGACCACCGCCCCGTAGCCGATGACAACAGCGGCGGCCGTGCATGCTTCCGAGGTGAACAAGGGTCTTAGAGAACGCCGGCGGAGTGCGCCCAGGAGGATCGGGAGGCCTGCCACCAGAGCAAAGAAGGGCTTGATACTCATGGCCAGCCCCGCCCCCGCTCCGACGACGATCGCGACCCATCCAGGATCGAGCCCACGCCAGCGCAGTGCGGTGATAGCGACAAACGGGGTCAGTGCGATGACCGCGATGTGTTCACGTTGTCCGAATATGGCACCTGGTAGAATTGCGAGCAGAAGCGCAAACGACCATGTTGAAATACTTCGCTCCCGGGCTCCCAGCTTTGCGGCCGCAGCTGCTCGGTCCATCATCAGAAGCGCACCGGCGATCTCGACAATCACGAGGACGATGACGATGAATTCGGCTGCAACGCCGGTCATTCGGGACAGCATCACCGCCGGCATGTACATGTAGACTGACAGGGGCGGGTTGGACTCGAAGAGGTCGACCCCAAGCTTCCGGCCATCCAGGATTTTTTCGTTTGCAGTCAGGAGCCAGCCCAAATCCGCGTTGAGAACGAGCGGGATTTGAATGACCAAGGCCGCCAGGAGGATCGCAGCCACGACAATCCAACGTCGTTTTGCGCTGAATTTGTCATCTAGCAGACCCACGGCGTGACCTTCTCTTTCAGAGCAGCCCGTGGAGCCTTAAGCGGACATCCGCATCCATCGGGCATCTGCCGTCTTTAGCGTACGCGCCCTAAAAGAGGGTAACAGCGCTACCCCGCCATCACCCCGCCCCGCCGGATCAGTTCCTTGCCGACCGCGGCCAGATGCACCTGGTCCGGCCCGTCGCCGATGCGGATGAAGCGGGCGTAGACGTAAGCGCGGGCGAGGAACGTGTCCTGCGAGACGCCGGCCGCGCCGTGGATCTGAATGGCGCGGTCGATGACGCGGGCGGCCATGCTGGGCACCACGATCTTGGCGGCCGCGATCAGATCGCGTGCGGCCTTGTTTCCTTCGCGGTCCATCTTGTCGGCGGCCTGCAGGGTGAGCAGCCGCGCCTGCGCGATCTCGCAGAAGGAGTGCGCGATGTCCTCGCGCACCGAGCCCTGCTCGGCCAGCGGCTTGCCGAAGGCTGTGCGGGAGACCGCGCGCTGGCACATCAATTCCAGCGCACGCTGGGCGCAGCCGATCAGCCGCATGCAATGGTGGATGCGGCCGGGGCCGAGCCTTCCTTGCGCGATCTCGAAGCCGCGGCCCTCGCCGAGCAGGATGTTCTCGGCGGGCACACGGACGTTGTCGTAGACGATCTCGGGATGGCCGACCGGCGCGTCGTCGTAGCCGTAGGTCAGCATGTCGCGGACGATGCGCACGCCGGGCGTTGCCTTCGGCACCAGGATCATGGATTGCTGGCGATGACGATCGGGATGGTCGGGCGCGGTCTTGCCCATCACGATCAGGATCTCGCAATCCTCGTTCATCGCGCCAGATGTGAACCACTTCCGGCCGTTGATGACGTAGTCGCCGCCGTCGCGCCTGATCTCGCACTGGATGTTGGTGGCATCGCTGGAGGCAACCTGCGGCTCCGTCATCGAGAAGCCGGAGCGGATGCGTCCCTCCAAGAGTGGCTTCAGCCAGCGCTCCTGCTGCGCCGGCGTGCCGTAGTTCGCCAGCACCTCCATGTTGCCGACATCAGGGGCCGAGCAGTTGAAAACCTCGGGCGCCCACAGGATGCGGCCCATGATCTCCTTCACGGGCGCGTATTCGAGATTGGTCAGGCTTGAGTTGGGAAGATCTGGGCCGTGCTCACCGGAGAGAAACAGGTTCCAGAGCCCCTGCTCCCGCGCCAGCCGCTTCAGGTCCTGGAGCACGGGCGGCGTCTTGTAGCGCGCAGCTTCCGGCTTGACCTGCTCGTAATAGAGCTCCTCGACAGGCTCGACATGCGTCCGCATGAATTGGCGGACGCGGTCTTGGAGCTCGAGCGAACGGGGAGAGTGTTGAAAGTCCAGGGTGGCCTCCTCTTCGCTTCTCCCCTTGCGGGAGAAGGTGGCGCGAAGCGCCGGATGAGGGGTATCTCTCCTTGCGTCCAAATAAGAGTTGGACCCGCGGAGACATACTCACCCGGCTCGCCGCTTCGCGGCGATCCACCCTCTCCCGCAAGGGGAGAGGGCTTCTGTGGCGTTCGCCACCGCTCACGTCCCGCGCAGCAGCTCGCTTGCCACGACCCAGTCGTTGCCGTCGAACTGGAGCATGTAGCCGTCCTTGATCGGGCGGAAATCCTGCGGCGTGGTGTTGAGGGTGATGCCGGGCATCAGCAGCGACAGCGGCACGTTCTTCATGTGCGATGCCTGCGCCATGATGTTCTCGCGCGTCAGATTGTCCTTGCACTGCTTCAGCAGCACCACCAGCGCCTCGGCGACGGTGTAGCCGTAGAGGCCGGCGACGTTGTTGACGTCGGCATTGGGCAGGCGTTTCTTCATGAAGTCGATATAGGCGGACATCGCCGGATCGTCCTTCGGCTGCTCGACGAAAGGCTTGAGCGCGCCGAGCGACAGCACGCCCTTGCCGGCATCGAGGCCCGCCGGCACCATCACGGTCGCCTTGTTGGCGCAGCCGGAGGCGAGGAAGCGTGTCGGCTGCCAGCCGACCTCATGGGCCTTGCGGATCGCCTGCGCACAGGCGCGCGGCGTCACCGAATAGATCATGAAGACGTCAGCCTTGGTATTGGCGAGCGTCAGCACCTGGGAATCGACGGTGGGGTCAGCGACCTCGAAGCTCGAGGCCATCGCGATCGCCTTGTCGGCGTCGGCACCGAGCGCTTCCCTGATGCCGCGCAGATATTCCTTGCCGGCGTCGTCGTTCTGATAGAGCACCGCAAAGCGCGCATTCGGGTTCTTGGCGCGGGCATAGGCGACGTCGATCGCGGCTTCGCTGGTGTAGTTCGGCGCCCAGGGCAGCGCCATCGACCAGGGCATGTTGGCGGGATCGTTCCACTTCGAGGCCGAACTGATCAAGAACAGCTGCGGCACCTTGTTGCTGTTCAGGTATTTTGCGATCGCCGAGCTCGGCGCGGTGCCCATGGTGGCGAAGATGAAGGCGACGCCCTCGCCCTCGACCAGCCGCCGCGCCGCTTCCATGGTCTTCGGCGGCGAGAACGCATCATCGAGCGTGACGAGATTGAGCTTGCGTCCGTTGACACCGCCCTTCTCGTTGACTTCGTCGAAATAGGCCGCGATCACCCTGCCGGTGATGCTGAGCGGAGAAGCCGGCCCGCTATAGGGCATGGTGTTGCCGATCTTGATCTCGGTGTCAGTGACGCCGGGACCGTAGGATTTTTGCGCGGCAGCGGGCGTGGACAGACAGGCGGCGGCCAGCGCTGCGGCCAAGACCAAAGCGGCTTTCATGGTTTCTCCCGGTGATCTTTCGTCCGCGCGAGGCGGTCACGCGGCGCGCTGCTTCTTGTCAGCGCGCCAGCTCAGCGGAGTTCCGCAAGATGGTCTTGCGTCGAGTTGCTGATGGCCTCTTCCACTCTAGCGGCGCCGCTTCAAGCTGAAGCCGAGGCTGATCCAGCCGGCACCCGCCATGATCAGGTCGATGCCGAGGAACAGGCCGAGGATGTAGACGCTGTTCACGGGCCAGCGCGCCACGATCAAGAGGCCGAGCAGCAGCGTGATGGCACCCGACAGCGCTACCCAAACCCACGGGCTTTCGCGCTTCATGCTGAAGGCGAGAAACAGCCGGACGACGCCCGAGGCGATCAGCGAGGCGCCCAGGAACAGCGTCAGCAGGACTGCCGCGAACAGTGGGTTCTCGAAGGTCAGGAAGCCCGCGATGACATAGAGCACGCCGAGCAAGGCCCAGACCAAAAACTTGCCCCAGCTCTTCATCTGAAATGCGCCGATGATCTCGGCCGCGCCCGCGACGATCATCATCGCGCCGACCACGATCACGCTCGCCACCGTCGCCATCACCACGCTGCCGAGCGCGACGAAGCCGGCGACGAGGTAGATGACACCGAGCGCGACGATCCAGCCCCATTTGGCATGCAGCGCCGCGATGCCAGAGCCAAGGCCAAGACGATGGGAGGTATCCGATGCACTTGTCATGACGCCACTCCTGCATGCGAAGCCCGGAGACACTCGCCAGGATAGCACAGGTCGATCCGGGACGACAGCCAGCAGAGCAGCCGCTGACGGCAACAACATTGACGCAAATCAAGATCGGATGCGGCGCGTCAGGCGCGCGACCGCTCCATCTCGAGCTCGGCCTTGAGATTGTCGAGATCGCGGTAAATCGAAGCAACCGCGATCACCCGGCCGCCCCTGCGGTATTTCAGCAGGCAGTCCTTGCCGGGTACGCTGCCGTCGATCGCGACGTCGTCGAAGTTCTCGGCGTGACCGACATAGTTGATCGGCACGTCGTAGTGCTGGGACCAGAAGAACGGCACCGCATCGAAGCGCTCGCGCTTGCCGAGCATGTTGCGCGCCGCGGTCTGACCTTGCCGCTCCGCCACCACCCAATGCTCGACGCGGATGGTCTGCCGGGAATGCGGATCGGGCCAGCGCGCGATGTCGCCGGCGGCGAAGATGCCGGATACGCTGGTTTCGAGATATTCGCTCACGCTCACACCGCGATCGGCGGCAAGGCCCGCTTGCTCGGCGAGCGAGAGGCGCGGCTTGACGCCGATGCCGACCACGACGAGATCGGCCTCGATCACCGCGCCGCTCTTCAGCGTCGCGCGCATGCCATCGAGCTTTTCCACCGTATCCTTCAAGTGGAAGATGACGCCATTCTCTTCATGCAGTGACCGGACGAAATCGCCCATCTCGGCGCCGAGCACCTTCTGCATCGGCCGTTCTTCCGGCGCGACCACATGGACTTCCAGCTTGCGCGCGCGCAAGGAAGCCGCGACCTCGAGACCAATGAAGCTCGCGCCGATCACGAGCGCGCGTTTTGCGCTGCCCGCCGCCGTGATGATGGCGCGGCTGTCGGCGACGGATCGCAAGGTGTGGACATGCGGCTGATCGGCTCCGGGGATCTGGAGCTTCACCGGCTCGGCCCCGGTCGCAAGCAGAAGCCGGTCGAACGGCAGCCTGTCGCCATTGCCCAGCGTGACGCTGCGAGATTTGGGATCGATCGCAGAAACATTCGTGTTGAGCCTGAGATCGATACCGGCGTCCCGATAGTAATCCTCGGGCCGTAACGGCAGCCAGTCCTCCGGCGCGTTGCCGGCAAGATAGTCTTTGGAGAGGTTCGGCCGGTCGGCCGGCATCGCGCCGTCACTGCTCAGCATGGTGATGGCGCCGGCAAACCCCTCGCGCCGGAGCGTGTCGGCCGCGGCGAAGCCGGCCGCGCCGCCGCCGACGATCACGAATTTCTCCGGCGTCGGCGCGCTGCGATGTGCTGCCGACGGCTTCGGTGCCTCGCGCTTGCGCTGAACGACGATGCTGTCCCGATCGCGCGTGAGCTCCCACACCGCCAGCGCGTTCAGCGCCGGCGGGCGGGTGGCTTCGCCTGTGCGCAGGGAGAAGCAGGCGTGATGCCATGGACAGCGGATGGTGTCGCCGACCACCAGCCCTTCGGCGAGCGGGCCGTGGTAGTGGCTGCAGGCCGGCTCGATCGCAAAAATCTCGCTGCCGAACTGCACCAGCAGGACGTCTTCCTCGCCGACATGGCCGAGCAATTTGCCGTCCTTGAAATCGGCGGGCGACACGCCCCTGGTCAGATCGGGTCCGCTCGGCTTGTTGTCCTCGGTCATGGCACCGTCTCCTTGGCTCGCGCCGCGTGGCTCACGTGTCCGAATTGGCTAACCCCAACAACTCCTGTCGTGTCAGCGCATTGTCACGGAACACCCCCAGCATGCGACTGGTGACGAGATCGGTCCCGGGCTTGTACGCGCCGCGCGTGGTCATGCAGTGATGCGTCGCCTTGATGATGACGCCGACGCCTTGAGGCTCCAGCACGTCGTTGATGGTGTTGGCGATCTGCGCAGTCATCTTCTCCTGGATCTGGAGGCGCTTGGCATAGATGTCCACGACCCGCGCCAGCTTGGAGATGCCGACCACGCGCCCTTGCGGGATATAGGCGACCCAGGCGCGACCGACGATCGGTGCTATGTGGTGCTCGCAATGGCTTTCGAAGCGCACACCGCGCAGGACGATCATCTCGTCATAGCCTTCGATCTCCTCGAAGGTCTTTTGCAGGATTTCGGTCGGATCCAGCGCATAGCCGGAAAAATATTCTTCGAAGGCACGCGCAACCCGATCCGGCGTGTCGCGCAGGCCGTCGCGCGCGGGATCATCGCCCGCCCAGCGGATCATCGTCCGGACCGCTTGCTCGACCTCCGCCCGATCAGGTCGCTCGGTTGGCCTCTGCGCCACCGCGACACGTTCCAGCTTGCGCACTTGCGACTTCATCTAGATCCTCCCTGCAACGAGCCGCGACACAGAGGCGGCCCCACAGCTTGGACGGCTGCAATCGGAAAAGGTTCCCAGGATCAGGAAAAATCGGAAGGACGACAAGCCAGCCGCGAGACGAGAACCCGGCTCTATGAGGCCGCCTTCCGGACATCGAGCACGGCCTGCGCCCATTCGGCCGGCCGCTCCTGCGGCAAATTATGACCGGCGCCCGCGAACACGCGCCGTTCGAAAAAGCCCTCGAACTTGCGCGCGTGGTGGGCGGTGCCGGGATTGACGCCGTCGCTGTCGCCGTCGATCGCGATCGTCGGGACGCGGATCGGCGGTTGGCTTGCAAGCTTGGCCTCGATCGCGGCATAGGCGGGATCGCCTGCGACCAGTGCATAGCGGTGACGATAGGAGTGGATCACGACATCGACGAAATCGGGGTTGTCGAACGACGCGGCGCTCTTCTCGAACGTGGCGTCGTCGAATATCCATTTCGGCGACCACATCGACCAGAGCTGACGCGCAAAGCCGCGCCGGTTGCGCTCCAGCGCGCGGCGGCCACGCTCGTTGTGGAACAGATATTGATACCAGAGCGCGGCCTCCTCCGGCGGTGAGGCCGGCTCCATCGCGCGGGCGATGTTCTGGATGTTGTAGGAATTGCCTGAGACGAGTCCAATCACGCGCTCCGGAAAGAGTGCTGATACCACGCAGGCGGCGCGTCCGCCCCAGTCATAGCCGCCGACGACCGCACGCTTGATGCCGAGTGCGTCCATGAAGGCCAGCAGGTCGGCGCCGAGCGCCGCTTGCTCGCCGGAGCGCAGCGTCTCGGCCGCACGAAACCGCGTCGGCCCGTAGCCGCGCAGCCAGGGCACCAGCACCCGTGCGCCGGCTTGTGCGATCAACGGCGCGGTTTCCGCGTAGGCGTTCACGTCATAGGGAAAGCCGTGGCCCATGATGCAGGGCCAGCCATCGGGCGCGCCGTAGTCGAGATAGGCGATGTCGAGGATATCGGTGGTGATAGTTTTTTGTTGCATGATTTTCTCACCGATTGACGCGATGTCGTAGCCCGGATGGAGCGCAGCGGAATACGGGATTCGCGGATGCAGGCGTCCCCGCATTCCGCTTCGCTCCATGCGGGCTACGACGAGCTGATCTATCTCTGCGGACCGGACAGCGAGATGTCGCGTTCGGCGCGGAACACGTTGCTGTAGAGATTGGCGATCCACTGCCGGCCGATCTCGGTCTTGTTGAGATAGCCGATCTCGGTCTGGATGTGCGGTGCGACGCTGTTCCAGTAGAACTGCGGATAGCGGTTGACGATGTCGGCGGGCGAGTCGTAGCCGAGCTGGCGGTTGATGCCGACCTCTTCGAACTCGTAATAGAGCGCGTTGGCCTTGCGCAGATAGTTGGGATCGCCGAGCTGGCCGATGAAATCGGCGGCGCGCAGGATCGAGGCTTCGTCGTCGTACTCCTGGCCCTCGCGGGCCGGAAAGCGGGTACCTTCGATGGCGCGCGCGATGCGCTCAGAGTCGAGGCCGCGGATCGGCGGCAGCCGCCGACGCACAAAGAGTTTCGAGCGATCAACGTGATACATCATCAGACTGGCATCCGACGCGCCCCGCGGCAGCGACACCTTGGTCCCGGCCTCGTTGATGATGAAACCGTCGTCGTCATCCTCCGGAAACAAGCCGCGGACATAACCGATGTCATGCGCAAGGCAGGCGATCAGGATATGGAGGTAGTCGTCCGCCGCAAGATGCGCATGGAGATTGCGTCCCGTGAGGATCGCCTGAGCGGCCAGAGTCACCAGCATCGTATGCTCGATGTTGTGGTACAGCGCGTCGCTGTTGCCGATGCATTCCATCGCGGTGCGCGTCGAACCCTCCAGCACCCGGGCAGAGGGCTCGTCGTACCGGCGACGCATGAACGAGCCCAGCATCTTCTCCAGGGTCTCGGCCGCCAGTCGCGGTAACGTCATCATGGATGCAGCCCCGTCTGTCGATGGTATTCCACGCCAACTCCCGACGTTTCATTCTTGTCCTCGGCGCACCAGTCAGCATAGCCCATCTTGGGCCGAGGGACCAAATCCCGGAACGAGAACGCGAAAATATATTGCAGTTGCGCTCCGCTATATCGCGATTGCAGCGATGGGGCGACACATCCTAGAGGTGCCGGCGTCCGGACCGCAAGATTGAGGTCATTCGACCGGCAGCACGTCGACGGCGACGCCGAGCTTCTGTTTCGGCGAGCCGACGATGACGCCATCGACAGGCGAGACGTCGGAAAAGTCGCGTCCGACCGCGAGCACGATGTGGTCATTGGCGATCAGGAGATCATTGGTCGGATCGAAATCGACCCAGCCGAGCTCAGCCCCGCACCACAGCGACACCCAGGCGTGGGTGGCGTCCGCCCCTTGCAGGCGCGGCTGGCCCGGCGGCGGAATGGTACGCAAGTAGCCGCTGACATAGGCCGCGGGCAGACCGAGCCCGCGCAGCCCTGCGATCATCACATGGGCAAAATCCTGGCAAACGCCGTGGCGCTTATCGAAGACCTCGCCGAGCGGCGTCGAAATTACCGTCGCCTTGGGATCGTAGCGAAATTCGCTGCGGATGCGATGCATGAGATCGACCGCGCCTTTGAGGATGCCCGCGCCGGGCGCAAAGCTCACCGCCGCATAGGCGCTGACCGGACGCAGCACCGGCACCAGCGGGCTCGCGAAGACATAGCCGACCGGCGAGGACGGCCCGAGGCTCGTCGCCTCGAAGGCAACGTCGCGAATGGTCTCCCAGGGCGGGCTAGAGGCATCGCGCGCCGGCGGCTGTCGCGAGACGGACACACGCGAACGTGAATCGATCCTTAAGTTGCGGTGCGCAGCTTCGATCACCACGCTCTCGGTGAGCGTGCCGAAGAAATCGCGGCGGACATTGCGCTCGACCGGACGCGGTCGGATCTCGAGGTTGTGCGAGATCAGTTCCTGGCCATTGCCGCTTCTCGGCTCCAGCCGCAGCGTGCAGCGGGCGAAACTGACCGGATTCTCATATTCGTAAGTCGTGACGTGGCGGATGTCGTAGATCACGCCAGCCCCGTCAGCTTTTCCGGCCGGCTGGCATTGGGGCCGTGCGGGAAGTAGTGCTGCCCGATCGCCTCGGCGAGGCTGAGCAGATCCTGCTCCAGCGCAAACAGCATCTTGACCTCGAGCTTCTCGGCCTCCGCGGTCGCAAGCATCGCCTGCATCGCCACCGCAAGCCGCTGCGGCTGCTCGATCAGGCCGTGCTCCTTCAGGCTCGGCAGCGCGGCGATGTGCTCGTTCAGCGCCGCCACCTGGAACGCCACCGAACGCGGATTGTAGGGATCGAGCACGGCGAGGTCGCGCACCGGCGCCAGGATCGGCGCCAGCAGATAGCGCGAGCGATAGGTGATCTGGCAATCCACCAGCGTCAGCAGGATGTCGAGATCCTCGTCGCCGGCCTCGTCGTAGGCGAATTGACGCGTGAAGCGCGTGGTGTTGATGGCGCGCTCGACGCGGCGGCCGACGTCGAGGAAGCGCCAGCCGGCGGCGCGGTTCATGTTCTCCTGCGCGAGGCCTGCAAAGCTCGCTAGCTCCTGCAAGGTCAGTTCGGCAGCGCTCAGCACGCTGTCATCGTCCTCGACCTCGTAGGCGAGCCGCTCGGTCATCTCGGTGATGACCTGCCAGGCATCGGGCGACAGGCGCTCGCGCAACGAGGTCGCGGTGCGCTGGGCCGCGCGGACCAGCGACAGTGCCGAGCCGAAACGCGCCTCGCTCTGCAACGCTTCGGCGACGATAGGTCCGGGCGCCGCGCGCGAGGTCTGCGAGATCGCCCCCCAGGCCACCAGCAGGCGCTGGATGCGTTCGGCCGATTGCAGCGAGGCCGCGGTGCCCTTGTTGGGCCCGCTCGGCGAGCCCAGCGCGCGCACCAGGCGCAGCGTCGCCTCGGCGCGTTCCAGATAACGGCCGAGCCAGAACAGATTGTCGGCGGCGCGGCTCGGCAGTACGCCGGCGATGCGGCGGATGCGCACCTTGTCGGTCGCCGGCAGCAGCGTCGCGGTCGAGACCTGCTTGTCCGATACGACCCAGACGTCGGCGGCGCGGGCGCCGTCGCCCATCGACACCGCGCGCGCATCGGCCTGCTCGGCGATCCGGCAGAAGCCGCCGGGCATGATCACCCAGCCGTCGGGCGTGGCGGCTGCGAACACGCGCAGCACGAAGGGCCGCGGCGTGAGCTGCCCGTGCTCCCACACCGGCATGGTCGAGAGCCGCACCACCTCCTGGCCGACATAGTCCATGCCCCGCGCGGTGATGGCGTCGATCAGGCGCTGGCGGTCGCTCGCATCCAACTCGCTCGCGAGCACCGGCCCCGTGCTGTCGAAGCCGGGAACGCCGCGCCGGTAGGCGCCTTCGATCGCGACCTCGTCGAGCCGCGCCAGCACCTCATCGCGCGCCGCGGGCTGGCCGCACCACCAGGTCGCGATGTGGGGCATCTTCAGCTCCTCGCCGAGCAGGCGGCGGCTCAGCGCCGGCAGGAAGCCCAGTAGCGCCCGGGCTTCCGGCACGCCGGAGCCCGGCATGTTGGCGACGACGACGCCGTCCTTGCGCAGCACGTCGATCAGGCCGGGAACTCCTAACCGCGAGGAGGCATCAAGCTCGAGCGGATCGAGCGAGTTGGAATCGACGCGGCGGAGCAGCACGTCGAGCCGCTTCAGGCCGGCGACGGTGCGGATGTGGACGCGGCCATCGCTGACGGCGAGATCGTCGCCCTCGACCAGGAGGAAGCCGAGATAGCGCGCCAGCGTCGCGTGCTCGAAATAGGTCTCGCTGAAACTACCCGGGGTGAGCACGCCGATGCGCGGCTCGTCACGGTCGGCCCGCGCGCGCAAGCTGTCGCGAAACGCCTCGAAGAACGGCGCGACGCGCGGCACGTTCATCGACTTGTAGAGGTCGGAGAAAGCGCGCGAGAGCACCAGGCGATTCTCCAGCGCATAGCCCGCGCCTGAGGGCGCCTGGGTGCGGTCGCCGAGCACCCACCAGCGGCCGTCGGGCCCGCGGCCGACATCGGCGGCGTAGATCGACAGATACCGCCCGCCGGGCGGCGGCACGCCGCAGACCGGACGGAGATATTCGGGACTGCCGGCGATCGCGGCCGCCGGCAGCGCGCCCTCGGCGACGAGACGGCCCTCGCCATAGATGTCGCGCAGCACGAGCTCGAGCAGCTCGGCGCGCTGGATGATGCCGGCGGACAGCTGCTGCCAGTCGGCCTCGTCGATCAAGAGCGGCAGATGGCTGATCGACCACGGCCGGTCGGCGCTGTCGCCGGGCGCACGATAGGTGACGCCGGCCTCGCGGAGATGGCGGTCGGCCATGCCGAAGCGACGCTCGACCTCGTCCGGCGCGAGCGCGCCAAAGGCGTCAAAGAAGCGACTCCAGACCGCGCGCGGGGCGCCGTCGGGTCCCAGGAACTCGTCGGGAATGCCGGGCAGGCGACTATAGTCGCGGACCCATTGCGCCAGGCGGCGCTGGCCGTCACGCTGACCTTGCGCCCTGCCCGCCTGGTCGTCCTGTTCGGCTGCGCCCTCGCCCATGCGCCTCTCCCTGCCCCACCATCATACTCATTGCAGGAGCGGGGTCCGCAAGTCGAGGGTCAGTGGAAACTCATTTGTGCGTTCCTCCGGCGGCGGCTGGACCGGACCCGGGGTGTGGCCGTGGTCCTGGAAGCGCGCCAGCCGCCGCGCCTCGGCCTCATAGGTGTTGACCGGCTTGGTGTCGTAGTTGCGCCCGCCGGGATGGGCGACGTGATAGACGCAGCCGCCGAGCGAGCGGCCGTTCCAGGTGTCGATCAGGTCGAAGGTCAGGGGTGCGTGGACCGGAATGGTCGGGTGCAGGCCGGAGGCCGGCTGCCAGGCCTTGAAGCGGACGCCTGCCACGGCTTCAGTCGAGCGGCCGGTCGATGTCATCGGCAGCCGGCGGCCGTTGCAGGTGACGATGTGGCGGCCCTCGATAAATCCCTCGGCCTTGACCTGAAGCCGCTCGACCGATGAGTCCACATAGCGCACCGTGCCGCCGGCCGAACCCTCCTCGCCGAGCACGTGCCAGGGCTCCAGCGCCTGGCGCAGCTCCAGCGTCACGCCGCCATGATGGACCCGGCCGAAGGCGGGGAAACGGAATTCGAGCTGGGCCAGATACCATTCCGGCTCGAAGGCATAACCGAACTGCTTCAGCTCGGTGAGCACGTCCTGAAAATCCTCCCAGATGAAATGCGGCAGCATGAAGCGGTCATGCAGCGCGGTGCCCCAGCGCACGAACTTGCCGGCCTGCGGCTCGCTCCAGAATTTTGCGATCAGCGCGCGGATCAGGAGCTGCTGCGCCAGCGACATCCGCGGATCGGGCGGCATTTCGAGCGCGCGGAATTCGACGAGGCCGAGGCGGCCGGTCGGACCTTCCGGCGAATAGAGCTTGTCGATGCAGATCTCGGCGCGGTGGGTGTTGCCGGTGATGTCGACGAGCAGATGCCGGAACAGCCGGTCCACCAGCCACAGCGGCGTCTGGGTACCCGGCGGCGGCACATGCGAGAGCGCGATCTCGAGCTCGTAGATGCTGTCGTGACGGGCTTCGTCGATACGCGGCGCCTGACTGGTCGGGCCGATGAACAGGCCGGAGAAGAAATAGGACAGCGACGGATGCCGCTGCCAGTACAGCACGAGGCTCTTCAAGAGATCGGGCCGCCGCAGGAACGGCGAATCCTGTGGGCTAGAGCCGCCGACCACGATGTGATTGCCGCCGCCGGTGCCGGTGTGGCGGCCGTCGACCAGGAAGCGGTTGGCGCCGAGCCGCACCTTCGCAGCATCCTCGTAGAGACCGGTGGTGATGTCGACCGCATCTTGCCAGCTCTTCGCCGGCTGGATGTTGATCTCGATGACACCGGGATCTGGCGTCACCTTGATCACCTCGATGCGCGGATCAAACGGCGGCGGGTAGCCTTCGACATGGACCTGGAGCTGCATCTCCTCGGCGGTGTCTTCCAGCGCCGAAATCAATTCGAGATAGTCTTCGATGCGCTCGACCGGCGGCATGAAGGCGCAGAGCACGCCGTCGCGGATTTCCACGGCCATTGCAGTACGCACTGGAATTGCCGTGTTGAGATGCTCGGGGGCGGTGCGCGGCGGCGATGGCGGTCTCGCCATGCGGGTGAACACGGGAAGCCTGCCACGCGGCTCCATCGGGTCCTGCTCGACGATGTAAGGATATTGGTTCGGCGGGACGTGACCGAGCGAGCCCATCGGCAGGCGCAGGCCAAGCGGTGAATCGCCCGGTGACAGGAACAGGTGATTGCGCCGGAGCGGCCAGCGCTCGCTGCGCCAGCGCGGAGGCGCATTCCAGCGCTGGATCGGCAGCACGAAGCCGCGCGGTGTGGTAAGGCCCTGGTCGAACACGCGCGCCATCCGCGCGCGCGCTTCGGGATCTGACAATTTGGAATCGGTGGGGTCGACGTTGATCGGAAGCTCGGCTTCCTTCTGAAGCCAATAGGCCGGGTCTTCATAGGCCGGCATGATGTAGCCGAGATCGAGCCCGAGCCGCGCCGCGGTGCCTTCCATGAAGGCTTCGGCGTCCTTGACCTCCGGCCGCCTGGGATTCTCGATCCTGGCGATGAGGTCGGCGCTCTTCCAGATCGGAACGCCGTCCTTGCGCCAATACAGACCAAAGGCCCAGCGCGGCAGGCTCTCGCCCGGATACCATTTGCCCTGGCCGTAATGCAGCAGCCCGCCCGGCGCAAAGCGCGTGCGCAGGCGGCGGATCAAATCATCACCAAGCGCGCGCTTGGTGGGGCCGACGGCTTCGGTATTCCACTCGCCTGCCTCGAGATCGTCGACCGAGACGAAGGTCGGCTCGCCGCCCATGGTGAGCCGCACATCCTGCGCGGCGAGGTCGCCGTCGACCTGCTCGCCGAGATCGTTGAGCCGCGCCCAGGCTTCGTCGGAGAACGGCTTCGTGATGCGCGGCGCCTCGCGGATGCGCTTCACGCTCATGTCGAAGGCGAACTCGACCTCGGCAAAGCCGGCGCCGCCGGAGATCGGCGCGGCCGAGCGATAGTGCGGCGTCGCCGCAACCGGGATGTGCCCCTCGCCTGCGAGCATGCCGGAGGTCGCGTCAAAACCGATCCAGCCCGCGCCAGGCAGGTAAACCTCGGCCCAGGCGTGCAGATCGGTGAAATCGTTCTCCACTTCCGGCGGTCCCTCGATCGGGTCGATGTCGGGACGGATCTGAATGAGATAGCCGGAGACGAAGCGCGCGGCGAGCCCGAGATGGCGGAGCGTCTGGATCAAGAGCCACGCGGAGTCGCGGCACGAGCCGGCGCCGGAGGCGAGCGTCTCCTCCGGCGTCTGCACGCCCGGCTCCATGCGGATAATGTAGCGGATCTTCTTCTGCAGCTCGCGATTGAGCTCGACCAGGAAGTTGACGGTGTTCGGCGCTTCGTGCGGGATCGTATCGAGATATTTCGCAAACAGGCGATCGGGTTTGATGGTCTCGAGATACGGCGCAAGCTCCGTCTTCAGGTCCTTCGGATAGTCGAACGGAAAACTGTCGGCATAGGGCTCGACGAAGAAGTCGAACGGATTGACCACGGTCATCTGCGTCGTGAGATCGACCTCGAATTTCAGCTCGGTCGTCTTCTCCGGGAAGACATAGCGGGCGAGCCAATTGCCTTGCGGGTCCTGCTGCCAGTTCACGAAATGATTGGATGGCGTGACCTTCAGCGAATAGCTCAGGATCGGCGTGCGCGTATGCGGCGCCGGCCGCAGGCGGATGGTCTGCGGGCCGAGATCGATCGGGCGGTCGTATTTGTAGTGCGTGACGTGGTGTAATGCGACGTAGATCGACACGGGGTACGGTGCTCCAGCAGCTTTTTTGAGCAGAACACCTGATGTCAATGCGATCAAGCACTAACAACGGGCAGACCGTGCCTAGGAAGTATCCGCGCTACGCGGGCAGTATCGTAGGCTGGGCAAAGCGACTTGTCCGCCGTAGCTCGAAGAGCGAAGGCGGAAGCGTGCCCACCGCTTCTGTTGCAATGTGGATCGATGGTGGGCACGGCGCAACAGCGCCTTTGCCCACCCTACGGTTCTGCCGGTGGCTATGGGCCCCGGATCGGCGCGCGCTTTAGGACGCGCTTGTCCGGTGCGACAGCGGTGGGTGGCGCAGCGTTACGCCGCCGAGGTCAGCCGCTGCAGGAACTGCGTCACCTCGCGCCGGAGCGTCTCGACCTCGCCATGGACGCGTTCGGAGGCGCTGTTGACGCGGCTCGCGACGCGGCCGGTGTCGGCGGCGGCCTCGTTGATGCCGGTGACGTTGGAGGACACCTGCGTCGTGCTGAACGAGGCCTCCTGGACGTTGCGGGCGATCTCGCGCGTCGCGGCCCCCTGCTGGTCGATCGAAGCCGCAATGCTGGCGGTGATCCCGTCGATCTCTGCGATGGTTTGCGCAATCGCCTCGACCGCCGCGACCGAGTTGGTCGTCGATTGCTGCATCTCGCCGACCTTGGCGCTGATTCTCGGTCGCCCTCGCAGTCTGGTTGGCGAGGCTTTTCACCTCGGACGCCACCACCGCGAAGCCGCGGCCGGCTTCGCCCGCCCGCGCCGCCTCGATCGTGGCGTTGAGCGCCAAGAGGTTGGTCTGCTCGGCGATCTCGCTGATCAGCTTGACGACGTCGCCGATCCGCAGCGCCGCGTCCGCGAGCGTGCGGATCTCGCTGCCGGCGCGATTGGCTTCGTTCACCGCCCGCCCCGTGCTCGTGGTCGAGCCGGCCACTTGGCGGCTGATCTCGGCGATCGAGGACGCGAGTTGTTCCGCCGCGCTCGCCACCGTCGCGACGTTGTTCGAGGCTTGATCGGACGCGCTGCGCATCCCGGACGTCTGGCGGCTGGTCGTCTCGGCCGCCGCGGACATCTGGCCGGCGTCGGCCTCGAGATCGGTCGCGGCACTCATCAGGCCGCCGGCGACCTGGTCGAGATGCGTGCCGAACTGCTTTGCGAGCTCTGAGATCTCGACGACACGGCGGCCGAGGCTGTCGGTGCCGGAATTGATCACGGAAGCCGAACGGCGGAACGAGCCGGGCAACCCGCGCGCCAGGATCTTGCGAAAATGCTTGCCGCGGCTCGCATAGTCCATCGACGCCGAAGCTTCGCGGACGAAGGCATCGGTGACGTCGAGCAAGTCGTTGACCGATTTCTGAATCATTCCGATGCGGCCGGGCTGCCGATCGCCGAACGCGCGCACTTCGAGGTCGCCATGGGCGGCCTTGCGGCATACCTCCGCGAACTCTTCGATTGCAGCCAGCGAACGGCGCTGGTTCCAGACCGTGTAGCCGAGCAGCAGCACGATGGCGCCGAGCAGCGCAGCGGCCGGAGCAGCAGTCAATGCGCCCGCAATCGACAACGTGAGGACAACGACGGCGAGCAGGCAGGCAAGGCCAGCAGCGGCTTGCGCCTTAGAGAGAGAGCACAAATTCATCGTAGGCGACACCGTTTTGCTTGAGCAGGCCGACCATCATCTCGAAGCTCGCGCGCATGCCGTTCTTGGCATTGGAGTGGCGCGCCTCTTCGGCGCATAGCGCCTTGTAATCGGCTTGATGCGCTCGATCTGCGCAGGATCGGGTTTGCGGCGGTTGGAGTGGGAGCCGATGATATTGCCGCGATCGTCCAGCGTTGGGGTGACGTGAGCAAACACCCAATAATGGCTGCCGTCTTTGGCGAGATTGACGACGTAGGCGAAGATTTCCTGCTTGGCCTCGAGCGTATCCCACAACAGCTTGAAGACGCAGCGCGGCATGTCGGGGTGGCGGATCAGGCTATGGGGAGCGCCCATCAGCTCGGCATAGCTGTACTTCGCCATGCGGAGGAAAACGTCGTTGGCGTAGGTGATGCGGCCCTTGAGATCAGTCTTCGATACGATCAGCTCCTCCTCCCGAGGAGATTTTCCACGCCGGTCGGCCGTATCGCACGCGTCATCGTTGACGAATCCTCACGAAGGGCGAATGCCCCGAGTGAGTGGAGCTCGCATCTCTCCAGAACTACGGCGAGAGATGTTAATCAGGCGTGACCACGGGAACCAGCGCGATCACTTGACGCCTCCGTATCATTACCTAGGTGCGTCGCCGTGCAGTGTTTAGCTACCGCCGGCGCACGATGAGGAGATTACATCGTCGCCCCTAACACCCACGGCGCGAACTCGGCGCCGCCGAAATCGAAGCTCTCGCTCTTGGTCGGCTGTCCCGAGGCGGTCTTGAGGACGAGTTCGAAGATGCGCTGGCCGCAACTCTCGACGCTCTCCTCGCCTTCGAGGATGGTGCCGCAATTGACGTCCATGTCCTCTTCCATGCGCTTGTACATGGGCGTGTTGGTGGCAAGCTTGATCGACGGCGCCGGCTTGCAGCCAAACACGCTGCCGCGCCCGGTGGTGAAGCAGACGAGATTGGCGCCGCCTGCCACTTGGCCGGTCGCCGCGACCGGATCGTAGCCGGGCGTGTCCATGAACACGAAACCCTTCTTGGTGACGGGCTCGGCGTAGCGCAGCACCTCGACGAGATTGGTGGTGCCGGCCTTCGCCATCGCGCCGAGCGACTTTTCCAGGATGGTGGTGAGGCCGCCGGCCTTGTTGCCGGGGCTTGGATTGGCGTTCATCTCGGCGCCTTCGCGCTCGGTATACGCGTCCCACCAGCGCATGAGGTCGACCAGCTTCTCGCCGACCTCGCGGCTGACGGCGCGGCGCGTCAGCAGATGCTCGGCACCGTAGGTCTCGGGCGTCTCCGAGAGGATCACGGTGCCGCCGTGACGAACGATGAGATCGCTCGCCGCACCCAATGCCGGATTGGCAGACACGCCGGAATAACCGTCCGAGCCGCCGCATTGCAGGGCTACCGTGAGCTCGCTTGCCGGCACCGTTTCGCGCTTGACCTTGTTCGCGTCAGCGAGCGCCTCGCGCACGAAGGCGATGCCCGCCTCCACCGTCTTGCGGGTGCCGCCGACCTCCTGGATGTCCATCGCGCGCAAGCGGCCGGCGAGCTTCTGCTCTTCCATCAGGCCGCCGATCTGGTTCACCTCGCAGCCGAGGCCGAGCACGATGACGTGGGAGAAATTGACGTGCCGCGCATAGCCGCCGAGCGTGCGGCGGAGCAGCGCCAGGGGCTCGTTCTGCGTCATGCCGCAGCCGGTCTTGTGAGTCAGCGCGACCACGCCATCGACATTGGGGAAGTCAGCGAGCGGATTGTCGCCGGTGAAGGGGTTCTTCTTGAAGACGTCGGCGACGAGGCTCGCGACATGCGCGCTGCAATTCACCGAGGTCAGGATGCCGATATAGTTGCGCGTGGCGACGCGGCCGTCGGGACGGCGGATGCCCTCGAAGGTCGCGGGCAGGTCGAAGTTCGGCGTCGGCTTGACGTCGGCACAATAGGCATAGTCCTTGGCGAAATCGCCCATGCCGCAGTTCTGCGTGTGCACGTGCTGGCCCGGCGCGATGGCCTGGGTGGCAAAGCCGATGATCTGGCCGTAGCGCTTGACCGGTTCGCCCAATGCGATCGGCTTGATCGCGACCTTATGGCCGGAGGGAATGCGGTCGATCGTGGTCACGCCGTCGGCGACCACCGTTCCGGGCGGCAGGCTCGCGCGCGCGATCACCACGCCATCATCAGGATGCAGGCGGATGACGGGGCTGATGGTCATGGGTATCTCCTTCGGTCTTACTTCACCTCTCCCCGCTCTTACGGGGAGAGGTCGGATCGCGTTTGGCGATGCGAAGCATCGTCCAATGCGATCCGGGTGAGGGGCGAGCTGCGCGCTCGATCGTTAGATTAGTCCGTGTTGAGAGAGGCCCCTCACCCTAACCCTCTCCCCGTAAGAACGGGGAGAGGGAAAGGAGAGAGATCAGGCCTTGCCGCCCGACTCCTTGCGGGTCGCGTTGACCTGCATCTTGGCGTAGGTCGTCATCAGGCCGACCTCGTTCGAGAGCGTCACCAGCTTGAAGCCCATGTTGATGGCGCGCGCTGCGCCTTCGGCGCCGCTGCAATGGATGCCCGGGTTGAGGCCGCGCTTGCCGCACTCCTTGATGATCTTCTCATAGATCGCGAGGATCTCCGGCTCGCTGCGATCGAGCTTGGGCTCGAGGCCGTAGGAGAAGCCGAGATCGGACGGACCGATATAGACGCCGTCGATGCCTTCGACGTCCAGGATCGCTTCCATGTTCTCGACCGCGGTCCTCGTCTCCATCATCGGCAGCAGCACGATCTCGTCGTTGGCCGTCTTCTGGTAGGAGCCCGCGGTGCCGTACATGCCGGCGCGGATCGGACCGTTGGAGCGCACGCCCTTCGGCGGATATTTCGAATAGGAGACGAGGTTCCTGGCTTCCTGCGGCGTGTTGACCATCGGGCAGATCACGCCATAGGCGCCGCCGTCGAGCACCTTGCCGATGATGCCGGGCTCGTTCCAGGGCACGCGGACCATCGGCGTGATCGGATGCTTGTCCATGGCCTGGAAGCACTGGACCATCGACAGATAGTCCTGCACGCCGTGCTGCATGTCGACGGTGACGCTGTCGAAGCCGCATTGCGCGATCATCTCGGCCGAGAAGCCGGAGGGAATTGCGAGCCACGCGTTGACCACGGCCTTGCCCGACTTCCAAGTTTCCTTAACTTTGTTCGCCACGTTGCCTTCCTTCTTTGTTGTTTGGACCGTCGTCACCATGACGAGTGCCGCGACAAGGCGATGCCGTTATTACCGCGAACTCGATCGCCGCGCTACGCTCGCGATAACGCAAGATGTCATCCGACAAGAGGGGCGCCATCCGTCCCGGCGCCGACTTTCTAGCGATCGGCTTGGGCGGCACTTTGAGCGAAAAAACGCGGCTATGTCCATGGCTGTTGCCGCGCGCTCGCGCATATCTGCTTTCACTCCTCGGCACTTGCCTCCTCGCCGGCGCCGAGGCCTGCGAGACTCTGCTCGAGCTCGCCGAGCATGTCCTGCAACTCGGCGAGCTTGCGCGCGCCAAAGCGTCGCGTGATCTCGGTATAGATCGCCTCCGACGTCGGCGCCACGGAGGCCATCAGCTTCACGCCCTCTTTCGAGATCGAGACCATGCTGCGGCGCTGGTCCGCTTTGGCGGTCTTGCGCTCGATCAGATTGCGGGCCTCGAGGTCGCGCAGGATGCGTGACAGGCTCGGCCCGAGCAGAAACGCCGTGCGCGCGAGTTCCGTGACCTCGACCGCCTCGATGGCCGCGAGCGCGCGCAGGATGCGCCATTGCTGCTCGGTCAACCCGTGCTCGCGCAGCGAGGGGCGGAATTGCCGCATCACCGCCTCGCGCGCCCGTAGCAATGACATCGGCAGCGAGCGCGAGAAGTCGCGCATCGGCACCTGGCGCGCGGCAGGCGCGCTTCCGTTGGCGGGATCAGCGGATTTCTTCGTCATGACGCCCTTTCAAGCCGCAAAATGTTTGCAGTGCAGCAAGCCCAATTTGTGTTTGACGCATTCACTTAACATGTTAAGCATCTCCGGGCACCACGATTTGTAAGATCACAAATGGCGCTTTCCACCGACGATATCCAAGCTTGCGCGAGGCGTCTGCACCAGGCGGAGAAGACCCGCACGCAGATCCGGCAGCTCTCGCAGGATTTCCCTGACATCACCATTGCCGATGCCTACGCGATTCAGAAGGCCTGGGTCGACGTCAAGATCGCGGAGGGGCGCATCGTCAAAGGCCACAAGATCGGCCTGACCTCGAAGGCGATGCAGAGCGCGCTCAATATCGATGAGCCGGATTCCGGCGTGCTGCTCGACGACATGTTCTTTGCCGACGGCGGCATCATTCCGACCGAGCGCTTCATCGCAACGCGCGTGGAAGCGGAGCTCGCCTTCGTCATGAGCAAGCGCCTCGCAGGACCCGACTGCACGATGTTCGACGTGCTCAACGCGACCGACTTCGTGGTGCCCGCGCTGGAGATTTTGGACACGCGCATCGAGCGCGTCGATCCCAAGACCAAGGCGACGCGAAAGATTTTCGACACCATCGCCGACAATGCGGCCAATGCCGGCATCGTGCTCGGCGGCCGGCCGATCCGGCCGCTGGAGGCCGATTTGCGCTGGGTCGGCGCGCTGTGTTTCCGGAACGGTCAGCTTGAGGAGACGGGCCTTGCCGCCGGCGTGCTCAACCATCCCGCAACTGCGGTGGCCTGGCTCGCCAACAAGATCGCGCCGCTTGGGCTAGCGCTGGAGCCCGGACAGGTCGTGCTCGCCGGCTCCTTCATCCGCCCGATCGAGACCCGCAAGGGCGACACAATTCAGGCCGACTATGGCGGCTACGGCTCGGTGAGCTGCTACTTCGCTTAGGCGAACAAGAAGACAGGGTGAAACCGCGATGCCGCATTTCACGATCGAATATTCGGCCAATCTCGATGGCCGCCTCGACATGGGCCTGGTATGCGAAGTCGTGCGCAAGGCGGCGGTCGAGACCGGGATCTTCCCGCTCGGCGGCATCCGCGTTCGCGCCGTCAAGTGCGAGCATTACGCGATCGCGGATGCGCGGCAAGAATACGGCTTTCTCGACATGGTGCTGCGCATCGGCGAGGGCCGCGACCTCAAGACGCGTCAGAAGGCCGGCGAGCACGTCTTCCAGGCGCTCTCCAGACATCTCGATCCCGTCTTCGCGGCCAGCAAGTTTGCCTTGTCGTTCGACATGCAGATCAACGACAAGGACACGAGCTGGAAGCGCAACAACATCCATGACGCCCTGAAAGCGGAGGCGCAGCCCGGCTGACGTTCCCATTCCCTGCCCTGGCAGGGACATCTCGACCTTTGCCACACTCGCATTTGGGAACGTGATCGACGTCGAAGCCGAGGGCATCGCAAGCATGCGCAACTGCGTCGTCGATGAAGCCCGGACAACACTCGAAGTGGAATAGCACCATGACCACCCTCACCGGCGGCGAAGCGATCGTAAGCGGCCTCGTTGCTCACGGAGTCGACACCGTCTTCGGCCTGCCCGGCGCGCAGGTCTACGGCCTATTCGACGCTTTCCATCAGGCCCAGCTCAAGGTGATCGGCGCGCGGCACGAGCAGGCCTGCGGCTACATGGCCTTCGGTTATGCGCGCTCCAGCGGCAGGCCCGGCGTGTTCAGCGTGGTGCCCGGCCCCGGCGTGCTCAACGCCAGCGCGGCGCTGCTCACCGCCTTCGGCTGCAACGAGCCGGTGCTCTGCGTCACCGGCCAGGTGCCGACGCCATTTTTGGGAAAGGGCCGCGGCCATCTGCATGAGATGCCGGACCAGCTCGCGACCGTGCGGACCTATGTGAAATGGGCCGATCGCATCGAATATCCCGGCAACGCGCCGACGGTCGTCGCGCGCGCGTTCCAGGAGATGACCTCCGGCCGCCGCGGGCCTGCTTCTGTCGAGATGCCCTGGGACGTTTTCACCCAACGCGCCGACACCGCGGCCGCACAGCGGCTGGAACCGCTGCCTGCGCCGCAGCCCGATCCTGACCTGATCAAGCAGGCCGCCGCGCTGATCAAGACTAGCAAGGCGCCGATGATTTTCGTCGGCAGCGGCGCCATCGATGCGCGCGAGGAGATCCTCGAACTCGCCGAGATGATCGATGCGCCCGTCGTTGCCTTCCGCAGCGGCCGCGGCATCGTCTCCAATGCGCACGAGCTCGGACTCACCATGGCCGCCGCCTACAAGCTGTGGCCCACGACCGATTTGATGATCGCAATCGGCACCCGCGCGGAGCTGCCGGCCTCGGGCTTCCGCTGGCCCTATCAGCCGAAGGGACTGAAATCTGTCAGGATCGACATCGATCCGGCCGAGATGCGCCGGCTCGCTTCCGATACCGCTATTGTCGCCGACGCGAAGGCCGGCACCGCCGATCTCGTCGCAGCCGTGAAGAAGGCCGGCTATGCGCGAAGCCGCGGCCGGCGCGGAGACATCCGCGAGGCCACCGCAACCGCGCAAGCGGAGATCCAGCGCATCCAGCCGCAGATGGCGTATCTCAACATCCTGCGCGAGGTGCTGCCGGCAAACGCGATCGTGACAGATGAATTGTCACAGTTCGGCTTCGCCTCCTGGTACGGCTTTCCAGTCTATGAGCCGCGCACCTTCATCACGTCAGGATATCAGGGCACGCTCGGCTCCGGCTTTCCGACTGCGCTCGGCGCCAAGGTCGCCAACCCCGACAAGCCGGTGGTGGCGATCACCGGCGACGGCGGCTTCATGTTCGGCGTGCAGGAGCTCTCGACCGCCGTGCAGTTCAACATCGGCGTGGTGACGCTGGTGTTCAACAATAATGCCTACGGCAATGTGCGCCGCGACCAGCGCGAACGCTTTGACGGCCGCGTGGTAGCCTCGGATCTCGTCAATCCGGATTTCGTCAAGCTCGCCGAATCCTTCGGCGTTGCGGCGGCGCGCATCACCGCGCCGGACCAGTTCAAGGCGGCGATGGAGAAGGCGCTCGCCCATGGCGGGCCCTATCTGATCTCGGTCGAGGTGACGCGGGACTCCGAAGTCAGTCCGTGGGCGTTCATTCACCCGCCGAAGCCGTAAGCGTCAGCGCGTCCTGCGGAAGGTCAAATTGATCCGCTTCCGTCCGAGCAGCGCATGTTCGCCGTCGGCGAGCGGCGCGACGCCGTGATAGGCGAGCCTGCTAGCGCCGCCCCAGACCACGACGTCGCCATGCACCAGGCGGAAGCGGCGCGGCTTATCGCTGCGCGCCAGGCCGCCGAACAGGAAAGTCGCGGACAGGCCGAGCGAGACCGAGGCGATCGGGGCCGAATAGTCGAGCTCGTCCTTGTCCTGATGCAGCGACAGCCGCGTGCCGGGCTCGTAGCGGTTGACGAGGCAGGCATCGGGCGCGAAGTCTTTGAAGCCGCCCTGCTCCGCCGCGCGGCGGGCGAGAGCCCGAAACACGGGCGGCATCGCGGGCCAAGACGCGCCAGTTCGCGGATCGATCGGATCGTAGCGATAGCCGGTGTGATCGGTGATCCAGCCGCGCTCGCCGCAATTGGTCATGGCCACCGACATCTGGTAGCCGCCGGGCGTCGTCATGCGCCGGAACGGCGATTGCGCCACGATGGCGCGCACGGCTTCGAGCAGCTCGCTCTCGATCGGCTTGACGAAGCCGCGCAGCAGCACGGCGCCGTCGGCGATCTCCTCGCGCGATGGCTGCGCCTCGGCGACGCTGTCGAACAGATCACCCATCAATCGCAGCGCTCATTTGGCATCATGAAAAATCACACCCAGCGTGTGGCGCTGGCCGGACCTGATACGGCTGACGCCATGGCGGAGATTAACGCGGTAGGTGCCGCGTGTCCCCTGCACCGGCCGGTGATGCACGGCAAAGGCCACCGCATCGCCCTGTGCCAGCGGCACCACCTCGGCGCGGGACTGCATGCGTGGCCGTTGCTCGGTCAGCACGAACTCGCCGCCGGTGAAATCGCGCCTAGGCTCTGACAGCAGGATCGCGACCTGGATCGGGAACACGTGCTCGCCATAGAGATCCTGATGCAGGCAATTGTAGTCGCCAGCCTCATATTGCAGCAGCAGCGGCGTCGGCCGGCTCTGGCCGGCCTCGTGGCAGCGCTTCAGGAAAGCTGCGTGCGCGGCGGGATAGCGGATGTCGATCCCCATCGCCTCGTTCCAGCGGTTGGCGACGCCCTGAAGATGCGCATAGAGCGCCGGACGCATCTGCGCGATCAAGTCGGGGAGTGGATAGGAGAAATATTTGTACTCGCCTCGGCCAAAGCCGTGGCGGCCCATGACGATGCGGCTGCGGAAGTGTGTGTCGTCGGGATAGAGGGCGGTCACGGCGCGGCATTGGTCCGGCGTGAGCAGGTTCTTCAGGACGGCGCAGCCCTGGCTGTCGAGTTCGGCGGTGATCTGCGGCCAGTCGAGGATGTCGACGTGGGAGGCAATGTCGACGGATAGCTTAGGGGCTGATTTGCGTGCTGTTGCTGTCATGGCTACGACTCTCGCAATATGCCGCCCTCCGCCGCCACCCGATTTCCGACTATCTTCCCGTCATTGCGAGGAGCCCTTGCGACGAAGCAATCCAGAGTCCCTCCGCGGAACCAGTCTGGATTGCTTCGCTTCGCTCGCAATGACGATGGAGAGCTATCAACCCAGCACCGGGAGCGTCACCACGTCATAGCCGTGCTTGATCGTGCGCTTCAGCACGGGATCCTCCAGCTCGAAATCGAAGCGGCCGGCGGGGCGGATGCCGCCCTTGGCGGCGAAGGTGCCGCCGAACATGGCGCAGCCGTCGGGCAGCTTCCCGCCCGGAAAGCCGCGCGTGATGAGGTCAGGGACCGGGAGCATCGCATCGAGCGTGCCCTCCTGGTAGAGCACGCGCTCGCCGTTGATCGTGGCGTAGGATCGCAAAATCATCCTGTCCCAATGGCCGATGACGTCCTCGAGCTCCCACAGCGTGGAGGCGATCGGCTTGTCGCACATCTGCTTTGAGACCGTGACGCTATAGGCCTCGACCTTGCGGTCGGTGTGATCGGAGCCGCAGCCGACGAAGATGCGGCCCTGCCAGCCGATCAGCACGAACTCGACCTCGCCGGACGACTCGCCGCCGGTACATTCGATGCGGTCTTCCATCGTCAGCCGCCGCGCCGAGGCGCGGTAGTAGATCGGCGTCGAGGCCGGAGGGGCGATGCCCATCTCTTGCAGCTCGGCGATGTGCTTGTCGCGCGCGACAGGATCGCGGCCGGTCCAGCCGGCGATGATCATCTGGTCGATCGCCAGCGTCAGCGGCGTCGTGGTGTCCTGGGCGTCGACGGTGAAGGTCAGGTCAAACACGGATCACGGCCTCCATGCCGGCAGCAAGTTCGAAGATACGGCGGTCGGATCCGCCGGCGCCGGCCAGCATCAGGCCGACGGGAACGGCGCCCTGACGATGCGCAGGCAGCGAGATGGCGCAGCCGTCGATCATGTTGATCAGGGTGCAATTGCGCAGGGCACGCAGGTTCTGGGTGGTGAACGCCTTGTCGTCGGCGAGATCGGCAATCTTCGGCGGCGTGTTGGCGGTGGTGGGCAGCACCAGGGCGTCATAGGGCGCGATGCGTGCATTGACGCGGGCGATCAGCGAGCGGCGCTCGTTGAGCAGATCGATGTAGTCGGCCGCGCTCTGCGCCTCGCCGCGCATGATGCGGACAGCGACGCGTGGATCGTAGACATCGCCCTTGGACGTGATGAGATAGCGGTGCCAGGCATAGCTCTCGGCCGCGGCAAAGCCGCCCTTGGCGTTCATCGGGCCGATGTCGTGGAATTCAGCCATCTCGATGCGCTCGATGATGGCGCCGTGATCGGCGAGCGCCTTCAGCGCGCGCTCGAAGGTTTCAGAGACGGCTGTGTCGAGGTCGTCGAGCGCGATCGTGGTCGGCACGGCGAGCCGCATGCCCTTTACGGGTCGCGGCTTCACCGCGGTGATCGGCTCGTTGGCGAGCACCGCATCGAGTATGGCACAGCAACTGACCGATCGCGCCAGCGGGCCGATGCTGTCGAGCGAGAACGACAGCGGCACAGAGCCGTCGAGCGGCACACGGCGCTGCGTCGGCTTGTAGCCGACGATGCCGTTGAAGGCGGCCGGAATCCGACAGGAACCGCCGGTATCGGTGCCGAGCGCGCCATGCGCCATGCCGTCGAGCACGGACACTGCCGCGCCCGAGGACGAGCCGCCGGGGACGTGGCCCTCCGCCCGGTTCCAGGCGCCCTTCGGCGTGCCGTAATGCGGATTGATGCCGATGCCGGAATAGGCGAACTCGGTCATGTTGGTTCGCCCGATCACGACGAAGCCGGCGCCGCGCAGCCGCGCAACCGCCGCCGCGTCGTGCTCCGCCGGATCGGAATCGTCGAGCGCACGGGAGCCGGCGCGCGTCGTCTGCCCCTTGATGTCGAAGAGATCCTTGATCGAGATCGGAATACCGGCATAGCGCGATGGCGCGGCCTTGGCCTTGCGCAAGCCGTCCATCGCGTCCGCCGCCGCGAGCGCGGCGTCCTTGTCGACATGTATGAAGGCGCGTTGGCCCTCACCGGTGGGATCGGCGATCCTGGCAAGGCACGCCTCGACCAGCTTGCGGGAGGTGGTGCGGCCGCTTTCGAGGTCTTCGGCGAGCTTCGCCAGCGTCGGAAAATCGGGCATGTCTGTCTCACGGAATATTGGCGCGCGCAATCTATAGCGCTGGCTCAGTTCGACACAAGCATTGTGCGCATGATGGCATGCATGTGCATTGCTGGACCGTTGACGCACTATGGTCGATTGTCGCATCAAGATCGAAACAGGCGGGCGCGAAGCCTGTCTCTTGGGAGGAGCTGCCGATATGGCCGAACCGCAGCGCGCGCGACCGAAACCAACGCCGGAAACCAGCATTTCTGGGACGGTACAAAGGCGGGCGAATTGCGCCTGCAGCGTTGCGACGCCTGCGCGCATGTCTACTTCCCGCCGCGCCCGTTCTGCCCTTCCTGCGCCTCGCGCAAGGTCTCGGTGTTCAAAGCAAGCGGCAAGGGCTTTCTTTACAGCTACGTGATCAATCACCGCCCTGCCGCGCCCGGCTTCACGCCGCCCTACGCGATCGCGGTGGTCGAGCTCGCCGAGGGGCCGCGGATGATGAGCAACATCATCGACTGCCCGCAGACGCCGGAGGCACTCGAGCTCGACATGAAGCTCGAGGTCGCCTTTGAGAAACTCGACGACAAGATCACCCTCCCCGTCTTCCGTCCGGCGAAGGGGTAAGCCATGCGCAAGAACCAGGTTGCCGTCGTCGGCGCGGCCGAGACCACCGAACTCGGTGTCATCCCCAACGCCTCGCAGCTCCAGCTCCATGCCGACGCGGCGCTCAATGCCATCGCCGATGCCGGGCTGAAACTCTCCGACATTGACGGCTTTGCCACCGCGGTCGAAACACCGCAGCAGGTCTGCCATTATCTCGGCATCAAGCCGACCTGGGTGGACGGCACCTCGGTTGGTGGCTGCTCCTTCATGCTGCACGTCCGGCATGCCGCCGCGGCGATCGAGGCCGGCCTGTGCAAGACCGTGCTGATCACCCATGCCGAGAGCGGCAAGTCGATGATCGGCAAATTGCCGCGCTCGACGCCGGCAGACAGCCTCAACGGCCAGTTCGAGGCGCCCTATGGTGTCTACGGCCCGCCCAGCATGTTCCCGATCCCCGTGCTGCGCTTCATGAAGACCTACGGCATCACGCATGAACAGCTGGCTTCGGTCGCAGTGGTGCAGCGGGAATGGGCGGCGAAGAATCCGCGCGCGACGATGAAGGACCCGATCACGGTCGCCGATGTCCTCAACTCGCGCATGATCGCCTATCCGTTCCGCCTGCTCCAATGCTGCCTGGTCACCGATGGCGGCGGCGCGCTGATCCTGACCTCGGCGGATCGGGCCAGGGACTTTCCGCGCAAGCCCGTCTACATCATGGGCACCGGCGAGAGCGTCGAGACGCCGATGGTCAGCCAGATGGAGACCTTCAACTCCTCGCGCGCGTTCAAGACCGCAGGGCCCCTCGCCTTCAAGGAAGCCGGCATCGCGCACGCCGACGTCGACCATCTCATGATCTACGACGCGTTCGCACATCTGCCGCTGTTCGGTCTCGGCGATCTCGGCTTCATGCCGTATGAGGAGACCGGCGGGTTCATCGCAGACGGCAACACGCGGCCGGGGGCCAAGCTGCCGCTCAACACCAATGGCGGCGGATTGAGTTACATGCACTCCGGCATGTACGGCATGTACGCGCTCCAGGAGAGCGTGCGCCAGATGCGCGGCATCGCGCCGGCGCAGGTCCCTGGCGCGAAGATTTCGGTGTGTCACGGCGTCGGCGGCATGTTCGCGGCATCAGGCACGATCGTGTTTACGAACGAGAGGTAGTTCACATGAGCAAATCACTGCAGGACAAGGTCATCATCGTCACCGGCGCAGGCCGCGGCATCGGGCGGGAGATCGCGCTGCTGTGCGCCGCGGAAGGCGCCAAGGTCGTGGTCAACGATCCCGGCGGTGCCGCCGACGGCGCCGGCTCGAACGCGGCGCCTGCCGAGGAGGTGGTCGAGGAGATCAAGAAGCGCGGCGGCACTGCGGTTGCGAACTTCGAGTCGGTGGCCGAAGCAATTCCCGCCAGCAAGATCGTGAAGACCGCGACCGATCATTTCGGCCGGCTCGATGGCGTCGTCAACAATGCCGGCATCTTGCGCGACATGATCTTCCACAAGATGAGCGTGGAAGCGTTCGAGGCCGTCATCAAGGTGCATTTGATGGGCTCGTTCTACGTGTCCCACGCCGCGGCGCGGATCTTCCGCGAGCAGGAGTCAGGCTCCTTCGTGCACTTCACCTCGACCTCCGGCCTGATCGGCAACTTTGGACAAGCCAATTACGCCGCCGCCAAGCTCGGCATCGTCGGGCTCTCAAAATCCATTGCGCTCGACATGGGCCGCTTCAACGTCCGCTCCAACTGCGTCTCGCCGTTCGCCTGGACCCGCATGATCGGCACCATCCCGACCGAGACCGAAGCCGAGAAGGCGCGCGTCGAGAAGATCAAGCAGATGGGACCGGAGAAGATCGCCCCGCTCTGCGGCTATCTTCTCTCAGATCCCGCCAAGGACGTCACCGGGCAGATCTTTGGCGTGCGCATGAACGAGATCTTCCTGTTCAGCCAGAACCGTCCGATCCGCTCGGTGCAGCGGAGCGAAGGCTGGACGCCGCAGTCGATCGCGGAACATGGCATGCCGGCGCTGAAGGGCTCGTTCTACAAGCTCGACCGTTCCGCCGACATCTTCACCTGGGATCCCGTCTAGCCGCGTTTCCGGCATCCCTGCCCTGCGATCTCCGGCTGCCTCGGCCTGAGATCGCCCTGCTTTACGCCCGAATGCGGGCGGATGGTGCCCTCCCAACAAACTTTGGGAGGAAACCATGACAAGAATACTGACTAACCCCGACATCTCTGCCACCGGCGGCCTTGGGCGCCGCGCTCTCCTCAAAGGCACGGCGGCTCTCGCCGCCTCCACCGTCCTCGCCTCGCAGGCCAACGCGCGCGACTTCGGCGCCAATGCCGAGCCGCAGCGCTATCCCGACCCCGACATCGTCGTCATCGACCCCAAGCGCTTCAAGGCCAAGGTCGGCAACACCGCGATCAAGCGGCTCTATACCGGCTGCCTGTGGGCGGAGGGACCGGCGTGGAATGCGCAGGGGCAATATCTCGTCTGGAGCGACATCCCAGCCAACCGTCAGCTTCGCTATCTCGACGACGACGGTCACATCTCCGAGCAGTTCCACAAGCCGTCGAACGAAGCCAACGGCAACTCGTTCGACACCGAAGGACGTCAGATCAGCGCCGAGCGCACCCGCCTCGTCCGCTACGAGCACGACGGTTCGGTAACGGCGCTGGCCGAGCAGGCAGGCGGCAAGCCGCTCAACGGCCCGAACGACATGGTGGTGCATCCTAACGACAAGGCGATCTGGTTCACCGATCCCGGTTATGGCGCGATCAGCATCTACGAAGGCAAGCTTGCCAACACCGGCTCGCTCCAACCTCATCAAAAGGAAGCTGTCTATCGCCTGGACACCCAGACCGGGCAGGTCGCGAAGGTCGCCGACGAGCCGTTCAAGCCGAACGGCATCGCCTTCAGCCACGACTACAAGAAGCTCTATGTCTGCGATACCGGCATCACGCATTATCCGCAGGCCGAGAACGTGGTGTGGTCCTACGACATCGACGGTGCCAAGCTGTCGAACCCGAAGAAGCTGATCGACATGAAGCTCGACAGCAAGTCGGGTTTCCCCGACGGCTTGCGCGTCGATACCGAAGGCAACATCTGGGTCGGCGCCGGCTGGGTCGGACCCGGCTATGACGGCGTGCAGGTGTTCGCGCCGACCGACGGTGCGCGCATCGGCCAGATCCTGCTGCCCGAGACCTGCGCCAATGTCTGCTTCGGCGGCAAGAAGCGCAACCGCCTGTTCATGACCGCAAGTCAGTCGCTCTATGCCGTGTATGTGGAGACGCAGGGCGCGCATTTCTGTTGAAGTAAGCGAATAGTGAGTGGCGAATGGCGCTACTCGCCATTCGCCACTCGCCGCTCAACCCGTATTCCTCAGCCCCGCCGAGATGCCGTTGATCGTGAGCTGGATTCCACGCAGCACCTGCTCATCCGGGTTCTGCGCGCGGTGCTCCTTCAACAGCTCGACCTGCACATGGTTGAGCGGATCGAGATAGGGGAAGCGGTGGCGCACGGAGCGCTCCAGCAGCGGGTTGCTCTGAAGCAACCGATCCTGGCCCATGATGTCGAGCAGCGTCTCGATGCAGGAATGCCATTCGCGGCGGATACGACCGAAGATCTTCTCGCGCAGGGCTTCGTCCGGCACGAGTTCGGCATAGCGCGAGGCGATCGCGATCGAGCTTTTCGCCAGCACCATGTCCATGTTCGAGAGCAGCATGCGGAAGAACGGCCATTCCCTGTAGAGCTCTTTCAGGAACGGCATGCCCTGGTCGGGATGATCAGCGATCCACTGCTCGACCGCGCTGCCAAAACCGTACCAGCCCGGCAGCATCAGGCGGCATTGCGCCCAGGAGAACACCCAGGGGATCGCGCGCAAATCCTCGATCGCCCGGGTCTTCTTGCGCGAGGCCGGGCGACTGCCGATGTTGAGCGTTGCGATCTCGTTGATGACGGTGGAGGCCCAGAAATAATCGACGAAGCCGTCGGTCTCGTAGACGAGGCCACGATAGGCTTTGAAGGCGAGGTTCGACAATTCGTCCATCGCGGTCAGGTATTCGCGGCGCGGCGCGCTCTGGCGCGGATTCAGGAGACTCGCCTCCAGCGTCGCCGCGGCGAGGATCTCCAGATTGCTGCGGCCGACCTCGGCGTTGGAATATTTCGACGAGATGATCTCGCCCTGCTCGGTGATGCGAATCTGGCCGTTCACGGCACCGCCGGGCTGCGCGATGATGGCATCATAGCTCGGCCCGCCGCCGCGGCCGACCGAGCCTCCGCGGCCGTGGAACAGGCGCAGCCGGACGTGATGCCGCTCGAATACTTCGACGAGCCCGATCTCGGCCTTGTAGAGCTCCCAGCCCGAGGTGACGAAGCCGCCATCCTTGTTGCTGTCGGAATAGCCGAGCATGACCTCCTGCACGCTGCCGCGGCTGTCGACGAGGCGGCGGTAATCGTGCAGCGACAGCATGCGGTCCATGATGCCGGCGGAAGCCTGCAAATCCTCGATGGTCTCGAACAGCGGCACGATGTTGATGGCGCTGCGCCCGGAGGGATGGACGAGGCCGACCTCCTTCAAGAGCACCGCGACTTCGAGCATGTCGGACATGCCCTTGCACATCGAGATGATGCATTGGGGGATGGCGTCCGAACCGAACTTCGCATGCGCTTCCGCGGCGGCATGGAACACGTTGAGCTCGCCCATCGTTTCGTCGCTGTATTTGACGAAGGGCGAGACCAGCGCGCGCGTTGAGCGCAATTCGTTGGTGAGCAGCGAAATGCGGGCGTCCTCGCCGAGCGCGAGATAGGACATGCCGGGGTTGGCAGCGTCCATCAGCTCGGCGATGGTGCGCTCATGCACGGCCGAGTTCTGGCGGATGTCGAGCCGCGCCAGATGGAAGCCGAAGCAGTCCACCGCGCGCCGCAAGCGCCGCAGCCGGCCGCGGGCGATGACGCGGGCATTGTTGGAAATCAGCGAGCGGTGCAGCACGTCGAGATCGGCTTGTAGCTCCCTGACGCTCTCGTAAGGCTTGCCCTTGCCGACCGGCCGGCGGGTGATCTCGACCTCAAGCTTTTCGGCCGTCGCGGTGAGGCGCGCATAGATGCCGGAGACCGCGAGGCGATAAGGCTCGCCGCTTCGGTGCGGCGAGGTGTCCGGCGAGCGTTCCGCGAGTGTGCGCAGCTCTTCGGAGACGTCGGCGAGATGGGCTGCGATGGAAAGTTCGGAGCCGAGCACGTGCAGCTCGTTGAGGTAGAACTGCATCACGCGGCTCGACTGCAGCCGCAGCGTGCCGCGCATCACGTCGGCGGTGACGAAGGGATTGCCGTCGCGATCGCCGCCGATCCAGCTGCCCATGCGCAGGAACGAGGCGAGCTCGCTTGCCGCCTGCTCGCCGCCCTCCTCCAGCCGGTCTTCCAACGCGTTGACCAGGCGCGGCACCTCGCGCAGGAAGGTGTAGTCGTAGAACGACAGGCCGTTGGAGACCTCGTCGAGCACGGTGAGCTTGGTCCGACGCAGGAGATTGGTCTGCCACAGCGTCAGCACCTCGCGGCGGAGTTGCTCGTCGCTTGCGGCGGCCTCCTCCGCGGTCAGCGCAACGCGCTCGCGGCGGTCGAGCAGGGCTGCAATCTCCATCTCGCGGTCCATGGTGCTCTTGCGGCGGACCTCGGTCGGGTGCGCGGTCAGCACCGGGCTGACCAGCGCGGACTTGAAGAAAGTGCGCAGCGCGTCGGGGCCGATGCCCGCCGCCTTGGCATGGGCGAGCGTTTCCGCCAGCACGCCGGAGCCGCCGTTCTTGCCCGCGCCGCGGGCACGCATCTGGCGGATGTTGTTCTGGTCCTCGGCGATGTTGGCGAGATGGGAGAAATAGCTGAAGGCGCGGACGATCCGCACCGTCTCGGAGGTCGACATGCCATCGAGGATCTGCTCGAGCTCGCGGCGCGCGAGCCGGTCCTCGTCGCGATGGAAGCGGATCGAGGTCTGGCGGATGCGCTCGACCAGATCGAACACGTCAGCGCCCTCCTGGTCGCGCACGGTATCGCCGAGAATGCGCCCGAGCAGGCGGATGTCGTCGCGCAGGCGCGCATCCGCCTCCATCGCCTGGACGTCCTCCGGGCGGTTGGGGCGATGCTCAGTGGCGTCGGATGATATGGTCTGGAGGGACATGGCTCGCTCCCCTTTAAGAGCTCCCTGGCTCCTCGGTCCGGAGGAGTGTGCGATATTTGTCTACCGCAGTGCAAGATGAACTTGGTGGCGGCGCGGCAGAACAGCGTACACACGTCCTCGGTCTCGCGGCGCAGGCGCCCGAGCTTTGCTGTCCGTTTCGCCCTCATCGAGAAGAAAGGGCGCAGGGAAGGCCGGGCGCCGGCTGGCACCCAGGGTCCGCACGCGAGAAACGCACGCGGGGTGACCACAGGTGACGCCGGGACATCCCGGCCTTCCCTGCGCAACGGTTTTACGGCTTATGGCGCGCTCTCCCCGGGGAGCGATGCACTATTGCCCCCGCCGCCTTGCGGTTGACTGATGCGCGCGGTCCGGTCGGGCCGCTTCACCACCGCAAGCCTTGACGCACAGACCCCGGGCGTCAGGACCACACGCTTTTGCCGCCGCGGACGTCCCTCCCAAACATTCGGAAGCTCGCGCGTGCTCGCCCCCGAAGCCGAAAGGAAACGCTGTGACCGCGCCGTGTCGATCGCGCGGATCGCGATGGCTCACAGGCGTAGCCCGCCCTGCCACCTCGTCACGCGCCGGCGCTACCGCGTCCATCGCATCCCGGCCTACGTATCGTGACGATCGCGAAACGTCCCTTTGACGGGCCGGGATGCCTTGCGGTTTAACCGAAAGCGTGAATTCGGTCAATCAGAATATTTTGTGCCCCTCTCCCTTGACCTGCATGTGGCGTGATTTGCCCGTCGAGGCCGGGCAAGAATTGGTCGTTGGCGGCCTCAGGCCGGAACGGACCGGCCGATTGCGAGCCGCTGCCGGATATTGGTCCAGAATGCCTCTGGAGCAGCCAAGATGCGCTGCAGGAGGGCTGCAAGGATACATCGGCAAACAGCAAGCGTCTTTGCGAGCGCGGCCAGAAACCCGTCAAAGCCAAGGATGTTGAGCGCACGGGTGAAGTTGTAGCAGAGCGCCATCAGGCTCCATTCGCCGCGGACCTTGTCGAAGCCGCGGACCAGGAAATGACGATAGCCGGCACGGCATTTGAGCGTGCCAAACGGATGCTCGACAATCCCGAACGACGGCGCATCAGATCGCCCGCGCCCTGCATGCGCGCGCGGTGACGTTCGAGAACATCTTCATGCTCCCAGCGACCGATGGTCCGGTAGGTCGTGGTCGGTGAGAGACAGCGGACCTTGAGCGGGCAGGTCCTGCAGATCGCTCCGCGGGCTGCGTAGCGGATCTCGATGCGGCCGCTGGTGTTCTTTTGCCTGCTCTTGAGCGGATGCAGCGGCTGGCCCGCGGGACAACGGTAGGTGTCGGTTGCGCCGTCATAGTTGAAGTCCTTGAGCGCAAAGCGGCCTTGCTTCTCGAGCCGCGCGTTACCTTCGGGCAGCGGCACATAGGCAATGATGCCCTCGTCCTCGCACGCCTTCAGCTCGAAACTGCTGTAATAGCCCTCATCGGCCAGCGCCTGCAGTGTCTCGGCTCCAAGGGCTTCTTTGGCCGCCTTGGCCATCGCAGAGAGCTGTCGAACATCGCTGCTGTCATTGACCACCTCGCTTGCGACAATGAGCTTGTGCTTGTCGTCAACCGCGGTCTGCACATTGTAGCCTGCAATGCCCTGACCGTTCTTGACCAGAAGCCGGGCGTCCGGATCGGTCAGCGACAGTTGTGTCTCGCCATTCTCTTCCAGCCGAGCGAGATCGGCCTCGGCACGCGAACGCTTCGCCATCAGCGCCGCGACCTTCGCACCGATATCGCCGCCATCTCCTCGGCCATCACCGCCCGCGCGGTCCTTCCCCACCTTCTTGGCTTCTGCCGCATCATTGTCTTCGAGAGACTTGCGGTAAGCCTCGATCTCCTGGTCCAGCCTTGCGATCTGGTCGCCGAGCCGCTTGCGCGTGAAGATGGAAGCCTTGCTGGCGTCGCCGTGGAACAGGGAGCCATCAATCGCAACGATCGTGCCGCCGACAAGCCCAAGCTCCCGAGCCAGCAGCACGAAGCTCCGGTTCGCGGCCTTCAGGGCCTTCCAGTTCTCCTTGCGGAAGTTGGCGATCGTCCGATAACCCGGCTTCAGTCCCTTCAGCAGCCAGATCAGCTCCAGATTGCGGCCAGCTTCCCGCTCCAGCCGGCGCGACGACCTGACCTGGTTGATGTAGCCGTAAAGATAGAGCTTCAGCAGATCGGCAGGATCGTAGGGCGGCTGCCCGACTTCTTCCGCGCCACGATCCGCGTGGCGGAAGCCAAGCTTTGCAAGATCGAGCGCGCAAACGAAGCTCTCGATCGCCCGGACCGGATTGTCCGGCCCGACATAGTCCTCAATCCGCGCAGGCAGAAGACTGGGTTGTTCCCGGCTCTCGCCGGTCTTGAAAGTGCGATTCGCCATAAGACGAATCCTACATCAACTCCCAAAAAGCGCCGTTCTTGCCCAGCCTCGTCGGGCAGCGCGAGGGATTGGGCGCGCAAGCGCCCGAGCTGCCTCCTTCCACCCGCACTGGTCGGGTAAAGATACAAGTCAGCAGTCAAGTCGGGCGGGCCAAATGAAAGGCGCTGTCGCAAGGTGGTCTCGCGGCTCATGAGTGTTCATAGCACACGGCGGAGCGGCGACCACCCTTGGTACGGTCCGCTCCAGGTAAAATAGCGCCGGCTCAAGTGCCCACGAATGAGGTCTGATTCACCCCAATCAGCTGAGGTCCTTCGCGTGAGTGCCAACAGGCGACCTTACTCGGTCGGCCACTGGCGGCGGACATTGGTCGATGCCAGCGGCACAAGAAACAGGCTCCGCCCCATACGCATGCGTTGATGGAACCGGAGTTCAGCTCGCGTTGTTTTCGGGTCAGGCGTCAAAGCAATATGGCTCAGAGAAGCCTTGTATACGTGAGTATAGTCGTCACAAGGCACATTCCTGATCGATCATTGGCCGCTGCGAGGCCAGGTTCGACCCGCCGTGCATCGTTAGCGATCGCCGGCGCTATTTGCCACTCCGGGGGCGAGAAGCAGCCCCGCAAGCCGGTACGAGAGATGCGTCGGTTGATTCATCGCTCGTGAGCAAGAGGTGATTATGCAACATCCGATTCAAGTGCCGTCGGTCGCGCTCGATTCGAATGGGCGCAAGCGCCCCGAGGAGGCACTGCGCGAGAGCGAGGAGCGCTTTCGCACTTTGGTGCAATTCTCCTTTGATGTGTACTGGGAAACTGACGCGCAGCATCGCTTCATCCGCCAGGAGTTCGCTGAGACACTTCCCGAACCGCCGGTCTCCGAGATCGGCAGGACACGATGGGAGGTCCCTTATCTGGAGCCTAGTGCAGAGGGCTGGCGCAAGCACCGGGAGATACTCGATGCCCGCCTCCCGTTTCGTGATTTCGAGCTCGCGCGGCCGACGCCCGACGGCGGCAAGCGCTATGTTTCCGTCTCTGGGCTGCCCATCTTTGACGAGACGGGGCAGTTCATGGGCTACCGCGGTGTGGGGCGCCACATCACGGAGCGCAAGCGCGCCGAACAGGCGCTGATCGAGAGCGAGGCCCGTTTCCGTACCTTCGTGGACCACGCGACCGATACGTTCATGCTCCACGGTGAAGACGGTCGCGTTCTCGATGTGAATCGAAATGCCTGCGAAAGCCTCGGCTACAGCCGGAGCGAACTGGTCGGGGCAACTGCGTCCTTGTTCGATCTGGAGATGGATGAAGCGACCTGGCGTATCAACCGCGAGCGCCTCAAGGCCGGCGGCATCGCTACGCTCGAGAGTCGCTATTGCCGAAAGGACGGCACTGTGTTTCCCGTCGAAGTGCGTATGCGGGAATTCTACGAAGGCGGCCAGTCACGGATCATTTGTCTGAGCCGCGACATCACCGAACGGAAGCGAACCGCCGAGACGTTCCGCGAGATGCAGGCTGAACTAACACGCGCCAATCGCGCGGCGGCAATGGGCCAGGTCACGGCTTCGGTGACACACGAATTAAGCCAACCAATCACCGCGATGCTCTGCAACGCAGAAGCCGCACTGAACTGGCTAGGAACTCAATCTCCGAATCTCGAAAAGGCACGGCAGGCGCTCGCATCCATTGTCGCAGAAGCCAAGCGAGGCAGCGAGATCATCGGTTGGATCCGTTCCCTGATCAAGAAAACTCCGGCGCCGAAGGAGAGCGTCGACATCAATGGTGCAATCCTGGACGTGATCACCATAGCCCGGAGCGAACTGCTCAAACATGATGTCTTGATCCAGACTGACCTCGCCCCGGGCTTGCCGCTCGTGAACGGATATCGCGTCCAGCTGCAACAGGTTGTTCTCAATTTGATCCTCAACGCGATCGAGGCAATGAACTGCCTCGACGTCGGGAGACGGAAGCTGCGGATCAGCACGGCTGTAGATGCCTCAAGTCTAGTAGTTGTCGCCGTGCGGGATAACGGTCCCGGATTTGACGTGGCAATGGTTGACCGCCTGTTCGAGCCCTTCTACACCACCAAGCCGGACGGGACCGGCATGGGGTTGTCGATCTGCCAAACGATCATCGAGGCGCACGGAGGACGACTTTGGACCCGTGCGAATGAACCACGCGGGGCCGTGTTTCTGTTTAGTCTGCCTTCGGAACAGGGGTGATCCACTTCGCTTTTCATGAGCGGGCGCTGCGCAGGCGGGAGCCCACGGCCTCAAACGCAGCACGTAGGATGGGTTGAGCCCTTGCGAAACCCATCATGCTGCGTCATAGGCGGGAATTGATGGGTTTCGCTTCTACCCATCCTGCGAGCTCTGCTCCCTGCGGGCGACCTCTGGCCTTGGCTCAGCGCCCTCAATTGCGCTGTGCGGTCCAGTAGCCCGAACAGCGCGCGTTTCCTGAATGGCCGCTCCACGTCCCGCGGCCAAAATTGCTGGAGAGCCTACCTGAGCCGGAGGCGAATTTATCCTGAACTGTCACCGACGCCCGAACTGCGCCGGAACGCGCCACATAGCCTCTGAACCTGACTAAATTCGGATGTGTCACTATTCCGTTGGTGATGTTGACGGTGAAGTTATAGGTCGCGTCGCAAGGTCCTCTTTGCGTCACGAAAACGAGGCCCCAGGAGCCGTCGAATGCAGAGCGGGCTTGCGCGACGGAGTGGAAGGCGACCAGGCAGCCCAGGATCGCCACACAGGTGAAAAGCTTCTTCATTGTCTGCTCCAAGCTGTCTCCCACACATGGCGAGCGAAGCTGGCGAGTTCAATGCGGCTCGCCGGGGGCCGGAGAAGTGATGTCGGCTACGGGTCCGAATGCGCAGAACTCAACCTGAGCAAATCTAGCACGGAGGATGGGTTGAGCCCTTGCGAAACCCATCATCGCTTCGTCATCGCCTGGCGGATTGATGGGTTTCGCTTACGCTCTACCCGTCCTACGAACTAAGGTTCCGAAGACGATCGACGTAGGCGGAAGAGTGGCCAGATCGCGAACGACATTACGATCCACCAGAAGCCAAGGAGGCAGAGCCCGAACCAAAGGTGATGTGCGCCTTGGCTGACCGACCCAGAACGCATCTCACGCCTATCGGTGGACATAGCACGTTCGACAGACGAACCAGCCAGGTTGCTGGCATCCAAACGACTGCGAAAACGGGCTCTGCAGCTCCGTGACTAACAACACCTATTGCAATCACGGCCAGCGCGCAGATCAATCCGACGACCAAGTGCAAAATCAAACGCATTGCGTCCTTAGACCTTCGTAAGCAGCGGACGAATCGATGGGTTTCGCTGGCGCTCCACTCATCCTACATCTACGCCTAGGCCGGCACGATCACCTTGCCGATCGGCCAAAGCGCGATGCCCGCGAGCTTCAGATGGGCCCAGGCGAAGGGGATGCCGATGATGGTGACCGCGAGCACCAGCGCGGTCACGAGGTGGCCAAGCGCCAGCCACCAGCCGGCCAGCACGAACCAGATGATGTTACCGATCACCCCGAGCGGGCCGGTGCCGATATCCTCGACACCGGTGACATCGTAGCGGCTGACCGCCTTCGAGCCGAACGGCAGCAGCGTGTAGACCGCGATGTTGAACGCCGCACGGGCCCAGGGCAGGCCGATGATGGTGATGGCCATGATGATCGCAGCGACCAGCCAGCCGAACGCCATCCAGGCGCCGCCGATCAGGATCCAGAGCAGGTTGAGCAGGATGGAAACGGGAGCCATGGGATGATCCGGAAGTGGATGACCACGTCTATATAGGCTCGAAATCTGTCGCCGCTAAGACGGACGTAGCCCGGATGGAGCGCAGCGCAATCCGGGGTCGTGCCACAAGCTGCGACGGTCCCGGATTACGCTTCGCTCCATCCGGGCTACGAACTGCGGCTAGATCTTCCGGCCCAGCTGCTCCCAATAGGGATCGCGCAGGCGGCGCTTGAAGATCTTTCCGGAGTCTTCGCGCGGCAGCCCGGCGCGGATCTCGATGTGCTTTGGCACCTTGTAATCGGCGAGATGGGCTTTCAGGCTGGCGCGTATGGAGGCTTCATCGAGCGCGACGCCGGCTTGCGGCTCGACCACCGCCATCAGCGCCTCGCCGAATTCGGCATCGGGGATGCCGAACACCGCGCAATCGTGCACGCCGGGCACGGCATGCAGCACGGATTCGATCTCGGCCGGGTAGATGTTGACGCCGCCCGAGATCACCATGTCGCGCTTGCGGTCGCAGATGAAGACGTAGCCGTCCTCGTCGATATAGCCAACATCGCCGGAGGTGATGAAGCCGTCGCGATCGATCTCGACGCGCTTCTCCGGCTTGTTGTGATAGGTGAAATCGGCCATATCAGGCATGCGGGAATAGATCTCGCCGATCTCGCCGACGCCGAGCACGCGGCCGTCCTCGCTGAGGAAGCGCAGCTCGGCGCCGGGCGAGATCTTGCCGACCGTGCCGGGCTTCTTCAGCGCGTCCTCGGAGGTCGCGAAGGTAACGGCGCCGGATTCGGTCGAGCCGTAGAATTCATAGATCACCGGCCCCCACCATTCGATCATGGCGCGCTTGACGTCGGCCGGACATGGCGCGGCGGCGTGGATGACGTGGCGCAGCGAAGAGACGTCGTACGTCTTGCGGACCTGCTCCGGCAGCTTCATCAGGCGGATGAACATGGTCGGCACCATGAAGATGGTGTCGACCTTGTAGCGCTCGATCAGCTGCAAAAACTCCTCCGCCTCGAAACGCGGCATCAGCACCAGCGCGCCGCCGAGCTTGCCGGCACGGATGCCGAAAGAATTCGGCGCGGAATGATAGAGCGGGCCCGGCAGCAGCGCGCGGGCGCCGGGCTTGAGCCCGTAGATCATCGCGCGCATGCGCTCGCCGGCGGCCTGCTGCTCCAGTGTCGGCGCATTGCGGCGGACGCCTTTGGGATGGCCTGTCGTCCCCGAGGTGTAGATCATGTTCATCGGCTGCGGCACGACCGGGCCGTCATAAGGCTGGTGCTGCGCGAGCCAGGACTCGAAATCGATTGCGAAGTCCGGCGTCGCCAGATGATGGGGATCGATCTTGTAGCTGGACAGGATCTCCGGCGGCGTCGGCACGCTGAGCACCGTAACGCCTCTCGGGATCGCATCGCGCAAGGCATGCAGCATATCGGCATGTCCGATCAGCACGGACGTGCCAGTATCTCCGAGGATGTAGTTGATCTCCTCCGGCTTGAAATGCCAGTTGATCGGCACGCCATAGGCGCCCAGACGCATCGCGGCGTAGGCGGCCTCCAGGAAGGCGATGTCGTTGCGCATCAGCATGCAGACGCAATCACCTGGCTTGACGCCGAGCTTGGCGAGGCCGGAGGCGATGCGATCGGCACGGTCAGCGATTTCGGCGTGGGCACGGCGGCCGCCGGAGACGATGCCGAGGAATTGGGACGTTTCGCTCATTTTTGTTTTCCGATCTTTCGTCGGGTTAAGAAATGTGGAGACCACCAGCCCGTCGCTCCGGGGCGATGCGAAGCATCGAGCCTGGAATCCATTTCACCTCAAAAAATGTGGCTCGATGGATTCCGGGCCTGCGTCTACGGCGCATTCCGGAATGACAAGTTGCTAATCCGCAAATTTCGGCGCGCGCTTCTCCAGATTGGCGCGGACCGCCTCGGTCTGGTTGGCACTGCCGATCAGCTTCTGCTGCTCGACGGATTCGGCGAGCAGCGCGGGGCCCGGATCGACCGAGAGATTGTTGAGCAAACGCTTGCCGGCGCGGATCGCATCGGGACTCTTGCCGGCGATCTCGCGCGCGACTTCGAGGGCGCTAGCGCGCGGGTCGTCGCAGATGCGCGTGGCGAGACCGTAGGTCATCGCCTCCTGCGCGGAGAAGATGCGGCCGGTATAGGTGAGATCGCGCAAGATATCGTCGCGCACGAGCGAGGCCAGGATCGGCGTGCCCGCCATATCAGGGACGAGGCCCCATTTGATCTCCATCACCGACATCCGCGCGTCCGCCGAGAGGAAGCGCATGTCGGCGCCGAGTGCGAGCTGGAAGCCGCCGCCGAAAGCGACGCCGTGCACGGCCGCGATCACCGGCACCGGAAGCTGGCGCCAGCCCCACACCGCCTGTTGCGGGAAGTTCGCCTGGCCATGGGTGCGCTTGGTGAGATCACGATTTTCGCCACCCGGAATTCCGTTGCCACCTTTCTCCTTCATGGCGGCAAAGCGCCCCATGTCGAGGCCGGCGCAGAAGGCGCGGCCCTCGCCGGACAGCACGACGACGCGTACACTCTTGTCGTTCGAGAGACGCTCGGTTGCGGCGACAAGGGCCTCGAACATGGCCTGATCCAGCGCATTCATCTTGTCCGCGCGCACCAGCCGGACGTCGGCAACGCCTTCCGAGATCGAGATCGAGACGCGCTCTTCCATGGATGAATTCTCCCCTGTTCTTGTTCGGTGCCGCTTTACAGGAAGCCGGCGGCCAGATTTAGTCAATCGACCAATTAACTGACAATCCGTACGGGAGAAACAGCCATGTTCAAGGAAAATCTTCTGGCCGGACGGCGCATTCTCGTCACCGGCGGCGGCACTGGGCTGGGCAAGTCGATGGCGGCGCGGTTCCTCCAGCTCGGCGCCGAGGTGCACATCTGCGGCCGGCGCAAGATCGTGTGCGACGAGACCGCGACCGAATTGATGGATCTCCATGGCGGCCGCGTCACCAGCCACGGCGTCGATATCCGCAACGCGCTCGCGGTCGAGGAGATGATCGAGACCATCTTTCGCGACGGCCCCCTCACCGACCTCATCAACAATGCCGCCGGCAATTTCATCTCGCGCAGCGAGGAGCTCTCGCCGCGCGGCTTCGATGCCGTCGCCAACATCGTCATGCACGGCACGTTCTACGTCACCCACGCGGTCGGCAAGCGCTGGATCGCCTTGAAGCAGCCCGGCAACGTCGTCTCGATCACCGTGACCTGGGTGCGCAACGGCTCTCCTTACGTGGTGCCATCGGCGATGAGCAAGTCGGCAATCCACGCCATGACGATGTCGCTCGCCACCGAATGGGGCCGCTACGGCATCCGCCTCAACACCATCGCGCCGGGCGAAATCCCGACCGAAGGCATGAGCAAGCGCATCAAGCCCGGTGATGAAGCCGGCGCACGCACCAAGGCGATGAACCCGATGGGCCGCGTCGGCACCATGGAGGAACTGCAGAACCTCGCAGTGTTCCTGATCTCCGGCGGCTGCGACTGGATCAACGGCGAGACCATCGCCATGGATGGCGCGCAGGCGCTCGCGATGGGCGGCAATTTCTATCAGCTCCGCGACTGGAGCGACGACGACTGGAAAGCCGCGCGCGAGAGCATCATGGCGCAGAACGAGAAGGACCGGGCGAAGCGGGGGTAGTTATCGTCGTCCCGGCGAAGGCCGGGACCCATACGCACTGAATTTTGTTTGGCGAAGATTGGTCACGACCAGTCTTCGTCAAATTGCGTTCAGTGGTTATGGGTCCCGACCGTCGCCGGGACGACGGCGTTGAGAGAGTTGCGCACTCTCCCTCCCCCACCTTGTCTTCACCTGCGGATGACGCCACACTTCCCCGCATAAAAACAAGACGCGACGGGAGAAACATGACCACACAGCCATTGGCCAATCTCGCCGACATGGTGCGCGAGCGCGCGACAAGCCGCGGCGACGCCATCGCCTACGAGTTCGAGGGCCGCCTCACCAGCTTTGCAGAGTTCGATATCAAGACGAACCAAGTCGCCAACGCACTGATCGCGATGGGCGTGAAGAAGGGCGACCGCATCGCCTATCTCGGCAAGAACAGCGACTTCTATTTCGAGCTGTTGATGGGCGCGATGAAGGCCGGCGTGGTGATGGCGCCGGTGAATTGGCGGCTCGCGGGACCCGAGGTCGCATTCATCGTGGAGGACTGCAAGGCGCCGGTGCTGTTCGTCGGGCCGGAGTTCATCACGCTCGTCCGCCAGATCAAGGACAAGCTATCGAGCGTACGGACAATCATCACCACCGAGGGCGGCGCGCCGGAATGGCCGGATTTTGCGGCCTGGCGCGATGCGCAGAGCGGTGAGGACCCGAAGGTGCCGATCGCTACCCGCGACATCGCGATCCAGCTCTACACGTCGGGCACGACGGGCAAGCCGAAGGGCGCGATGCTGTCGCACGCAAACTTCCTTAACCTGGTGCAGTCAGGCAATGCCGAAGACAAGCCGGAGTGGAACCGGTGGTCAACCGACGATGTCTCGCTGGTGGCGATGCCGGTCTTCCACATCGGCGGTTCGGGCTGGGGCGTGATGGGGCTCTATCACGGCGCGCGCGGCGTGATCGCGCGCGAGTTCGATCCGACAAAAGTGCTGGATTTCCTCGAGCAGTCGGGGATCACAAAGCTGTTCATGGTGCCGGCGGCGATGCAGTTCGTGGTGCGGCAGCCACGCGCCAGGACAGTCGATTTCTCGCGCCTGAAATACATGCTCTATGGCGCCTCGCCGATACCAGCGGCGCTGCTGAAGGAGTGCATCGAGGTTTTCAAGTGCGGCTTCGTGCAGCTATACGGCATGACCGAGACCACGGGCACGATCGTCGCCCTGCCGCCGGAAGACCACGTCGAGGGTCTGGAGCGGATGCGTTCGGCCGGCAAGGCACTGCCGGGCGTCGAGATCGCGATCCTGGACGTGGACGGCAAGCCACTGCCGCCGCGTGAGGTCGGCGAGATCGCGACGCGCTCCGGCTCGAACATGGCCGGCTATTGGAACCTGCCCGAGGCGACCGCCGCGACGCTGCGCTCGGACGGCTGGCTGCGCACCGGCGATGCCGGCTACATGGACGAGGACGGCTATCTCTACATCCACGACCGCATCAAGGACATGATCATCTCCGGCGGCGAGAACATCTACCCCGCCGAGGTCGAGAGTGCGTTGTGCGATCATCCCGATGTCGCCGAGGCCGCCGTGATCGGCGTGCCCGACGACAAATGGGGCGAGGCGGTGAAGGCCGTCGTGGTGATGAAGCCGGGCAAGCAGGCGAGTGCCACCGACATCATCAACTTCACCCGCGAGCGCATCGCCGGCTACAAGACGCCGAAGAGCGTGGAGTTCCTGCCGGCGCTGCCGCGCAATCCATCAGGCAAGATCTTGCGGCGGCAATTGCGCGAGCCGTATTGGGCGGGGAAGGACCGAAGGGTGAATTGATCGTCATTGCGAAACCGAAGCGATGAACAATCCAGCATCCCGCCACGGCGACATTCCTGGATTGCTTCGCTCCGCTCGCAATGACGATGTAGAAGCAGATGCACACCTCTCTCCTCCGTCATTGCGAGGAGCTCGCGACAAAATTGCGGAGCAATTTTGCGCTGATGCGACGAAGCAATCCAGACTGTCTCTGCGGAAACTCTCTGGATTGCTTCGCTCCGCTCGCAATGACGGCTAATGTTTCCCCGGCCCCATATAGCCGAACAAAAACCCCGCCACTTTCCGCATCTGGATCTCCTCGCTGCCCTCGGTGATCCTATAACGCCGGTGGTGGCGGTAGATGTGCTCGAACGGCTTGTGGCGTGAGTAGCCCATGCCGCCGTGGACCTGCATGGCGCGGTCGGCGGATTCGCAGCAGAGGCGGTTTGCCCAGTAGTTGCACATCGAGACGCGGTCGGAAAGCGTGCGCTCGATCTGCTCCTCGGTGAGCTGGTCCATCTCCCAGGCGGTCTTGCGGATCAGAAGACGCAGCATCTCGGCCTGCGTGGCGAGCTCGACCAGCGGGAACTGGATCGCCTGGTTCTCGGCAAGTGCCTTCCCGAACGGCTTTCGCTCGCGCGCGTACTTCACGCTCTCGTTGATGCAGTAGACCGCAGCTCCCAGCGAGCTCGCGGCCTGCCGGATACGGTTCTGGTGCACGAAGCACTGCGCCAAGGACAGGCCGCGGCCGACCTCGCCGAATAGCGCATCCTCCGGCACGAACACGTCGGTAAAGCTGACGCGGGGATGGTCGGTCGGCATGTTGAAGGTCCACATGTATTCTTCGACCTTGACGCCGTGGCTCTTCGCCGGCACCAGGAAGCAGGTGATGCCGCGCGCATCGCCATCATTGCCGCTCGTGCGCGCAAACAGCGCGCAATGCGTGGCGACATGCATGCCGGTCGTCCACATCTTCTCGCCGTTGATGATCCAGCCCTTGACGTTATCCCGGGTCGCCGGCACCGCACGCGTCTCCATGTGGGTCGCGTCCGAGCCGTGATGCGGCTCGGTCAAGCCAAAGGTGATGCGGTACTTGCCTTTGATCGAGCCGTCGATCATCGCCTTCTGGTCGTCGCGGCCGTAGCGGTCGAGCATGGTAACGACGGGGAAATTGCCGACGATGGAGTGCTCGTTCTGGAGGTCGTTGTGCAGGCCGAGACCCTTTGCGGCAAAATGCTCGCGGATCACGGCCATCCAGAGATTGGAGCCGTCCTTGCCGCCATATTGCTTCGGCACCGGAAAGCGCAGATGGCCGGCGGCGTCCGCAAGGTCCTTGGCCTTGCGCAGCAACACCTCCCATTCGTGGCGTGGCAGGCCGCCATTCTCGAAATCGGTGCGCGCCCATTCGCGGCGGTGATCGAAGAAGCGGATGTTGTCGTCGGCTTCTTCCAGCGGCTTGATCTCGCGTTCGATGAAGCGGTCGAGCTCTCCGAGATAGGCGACGAGATCGGCAGGCAATGAGAAATCCAAGGGCTCTCTCCCGGAATGATTTTTCGTTTTGCGTTAAGGCGCTACGCGCATTCTTGCTTCGCATGATTAAGCGGAGAAGAGCGCATCCAAGTCAAGCAAGCCGAGACGTGTGAGGCGCGCAAGGCGCGCTTGCGCAATTCGATGGTGTTCAGACGCACCCGCGCGCTACTATGCCGGCAATATTCCTTCACGAGAAAATGCGGGAGCGATCATGGAGCTGAAATTTTCGAAGGTGGAACGCAAGGGCCCGATCACGATCGTCACGCTGTCGCGCCCCGAGGTCTACAACGCGCTGCACACCGATGCGCATTTCGAGCTCAACAAGGTGTTCGACGACTTCTCCGCCGATCCCGAGCAATGGATCGCGATCGTCACGGGTAGCGGCGACAAAGCGTTTTGCGCCGGCAACGATCTGAAGTGGCAGGCGGCGGGCGGCAAGCGCGGCTGGGACAAGGGCGGCTTTGCCGGCCTGACCTCGCGGTTCGACTGCGACAAGCCGATCATCGCAGCGGTGAATGGCGTCGCGATGGGCGGCGGCTTCGAGATCGCGCTGGCCTGCGACCTCATCATCGCCTCGGAGAACGCGACCTTCGCTCTGCCCGAGCCGCGCGTCGGCCTAGCCGCACTCGCCGGCGGCCTGCATCGGCTGCCACGGCAGATCGGGCTCAAGCGCGCCATGGGCATGATCCTCACCGCACGCCATGTCAGTGCCAAGGAAGGCCTCGAGCTCGGCTTCGTCAACGAGGTGGTGCCGCAGGACGAAGCACTCAACGCCGCGCTGCGCTGGGCAGAGATGATCACCAAGAATTCGCCGATGTCGATCCGAGCCTCGAAGCAGGCGATCCAGAAGGGGCTTGGCGTCTCCCTGGAGCAGGCGATCGAGGAGCAGCGCGAGTATCCGGCGGTGAAGGCGATGGCGGCGTCGCAGGATTACATCGAGGGCCCGAAGGCGTTCTCGGAGAAGCGGCCGCCGAAATGGGTGGGGAAGTGACCGCGCTCGGCGCCGTCATTCCGCGCGCCCTAACATCACTGGTGTCATGCCCCGGCTTGACCGGGGCATCCAGTACGCCGTCGCTTCTCCGTATGTCACTGCCGTCTCTCGAATACTGGATCGCCCGCCTGCGTGGGCGATGACAGCTGAGAGCTTGGATGACGAGTACCACAAACTCGTCATTGCGAGCCAGCGCCGCGGGAAGCGCGGCCCGATGACAGGCTCCGCGAAGCAATCCAGAATCTTTCCGCGGAAGCAGTCTGGATTGCTTCGTCGCATCAGCGCAAAATTGCTCCGCAATTTTGTCGCGAGCTCCTCGCAATGACGGAGCAGGTGGCTACGCCTACCCGCCTCGCCCGAGCTCCCGCTTGTATGACGCGTAATTCGGCTGATCGACTGCGAGCTTGTCCATCGTGGTCGCCCAGAGGTGCTCGGCAAGGCCCGGCGTTGCGAGATCGACCTCGCCTTTGGCGATGCGATCGGCGAGCGCTTGATTGAGCTCGGCGACGGAGCCGTCCACGCCCAGCAGCGCGCGCAGCCGCTCCACCTCCCGTGCATCGCTCTCCTCCTCCCGTGTCAACTGCCGCGTGACGAGGTCGAGGATGTTGATGGCGACGCGCAGCTTGAAGGCCTGGTGGCCGGAGATCAGCGGCGTGATGTCGTTGCGCAAGAAATCTGCGACTGACTTGGTCAGCTCGATCGGTGTGGGTTCGTCCTGCATGGTCAACTCCCGCGCGGCGCCAGCAGCCGCAACAGATCGATCTCGGTCTCGGACGCGCGGCGGCCGATCATGGCGCGCTCCATGGAATGGTCGGGCCCCTCGCGGAACCGCTGCATCATGCCGCCGCACATGATGCCCCAGCGCAGCGTGCCCATCACTTCCCAGAATTTCACGCGCGCCGGATCGACCTTGCGGCCCGCGGCCTCATAGCCCGCGAACAATTCCTCGCGCGAGCCAAAGCCGCCGACCGGCTTGTCGATCTCGCCGAAGCGCCAGGAGTTGACGCAGACCCAGCCGAGATCCTCCATGGGATCGCCGAGATGGGCGAGTTCCCAATCTAGGACCGCACGGACACCGTCGGCGCCGATGATGAGATTGCCGTTGCGGAAATCGCCATGCACCAGCGTCTCCACGGCCGAGGGGCCGGGATCGTGATCGCGCAGCCAGCGCAGCGCCAGCTCGAACACGGGCTTTGGCCAGTTCAGGCTGCGATAGTCGCGCTCGAACTCGCCGATCTCCTTCGTTGCGGTCATGCGGCGCAGCTCGGGCAGCTTGTCCAGCGGCAGCCTGTGCAGGCCGGCGAGCACGCCGCCGATCTGCCGCGCGAGATGCGGCCGTGCAGCTGCGAACTCGTCATCGCGAAGGATCTTGCGGGCGATGGTCTCGCCCTCGACCCGCTGCATGATGAAGCCGGTGCCGAGATCGTCCTCCGGCGCGAGCACATGCATCACCCGCGGCGACGGCACGCCGGCCTCGTATGCGAGCTGCATCAGCTGCGCTTCAGCGGCAAGACCGGCCGCACGCGTTGGCGCAGCGCCATAGCCCTTCGGCGAGCGGCGCAGGATCGCGCCGATCGGCCCATCAGGATGCACGACGTCGAAGCGCCAGGTTTCCTGGCTGGCGCCGCCCGAGAGCTTTGCCGCGCCGGTGACGCCGGTCGCACCTTCGCACCAGCGCACCACGCTGCGGGAGAGTTCCGCCTCGATCATTTGCCTTTGAACTGCGCGGGCCGCTTCTCCAGGAACGCGCCGACGCCCTCGCGAAAATCCTGGGTGTCGCCGGCGCGGAGCTGGCACTGGAATTCAAGGTTGAGCTGATCCTCGAAGGAATTTTCCGGGCTGTCCCAATAGAGCTTGCGGATCAGCGACAGCGCGACCGTCGGGCCGCTGGCGAGCTCGCGCGCGAGCTTCATCGCTTCCTCCATCAGCACGCCGTCATCGTAGACGCGGTTGACGAGACCCCATTCCAGCGCCTTCTCGGCCGGCAGCCGCTCGCCCATCAGCGACAATTCGATCGAGCGCGCCCGGCCGATGAGGCGCGGCAGTAGCCAGGTCGAGCCGCAATCGGGCACGAGACCGATGCGGCGGAAGGCTTGCAGGAAATACGACGAGCGCGCACACAGGATCATGTCGCCGAGCAGCGCGAAGCTCATGCCGGCGCCGGCGGCCGGGCCGTTGACCGCAGTGATGATGGGGCAATGCAGGTTGCGGATGCGGCGCAGGAAGGGATGAAAGCCGGTCTCCAGCGTCAGGCCGGCCTTGGTCTTCTTCGACTGATTGTTGCGGCCCTGGAGATTCGCGCCGGTGCAGAACGCCCGCCCCGCGCCGGTCAGCACGACGCAGCGCACCTCGTCCCTCTTCTCCTCGATGGTGTCAAGCGCTTCGGCAAGACCGCCCAGCATGTCCAAGGAGACTGCGTTCATCACCTCCTGATGGTCGAGCTTGAGGATCGCGACCGCGCCATCGAAATCGAGCGTGACGTGTTTGAACTGCATGGTTTCCTCGTCAGTTGCGGGCCTGCGTCAGTTTCGCAGACCGGAATTTGTTTTGCCGGGGCGCATATTTGATTTTTGGCGCGGCCTTGTCCATGGTGATCGGGACATAGCAAGCAATCTTGTGCGCAGCGGCTGACGCGCGCCATGCCAAATATGGGAAACGCGCCATGAACCTTTTCGACCTCACCGGCCGCGTCGCCGTGATCACCGGCGGCAATGGCGGCATCGGGCTCGGCATCGCGCAGGCGCTCGCCGGCCAGGGCTGCAACGTCTCGCTCTGGGGCCGCAATCCTGACAAGAACAGAAGCGCTGCCGCGAGCCTGGCCGACCTTGCCGGCAAGGTCGATACCCGCGTCTGCGACGTCACCGATCCGGCCTCGGTCAATGCCGCGATGAAGGCGACGCTCGACACGTTCGGCCGGGTCGACGGCTGCTTTGCCAATGCAGGCATCGGCGGCGGCGGCCGGCGCTCCTTCATCGAGCGCACCGAGGAGGAATGGCGCACGATGTTTTCGACCAATCTCGACGGCGTGTTTCATGCGTTCCAGGCCGCGGCGAAGCACATGACCGAACGCGCCAATGCCGGCGATCCCTTCGGCCGGTTGGTTGCCACCTCGAGCCTCGCCTCGATCTTCGGCACCGCGCGCAACGAGCACTATGCGGCGACCAAGGCCGCCATCAACGCGCTGGTGCGCGCGCTCGGCGTTGAGCTGGCGCGTTACGGCGTCACCGCGAACGCGATCCTGCCCGGCTGGATCAAGAGCGACATGACCGCCGGCATCATGGCGAACGACAAATTCGTCGCCAATGTGATGCCGCGCATTCCGGTGCGCCGCTTCGGCGAAGCCTCCGATTTCGGCGGCATTGCCGTGTATCTGATGAGCAAGGCGTCGTCGTATCACACCGCCGATACGTTCGTGATCGACGGCGGCTATACGGCGTTCTGATTTTTTGTAGGGTGGGCAAAGGCGCTCTTGCGCCGTGCCCACCATAGGCATCTTCCAATGTCGTGGTGGGCACGCTGCGCTTTGCCCACCCTACGGCTTCTCGTTTTGTCAGCGCAGAAGGGAATGGGCAAATGTTCTCGCACGTCATGATCGGCACCAACGACTTGGACAAGGCCAAGGCGTTCTACGACAAGCTGCTCGGCACGCTTGAGGTACGGCCGGCCAGGGTCGACGGCCATCGCATCTTCTACATCACCAAGACCGGTGTGTTCTCGGTGTCGAAGCCGATCAACGGCGAACCGGCGACCTGCGCGAATGGCGGCACGATCGGCTTTGCTTGCAATTCGCCGGAGCAGGTCGAGGCTTGGCACGCGGCCGGAGTCGCCGCCGGTGCAAAATCGATCGAGGATCCGCCTGGCATCCGCCAGGGCCCCGGCGGCAAGCTCTACCTCGCCTATTTGCGTGATCTCGACGGCAACAAGATCTGCGCGATGCATCGGCTGCCGGCGTGAGCTAGCTACATCCACCGCTGTCATTCCCCGCGAAAGCGGGGAATCCAGTACGCCGCGGCTTCTCGATTCAATCACTGCGGTCTCTGGAATACTGGATCGCCCGGTCTTCGCCGGACGATGACAGCGGAGAGTGAGGCGCGCGCCTGCCGCCTCTCGCCCAGCACCATTCAAACAACATTTCAAACGCCCGCGCAAAATTCCATCGCATGGCATGGCGCGCGTGAAAAATGCGTGCTCGCACTTTGGCAGCGCTGCGACTATTCTCCGGCTCAGCAGTCTCAACGATCCGGGAGGAACAATGACAAAACACACCTACATTCCCCGCACCACCAACTACACTCTCAATCCCGGCGACGAGCTCAACGACCTCAGGATGTCGGACCAGGTCCGGCCGCTCTATGATCACGTCAAGAAGTTCATCCGCGACACCGTCGAGCCGATGTCGATCGAGTTTGCCAAGGCTGGCGAGAGCAAGGAGGATCGCTGGAGCTTTACCCCGAAGCAGCTCGAGGTGCTGGAGAAGGCCAAGAACAAGGCCAAGCAGGAAGGCCTCTGGAACTTCTTCCTGCCCGACGACGAGACCGGCCAGGGCCTGAAGAATCTCGACTACGCCTATATCGCGGCCGAGCTCGGCAAGAGCCCGCTGGCTTCGGAGACCATGAATTGCTCGGCGCCCGACACCGGCAACATGGAGGTGCTGGAGCGCGTCGGCACCAAGGAGCAGAAGGAGAAGTGGCTAAAGCCGCTGCTCAACGGCGAGATCCGCTCGGCCTACGTCATGACCGAGCCGAACGTCGCCTCCTCCGACGCCAAGAACATCTCGACGACGGCCAAGCTCGTCGGCGACGAATGGGTCATCAATGGCGAGAAGTACTACATCTCAGGTCTCGGCGATCCCCGCTGCAAGATCCTCATCGTGATGGTGAAGACCAATCCGGATGCGCCGCCGAGCAAGCAGCAGTCGCAGATCCTGGTGCCGCGCGACACGCCCGGCGTCGAGGTGCTCGGCCCCATGTACGTGTTTGGCCAGGACCACGCCCCGCGCGGCCACATGCATATGCGCTTCAACAACGTCCGCGTGCCGAAGGAGAACATGCTGCTCGGCGAGGGCCGCGGCTTCGAGATCTCGCAGCTCCGCCTCGGACCGGGGCGCATCCACCATTGCATGCGCACCATTGGCAAGGCCGAGAAGGCGCTCGACCTCATGGTGCAGCGTGGCCTCACCCGCGAGGCCTTCGGCAAGAAGATCGCCCATCTCGGCGGCAACATGCAGATCATCGCGCAGGCGCGCTGCGAGATCGAGGCGATGCGGCTGATGGTGCTGAAGGCGGCGAAGGCGATGGATGTGCTCGGCAACAAGGAGGCCCGCGTCTGGGTCTCCATGGTCAAGGCCATGGTGCCGGAGCGCGCCTGCAAGATCATCGACCAGGCGATCCAGATGCACGGTGCCACCGGCATCTCGCACTGGACCCCGCTGGCCGAGATGTACCAGGACGTCCGTCACCTGCGCTTCGCCGACGGCCCGGACGAGGTGCACTGGATGGTGGTGGGGCGCCACGAGTTGAGCATGGCGTGAGGCGCCGCTCTATCTTTCCCCTCTCCCCGCTTGCGGGGAGAGGGTCAGGGTGAGGGGACTCTCCACAAGGACGGTGACAGATGGACTCGCGGAGACTCCCCTTCACCCGCCGCGCTCAGGACGATGCCTCGCATCGCCCAGAGCGCGTCGGCCTCTCCCCGCAGGCGGGGAGAGGCGAAGACCGCCTCACGTCACCGGCGCGAGCTTGTCCTGCGTCTTGGTCTCGAAGTCGCTCGCATCGTGGCGTTCGTGGAGCTGGCTGGCGGGATCGCCGGAGACGCGGTTGACCATGCGGCCGCGCTTCACGGCCGGGCGCTTGGCGATCCGGTCGGTCCAGCGCTGCACGTTTTTGTAGTCCTGCACCGAGAGGAATTCGCCGGCACCATAAACCAGCCCCTTGGCGAGCGCACCGTACCAGGGCCACACCGCCATGTCGGCGATGGTGTACTCGCTGCCCGCGAGATATTCGTTGTCGGCGAGCCGCCGATCGAGCACGTCGAGCTGGCGCTTGGTCTCCATCGCGAAGCGATCGATGGCGTATTCGATCTTGGTCGGCGCGTAGGCATAGAAGTGGCCGAAGCCGCCGCCGAGATAGGGCGCGCTGCCCATCTGCCAGAACAGCCACGACATCGCCTCGGTGCGGGTCTTGACGTCCTTCGGCAGGAAGGCGCCGAACTTCTCGGCGAGGTAGAACAGGATCGAGCCGGACTCGAACACGCGGATCGGCTCGGGCCCGGAGCGGTCCATCAGCGCCGGGATCTTGGAGTTCGGATTGATGTCGACGAAGCCGCTGCCGAACTGGTCGCCGTTGCCGATCCTGATCAGCCAGGCGTCGTATTCGGCGCCCTTATGGCCGAGCGCCAGAAGCTCCTCCAGCATCACCGTGACCTTCACCCCGTTCGGCGTCGCCAGCGAGTAGAGCTGGAGCGGGTGGCGGCCGACCGGCAGCTCCTTGTCGTGGGTGGGCCCGGCGATCGGGCGGTTGATGTTGGCGAACTGCCCGCCATTTTCCTTGTCCCAGATCCAGACTTTGGGCGGTACGTAGGGGGTGTCGGTCATGAAAATGCTCCGGCGCGGAAGGGCGCGTGCAACGTTAGCTAGCGAGACCGGTAAAATTGACAAGGGCGCCGACATGCATTGCCGGGCGGGGCCGCTCTCCATTTCGTCATGGCACTCGTCCCTGCAACCCGTCCTGCACATGGCGCCTGCACGCAAGATGCGCCTCAGAATCCGGCGTGGCATCGCCGGTGGTGATGGGCTAGCGTCGGGATGCCTTCGCCCGAGGAAAGCAACAAGAGCAAGCGAAGGCCCGCCGCCGGGAGAGAGCCATGAAATCGCCGATCTGCGACATGCTGGGCATCGAGTTCCCGCTGCTCGCCTTCAGCCATTGCCGCGATGTCGTTGCCGCCGTCAGCCGCGCCGGCGGCTTCGGCGTGCTGGGCGCCACTGTGCACACGCCCGATACGCTCGAACGCGAACTGAAGTGGATCGACGATCACGTCGACGGCAAGCCCTACGGCATCGACGTGCTGATCCCCGAAAACATCTCCACCGCAGGCGAAAAGGACGTCACCTGGAAGAGCCTGGAGGCGCGCGTGCCGCAAGAGCACCGCGACTACACACGCGATCTTCTGAAGAAATACGATATCGAGCTGACCGCCACTGAAGTGGCAGACAATCAGCCGCAACCGTTCGACGGGAAGACCGCACTTCAATTGCTCGAGGTCTCCTTCAAGCATCCAATCCGCTTAATCGCAAATGCGCTGGGCGTGCCGCCGAAGGCGATGATCGAGATGGGCAAAAAGCATGGCGTGCCCGTTGCCGCACTTGTCGGCGCCAAGGAGCACGCACTGCGCCAGGTCGCGGCCGGCGTCGACATCCTCGTCGTGCAGGGCACCGAGGCCGGTGGCCATTGCGGCGAGGTCTCGACCATGGTGCTGGTGCCGGAGGTGATCAAGGCGATTAAGCCGATCCGCGACGTGCCGGTGCTGGCGGCCGGTGGCATCATGACCGGACGGCAGATGGCGGCCTGCATGGCGATGGGCGCGGCCGGCGCCTGGACCGGCTCGGTGTGGCTGGCCACCGTCGAGGCCGAGACCACGGAGATTTTTCGCGAGAAGATGATCGCGGCGTCCTCGCGCGACGCGGTGCGCTCGAAGGGCCGTACCGGCAAGCCGGCACGGCAGCTTCGCTCGGTCTGGACCGATGCCTGGGACCGCGCGCCGGACAGCCCGGGCGCGCTGCCGATGCCGCTCCAGAGCATCATCAGCCGCGACGCTTTCAACTCGATCGACCGCGCGGCGGCGAGCGGCAACGCCAAGGCGCGCGATCTCGTCAGCTATTTCGTCGGCCAGGGCGTCGGGTTGATCGACAGCGTGAAATCGGCCGGCGCCGTGGTGCAGGAGTTCAAGGAAGAGTTCGCCGAAGCCGTCGAGCACATGAATGCGCTGGTGGCGGAGTAATGGTGTGTGGCCGCACTAGCGCCCGTGGCCCATCCTTCGAGGCTCGCCCGACCGCGCGTTGCGCCGTCAGCCTCGCACCTCAGGATGACGCTTCCCCCGTAGCCGTCACCCTGAGGTGGCCGCTTCTTCAGCGGCCCTCGGAGGGCGACGGCGTGCCCAAGATCTGAAACGTGAAGCAAGAAGAAAATGAACAACTCCTCTATCCCCGCAGACCGCATCCCCGTTATCGTCGGCATCGGCGAGATCGTCGACCGTCCCAAGGAGATCACGGATGGCCTCGAGCCGCTCGATCTCCTGGAACAGGCCCTGCGCCGCGCGGAAGCAGACGCCGGCGCAAAGCTGCTCGGCGAGGTGCAATCGCTCGACGTCGTCAACTTCCTGAGCTGGCGCTATCGCGATCCGGAGAAGCTTTTGGCGCATCGGCTCGGCATCTCGCCGTCGCATTGCTACTACGGCCCGGTCGGCGGCGAGAGCCCGATCCGCTACATCCACGAAGCCGCAAAGCGCATCGCGCGGGGTGAATGCACCGTGGCGGCCATCTGTGGCGCCGAGGCGCAGTCGACCGTGACCAAGGCAGAGCGCGCCGGCGTCAAGCTGCCGTGGACGCCGTTCGCGCACGACGTCGAGGAGCCCAAGCGCGGCGCGGCGTTCCAGAAGCCGCTCGCTGTGAAGCTCGGCGTGTTCCGCCCCGTCACCGTCTATCCGTTCTATGAGGCGGCCTCCTCCGCGCATTGGGGCCAGACGCCGCGCGAGGCGATGGCGGAATCCGGCACGCTGTGGTCGCGCTATTCGGAAGCCGCCGCACAGAATCCCAACGCCTGGCTGAAGCGGCGCTATGCGCCTGACGAGATCACGACGCCGACCGCGGACAACCGCCTGATCGCGTGGCCCTACAACAAGCTCATGGTCGCCAATCCCAGCGTCAACATGGGCGGCGCGCTGCTGCTCACGAGCCTCGCCAAGGCGCAGGCCGCTGGGATCGCCGAGGACAGACTGGTCTATCCGCTCGGCGGCGCCTCGGCGGAGGAGCCGCGCGACTATCTCCTGCGCGACCAGTTCTACGAGAGCCACCCGCAGAACGCGGTGCTGAAGGCCGTGATGGACCTCGCCGGCGGCGACGGCAAACAGTTCGACGCCATCGAGCTCTACAGCTGCTTTCCGTGCGTGCCCAAGATGGCGCGGCGGACGCTGGGCCTGGGCGTCGACGTGCAGCCGACCGTGACCGGCGGCCTCACCTTCTTCGGCGCCCCGCTCAACACCTACATGACGCACGCGGCCTGCGCGATGGTCCGCCGCGTGCGCGACGGCGCCAAGCTCGGCCTGCTCTACGGCCAGGGCGGCTTCGTCACCAAGCATCATGCGCTGGTGGTGTCGAAGACGCCGCCGCACGAGGCGCTGGTGCAGGAGACGAGCGTGCAGGCGGTGGCGGACCGCAACAAACGCACGGTGCCGGAGTTCGTCACGGAGGCAACTGGCAAAGGCAAGGTCGAGAGCTTTACCGTGCTCTACGGCCGCGGCGGCGACGTCGAGCACGGCGTGGTGATGCTGCGCACGGAAGACGACCGGCGCACGCTCGCGCGGATTCCGGCGAGCGACAGCGCGACGCTGGCGCATCTGCTCAACATGGATCGCACGCCGGTAGGCTCACGCGGCGAGATCACAATGGCCACCGACGGGGTGCCGGAGTGGCGGGTGGTGTAGCTCTCGTAGGGTGGGCAAAGCGGAGCGTGCCCACCATCTTGCCACGATGGCGGACGTAATGGTGGGCACGGCGCAAGAGCGCCTTTGCCCCCTACGATACTGCCTCAGCTCCTCGGCGCCTGCTTCTCCGAAGCTGTCGCCGGCTTGGCCTTGGCGCCAACCACGCGCACCGCATCCCCATCCGACAGGCCGTCCGGCGGTGCGGTGACGACGCGATCATCCGCTGCGATCCCCGAGGCCAGCTCGATCTCGCGGCCGAGGTCACGGGCGATGGTGACGGTCTTGAACAGCACCTTGTCGTCGGGACCGACAGTCGCAACGCGCAGGCCGCTGCCGTTGAAGATCAGCGCGCTGGCGGGGATGCTGAGCGGCGCGGCATCGCGCTGGAGGTTCAGCTTCACGCTGGCATAGCCGCCGGGCATCAGCTCGCCTGAGGAATTGCCGAGCCCGAGCTGCATGCGCGTGGTGCCGGAGGCGACGTCGACGGCCTGGGAGGAGGCTTCCACTGTCGCCTGGAACGTCCGGTTCGGATATTCCGGCAGGGTGATGGTGGCCTTGGCGCCGATCTTGATCGCCGGCACATAGTTCTGGGGCACGTTGACGTAGACGCGCAGCTTGGTGATGTCGGACACCACGAACATCGCCGGGCCCGCCCCGCCGCCGGCATTGATCAGCGCGCCGACGTCGGTGTCGCGCGCGGTGACGACGCCGTCGAACGGCGCGGTGATCTTCTTGTAGCCGGCCAGCGCTTCCAGGCGCTCCACATTGGCCTGGCCCGAATGCACGGCGGCGTTCTTGTTGGAGAGATCGGCGGTGCGCTCGTCGATCTCCTGCGCGGAGACGAAGTTCGAGGCGACCAGCGTCTTGCGCCGGTTCAGCGTTGCCTCGGACAGCCTGGCGCTGGCCTGCTGGCTGGCGAGGTCGGCGCGGGCCTGCAAGAGCTGCTGATCCAGGTCCGGCGCCTCGATCTCGGCAATCACCTGCCCTGCCTTGACGCGGGCGCCGATGTCGGCGTTCCAGGTCTTCAGGTAGCCCGACACGCGCGCGAAGATCGGCGCGCGGTAATAGGCTTCCAGCCGGCCCGGCAGATCGATGGTGGCGTTGAGGACCTTGGCGTTGGGCTGGGTCACCGCAACGCTGGGAACGGCCTGATCATCGGTCCATTCCTTTAGCTTGGAGCCCTGCTCCTCGCGGGCACGGATGCCGGTGCCCACGACGAGGCCAGCCGCGATCAGCGCCACCACGCCGAAGATGCCCAGTTTCCGGCGCGACACCGGGGAGCGGGGTTCAGTGGGCGACATGCGGGGTCTCCAATGAGGCGGCGGCTTTGGCGCCTTGTTTCTTGTGTACCATGCTGAACACGACAGGAACAAACATCAGCGTGGCGAAGGTTGCAAAGATCAGGCCGCCGATCACGGCGCGGCCGAGCGGCGCATTCTGCTCGCCGCCCTCGCCGAGCCCCAGGGCCATCGGCGCCATGCCGATGATCATGGCGAGCGCGGTCATCAAGACGGGGCGGAACCGGACGAAACCGGCTTCGAGCGCAGCGGCGACGGGATCGCCGAGCTCCTCGTAGCGTTCGCGCGCGAAGGAGATCACGAGCACGCTGTTGGCGGTGGCAACGCCCATGCACATGATGGCGCCGGTGAGCGCCGGCACCGACAGCGTCGTCTCCGTCATGAACAGCATCCAGACGATGCCGGCGAGCGCCGCCGGCAGCGCCGTGATGATCACGAAGGGATCGGACCAGGACTGGAAGTTCACGACGATCAGGAAATAGATCAGCACGACGGCGCCAAGCAGGCCGAACAGGAGACCAGTAAAGGCGCTGTTCATGGTCTGCACCTGACCGAGCAACACCACGGAGGACCCCTTCGGTACCTCCTTCGCGGTGTCGGCGATCAGCTGACGGATATCGGCGGCGACCGCGCCGAGATCGCGGCCCGACGTGGTCGCGAAGATCTGCACCATCGACTGGATGTCGTATTGCGAGACCACGGCGCTCGAGGTCGAGCGCTTGATGTCGGCGATGCCGCCGAGGATCGGCGACTGCGCATTGCCGGCGGCGGTGATCGGCAGCGTCTGCAGCGCGCTGAGCGAGTCGATCTGGTATTGCGGCGTCTGCATCACGATCGAGTAGGACACACCGTTGTCGGGGTTGAGGTAATAAGTCGGCGCCACCTGCGAGGAGCCGGCGAGGTTGACCACGAGGCTGTTGGTGACGTCGCGCTCGGTCAGGCCGACATATTGCGCGCGGGTGCGATCGACATCGATGTTGAAGGTCGGATTGTTCGGCGACTGCTGGATGCGCGCATCGGCAACACCGGGAATCCTGCGGACCTTTGCCAGCAGATTATTCGCGTAAGCGAAGTTGGCGCTGAGATTGGCGCCGCGGATCTGCAGGTCGATCGGTGCCGGCGCGCCGAAATTCAGGATCTGGCTGACGATATCGGCGGGCAGGAACGCGAAGCTGACGCCGGGGAACAATCGCGGCAGCTGCTCACGCAGCACGCGCACATGTTCTTCGGTCGGCTTGTGGCCTTCTTTCAGCTTGATCTGGATATCGCCGTCCTGCGGGCCGATGACGCCGGTGTTGTTGTAGGTCATATTGATGCCAGAGATCGGCATGCCGATATTGTCGGTCATGGTCTCGATCTCGCCCGGGATCAGCTTGCGGACGGCCTTCTGCACGTCGGCAAGCTGGTTGGCGGTCTCCTCGACCCGGGTGCCGACCTGGGTGCGGACGTGCATCAAAATGTTGCCGGCGTCGACCGCAGGAAAGAAGTTGCGTCCGAGGAACGGCACCAGCGCGAAGGACGCGCCGACGACGCAGAGGAAGCCGATCACGAACACCGCACGGTGCGCCAGCGCGAGCCCGAGCAAACCACGATAGCCGCCGCGAATGCGCTCGAACCGGGCCTCGAAGCCGCGCTGGAACCAAACGAAGGGATTGCGCGACTTCGGCGGCCCGCCGTCGTGATGGACATGCGCCTGCAGCAGGTAGTTCGCCATGGTCGGCACCAGCGTGCGCGACAGGATGAACGACCAAATCATCGCGAACATCACGGCTTCCGCCATCGGCACGAACAGGAAGCGCGCGACGCCGGTCAGGAAGAACATCGGCACGAACACGATGCAGATGCAGAGCAGCGACACGAAGGCCGGCGTCACGATCTGGTTGGCGCCGTCGAGGATCGACTGCTCGACCGGCTTGCCCTGCTCCAGATGGTAATTGATGTTCTCGATCGTCACGGTGGCGTCGTCGACGAGGATGCCGACCGCGAGCGCGAGGCCGCCGAGCGTCATGATGTTGAGCGTCTCGCCGATCGCCGACAGCATGATGATGGCGCCCAGCACCGACAGCGGGATCGAGACCGCGATGATGATGGTCGAGCGCCAGCTGCCGAGGAACAAGAGGATCATGACACTGGTGAGCAGCGCCGCGATCACGCCTTCGAAGGCGACGCCCTGGATCGCGCCGCGGACGAACACCGACTGGTCGCCGATGAAGCCGATCTTCAGCGCGTCGGGCAGCTGGTCCTTGACGTCGATCACCTTCTGCTTGATGCCGGCGATGATGTCGAGCGTCGAAGTCGCGCCCGCCTTCAGCACCATCATCAGCACCGAGCGGTTGCCATCGACGTGGACGATGTTGGTCTGCGGCGGGTTGCCGTCGCGCACGCTTGCGACGTCGCGCACATAGACCATGGCGCCGTTGACGGTCCTGATCGGCAGATTGCCGAGTTCGTCGATCCGGAGCGGCGAGTTGTTGAGCTGAATGTTGTATTCGAACTGGCCGATCTTCTGAGTGCCGACCGGCGTGATCAGGTTCTGGGCGGCCAGCGCATTGGCGACGTCCTGGCCCGAGAGGCCGCGGGCCTGCAGCGCGGTCGGATCGAGATCGATCTGGACCTGGCGCTGCTTGCCGCCGAACGGGTACGGGATCGCCGCGCCGGGCACGGTGACCAGCGGCGTGCGAAGCTGGTTGATGCCGATATCGGCGAGGTTCTGCTCGGTAAGCCCCTCGCCCGACAGCGCCACCTGAATGATCGGCACGGTGGAGGCGGAGTAGTTCAGGATCAAGGGCGGCGTCGCGCCCGGCGGCATCTGCTTGAGCAGCGTCTGCGAGATCGCGGTAACCTGCGCGTTCGCGGTGCGGATATCGACGTTGGGCTGGAAGAAGATCTTGATGATGCCAAAGCCGTTATAGGAATTGGCAGTGATGTGCTCGATGTCGTTGACCGTCGTCGTCAGCGCGCGCTGGAACGGCGTCGTGATGCGGCCGGACATCTGGTCGGGCGGCAGGCCGGTGTACTGCCAGACCACGCCGATCACGGGAATGCGAATGTCCGGGAAGATGTCGGTCGGGGTCCGCAGTGCCGCGAGCGGTCCGATGATCAGCAGCAGCAGCGCGAGCACCACGAAAGTATAGGGCCGGCTCAGGGCAATACGGACCAGAGCAATCATGCGCCAGACAATTCCAGGTCAACGAGGATGTGGAATCCGCCCCCGGGCGATCCCCATTTCCCCCTTTACCCGAGCACCGCCGGAAACGCTAACCTCCGGCGGCCTTCGCGCATTCACTTCCCTGCTACCGCACTGCGAAATCTACATTGCAGCCATGCGGCCGCGTGCTTCACGCAGCGCGGACCGAGTCCAGGAACTTGCCGACCTCGAGCTTGGGGCGGTTGGAATCGCGCGACAGCATCTGCGCCGCTGACAGTACCTGAGACGAGGCCGAGCCGGTTTCGGAGGCGCCGCGCTGGACGTCGGTGATGTTGGAGGAGACCTGCTGGGTGCCTTGAGCAGCCTGCTGGACGTTGCGGGCGATCTCCTGGGTCGCCGCGCCCTGCTCTTCGACGGCCGCCGCGATCGCCGATGCGATCTCGGACAAGCGCGCGATGGAGCCGCCGATTTCCCGGATCGCAGCGACGGACTCCTGGGTGCCCTTCTTGTATTCTTCCGACTTTTTGGACCACTCGCTGTACAGAGCTCGTTCTTCGGGCGAGCTGATCATACCCTCGTAAGACTTGCGGAATTTTGTGTTCGCCTCGACCACTGTTGCCAAGGTTTTCTCGGCCGCAAGCTTTTCCTCCAGCGTCTCCGACAGCATGTGCTCGCGTTGCGGTAGGTGATGACTCCGGCACGGAGGTCGCCGATCACGCGGACGCTGGAACGGGCGACTAAGAATGCTCTGCGCTCAGCGCATGAGCCCAAGCGCGTCGGAGAAAAACTCCGGACCGCCAAAATTGCCGGATTTCAGAGCGAGCAACATCTCGCCTGCCTGCGCACCGACCGCACGCAGCACCGGGACGCCCGCGGCTATTTCCACGCCCACGAGAAACCCAGGAATCCTCAACCGGTCGACCACGGCGCCCGACGTCTCGCCGCCCGCAACGATCAGGCGCCGGACCCCGGCCTGCACCAAATCCTCGGCGATGTCGGCCATCGCCTGCTCGATGGCATGCCCGGCCGCGTCACGGCCGTGACGCGCCTGAACGGCGGCAACGGCTTCCGGTGTCGCGCTCGAGGCGATCAGCACAGGACCATCCGCCAGGCGCGGCCGCGCCCAGGCCAGCGCGCGCTGCGCTTCGCCAGTACCTGCAACGATCTGCTCGGGATCAAGATGTAACACCGGCATGACACGCTCGGCGCTGGCGATCTGCTGAAGCGTCGCCTGCGAGCAACTCCCGGCAAGGCAGGCCGCGGGGCCGCCAACCGCCGCGCCCCCCTCGGCGCCCGCCGCGCTCGACCGCACCTTTCCGGTCGACACCAGCGCCCGCGCCAGGCCAAGGCCGATGCCGGAGGCGCCGACCGACAGCCGATGCTCGGCGGCAACGAGGCCGATGGTCTCGAGGTCGCGGTCGAACACGGCGTCAATGATCGCGGCACCGATGCCCTTGCCCGCGAGCTCGGCCAGCCGCGCCCGCACCGCGTCTGCCCCGCGCGTGACGGTTGCGAGATCGACGAGGCCGATCTGCGTCTTGCTCTGGCGCGCCAAGACGCGCACCAGGTTGGAATCCCGCATCGGGTTGAGCGGATGGTCCTTCAGCGGACTCTCGTTCAGCGGCACTGCACCGACGAAGAGGTTGCCCTGATAGACGGTGCGGCCGGTCTCCGGAAAGGCCGGCGTCACCAGCACGGTCGCCTCGCCGCAATCGGCGCGGAGTGCGTCCATGACGGGGCCGATATTGCCGGCGTCGGTGGAATCGAAGGTCGAGCAGATCTTGAACAGCACGTGGCCGGCGCCGCGGCCGCGCAGCCATGTCTCCGCCGCGCGTGAGCGCGACACGGCAAGGCCCGCCTCGATCGAGCGGCTCTTCAGTGACACAACGACGGCATCGACCTCGGGCAACGCCAGATCCTCGGCAGGCACGCCGATGGTCTGCACCGTGCGCAGGCCGGCGCGCGTCAGCGTGTTGGCGAGATCGGAGGCGCCGGTGTAGTCGTCGGCGATGCAGCCCAACGCAAGTGTCACGGCTTCACTCCAGCGTAAGGCTTGAACCAAGCGAGCCCATCCGTTGTCTTGCCGCGCGGATTGTATTCGCAGCCGACGAAACCGGCATAGCCGAGTCGGTCGAGCTCTTCGAACAGGAACGGATAGTTCAGCTCCTCGCCGTCGGGCTCGTTGCGCGAGGGGATGCTGGCGATCTGGATGTGGCCGATGATCGGCATCATCTCGCGCAGCCGCATGGTGACGTCGCCATGGATGATCTGGCAGTGATAGATGTCGAACTGGAGCTTCAGGTTCGGAAGTCGCAACTCCTGGATCAGGTCGCGGGCGAAGCCGAAATCGTTGAGGAAATAGCCGGGCACGTTGCGTGCATTGATCGGCTCGAGCACGATATCGATGCCGTGGGGCGCGAAGAACTCGGCGGCCCACGCCACCGATTTGTAGAACGCCTCGATCGCGACGCGCTCGCCGCGGTTGGCGATACCAGCCATCAGGTGCAGGCGCTTGACGCCGGTCGCCTTGGCATACGGCAGCGCCGTCTCCAGGCTCGCCTTGAGATCGGAGAAGCGCGCTGGCAACGCCGCAAAACCTTTCTCGCCGGCATTCCAGTCGCCCGGCGGCAGGTTGAACAGCGCCTGGGTCAGGCCGTTACGCTTGAGCCGCTCGCCGACCGCCTCGGCCGGATGCTCGTAGGGAAAAAGGAACTCGACGGCGGCGAAGCCGGCTTGCGCGGCGGCATCGAAGCGGTCGAGGAACGGCACCTCGGTGAACATCATCGAGAGGTTGGCGGCAAAACGGGGCATCGGAGTCCTCTCAGTTCTACTTGTCGCCGGGCAGCTTGACGCCGGTGACCTGCGCATACATCCGCGCCACCGACGCGTCGTCGTCGCGGCCCATGCCGGCGGCTGATGTCATCAGAAACATCTGAAGTGCGGCGGCAGAGACCGGCACCGGGAATCTGGCGCTGCGCGCCATGTCCTGGATGATGCCGAGGTCCTTCACGAAGATCTCGACCGCGCTACGCGGCGTGTAGTCGCCGTCGAGCACATGCGGCATCCGGTTCTCGAACATCCAGGAATTGCCGGCAGAGGCCGTGATCACCTCATAGACCTTGCGGATGTCGAGGCCCTGCTTGGCCGCGAACGCCATCGCTTCGGAAGCCGCGGCAATGTGGACACCGGCGAGGAGCTGATTGATCATCTTGAAGGCAGCGCCCTGCCCCGCGGCCTCACCGAGCTCATAGAGCTTTGCGGCCATGGCGTCGAGCGCTGGACGCGCCTTGGCAAAAGCGGCGGAGCTGCCGGAGGCGAGGATGGTCAGCTCACCTTGCGCGGCGCGCTGCGCCCCACCGGAGATCGGCGCATCCAGATAATGCCGGCCGGTGGCCTCCAACTGCTTGGCAAGGCGCCGCGCGATATCCGGGTCCATGGTCGCCGAGGATATGAAGACGCTGCCCTTCGGCATGGTCTCGGCGGCGCCGTCCTTGCCGAACAGGACGGTTTCGGTCTGGGCGGCGTTGACCACGACGCTGACGACGATATCGGCGTCCTTGGCCGCCTCGGCCGGCGTCTTGGCGCCTGCGCCGCCGTCCTTCACGAAGCGCGCGACGGCATCCGCCGAAACGTCGCAGCCGGTCACGGCATGGCCGGCGCGCTTCAGCGAGGTCGCCATGCCAAAGCCCATCGAGCCGAGCCCGATCACGGCGGTGCGCTGATTTTGTGACGTGGAGGCGGACATGCAACTAACCCTTGCGAAACGTTTCCCGGACGGCCGCCCTTTGCGGCGGCTCGGCGAACCGATAACACGGCTTGGCCGCGCTGCCAAAGCATGAGACAAGCAGGCATGACGGCCATGAACAACGAGACACGGCTGCGTGAGGATATCTGCCGCTTCGGGCGGTCGCTGTTCGAGCGCGGACTGACGCCGGGCTCCTCCGGCAATATCAGCGTCAAGCTGGACGATGGCGGCTGGCTGGTGACGCCGACCAACGCCTCGCTCGGCTTCCTCGATCCGGCGCGGCTGTCGCGGCTGGACGGCCGGGGACGGCTGGTTTCCGGCGATGCGCCGACCAAGGAAGTTCCGCTCCACAGCGCGCTCTACGACACGCGCGGGAGCGCACGCGCAATCGTGCACCTGCATTCGACCCATTCGGTGGCACTCTCGATGCTGCCCGAGATCGATCCGCGCGCCGCGCTGCCGCCGATGACGGCCTATTACCTGATGAAATGCGGCGCCACCGCGCTCGTGCCCTATTACCGCCCGGGCGACCCTGCGGTGGCGGACGCGATCAAGGGCCTGGCGGGGAAATATTCATCGGTGCTTCTCGCCAATCACGGCCCTGTCGTCGCCGGCGACACGCTAGAGGCCGCGGTGTTCGCCACGGAAGAGCTGGAGGAAACGGCGAAGCTGTACCTGCTGCTGCGCGGAATGAACCCGCGGTATCTGTCGCCGGAGCAGGTGAAGGATCTGGTGAAGGTGTTCGGGGTGACGTTGCCGGAGCATGGGGATGGGCATTAGCCCGGCTCTAACCCCGTCATTGCGAGCTTAGCGAAGCAATCCAGAATCCCTCCGCGGGAAGACTCTGGATTGCTTCGCTGCGATCGCAATGACGGAGGATGTGGTGACGACAGTAGCCCGCATGGGCGGAGCGATATGCGGGACCAGCGGACCGGAATTGATTTGCATCACCGGGATCGCGAGCACATGATCCCCCTGTAATTGACTGAAGGAGTTGTTTCATCGATCGCTAGGAGAATTGTCATGGATTTCAAAATATCCTGCGCCCTCCTCTCTGCCGCCTGCTTTATTGCCCTGCCACTTTCCGCAAACGCCCAGACGTCCGCGCGCGGCGGCGTCCCCGATCTCAAGGTCGAGGCCAATTGCAAGGCAACTCAGGAGATCGACAAGTCGCTGACCGAGCCGCAGTCCTACGAGGCCTGCATGAGCGACGAACAAACCGCACAGCAACAGCTCGGGTCCATCTGGACGACAACGCCGGAGAAAATTCGCACCCAATGCTACGCCGAGGCCTCCGCCGGTGGCATCGAAAGCTATGTCGACCTTCTCTCCTGCATCCAGATGAATGGCTTCGGGCAACCCTCGGCACCCGCGTCAACGCTGCGCGGCGCAAGCAAGAACCGGAACAAGAAGCAATCAGGATAGGGATCGTCGCGAGCGGCTATAATCCGAGGTACGCCTTCCTGACGTCGGGATTGCCCTTGATCTCCGCGGACGGGCCCTGCATCAGCACGCGGCCGGTCTGCAGGATGTAGGCGCGGTCGGCGATCTCGAGGCACTCGGCCATGCGCTGCTCGACGATCAGCACGGTCATGCCGGCGTCGCGGATGCGCTTCACCGCCTGAAAGATCTCGTCGACGAGCTTCGGCATGATGCCCTGCGAGGGCTCGTCCAGCATCAACAGCCGCGGGCGCGTCATCAGCGCGCGGCCGATCGCGAGCATCTGCTGCTCGCCGCCGCTTAGCGTCTCGGCGCGCTGCTCGAGGCGTTCGGACAAGCGCGGAAACAGGTTGAAGACGAGATCGAGCGGCTCCTCACGGTTTGCCTCGCCGCGATAGAGATAGCTGCCGAGGCGGAGATTGTCGCGCACTGACAGGCGCGGAAACAGCCGGCGGTTCTCCGGCACATAGGCGATGCCGGTGGCGGTGATGTGGTGCTGCGCCATGCCGTCGAGGCGCTTGCCGTCGAACATCACGGAGCCCGAACGCGGGCGCTCGGCGCCGGCGATGGATTTGAGCAGCGTCGACTTGCCCGCGCCGTTGGCGCCGGCGACGCAGACGATCTCGCCCTTCTGAACCTCGATCGAGACCGAGGAGATCGCGACCAGGCCCTGATAGGCCGTCGTGACTTCACGCACCGACAGCATGACGATCTCCCAGATATGCGCTGATCACCTTGGGATCGCGGACCACCTCGGAAGGCTTGCCCTCGACCAGCACCTTGCCGAGGTCGAGCACGATGGCGCGATCGACCAGCGGCATCACGATCTCCATGACGTGCTCGACCATCAGCACGGTGATGCCGGCATCGCGCACCTTACGCACCAGCGCCACGCCGGTCTGTGCCTCGGTCGGAGTGAGGCCGGTGAGAACCTCGTCGAGCAGCAGCAGCTTTGGCTCGGTCGCGAGCGCACGGGCGACTTCGAGGCGGCGCTTCTCGGCCGGCACCAGGTCGCTTGCGAGCACGTCGGCGCGCGCGGCAAGGCCGGTGAACTCCAGCACCTCATGCGCCTTGCGGCGCGCCTCGCGCATCACGGTGTTACGAACCAAAGCGCCGACAATGACGTTGTCGACAACCGTCATGGTCTCAAAGCTCTTGACCACCTGGAAGGTGCGCCCGATGCCGCGCTGGCAGCGCTCGGTCGCCGGCATATGGGTGACGTCCTCGCCGTCGAACCAGATCGAGCCTTGCGTCGGCGGCAAGACGCCGGCGATGAGGTTGAACAGCGTCGACTTGCCGGCGCCGTTCGGGCCGATCAGGCCGACGATCTCGCCGCGGCCGACCGAGATCGAGACGTCGCTGTTGGCGACGAGGCCACCAAAACGCTGCCAGACGCCGCGGGTTTCAAGGAGCGCGGTCATCGCGTGGCCCCCTTCGCCTTGGTACGCGAGAACAGGCTCACCAGACCCTGCGGCAGCGCCAGCGAGATCAGCACGATCAGGGCGCCGTAGACGATGAGGTCGACGCCGCGCCCGGAGCCGCCGATATAGGAGCGCGTCAGCTCGGTCATCGGGATCAGGATGGCGGCCCCTAACACCGGCCCCCAGAGGGTGCCGATGCCGCCGAGCACGGCCGGCAATGCCATCAGCAGCGAGAACTGGAAGCCCATCACGCTCTCGGGATCGATATAGGCGAGAAACTGCGCATAGAAGGCGCCACCAATGGCGACGAGGAAGGCGGAGACGGCCGCCGCGCCCATCTTGGAGTTGAACACGACGACGCCGAGGCTTTCGGCCGCCTCCGGATTGTCCTTCACCGCACGCCACCAAAAGCCCCATTTGGAGTCTTCCAGCCACCAGGTGACGAACCAGGCGAGGCAGCAGAGTGCCAGCGCGAAATAGAAGTACGGCAGCTTGGTGCGCAGGAACTGGAATTTCAGCCAGCTGTCGCCGCGGATCGGAATGGTGATGCCCATCGCAGCTCCCGCCCACTCCCAGTTCTGGAACAGCAGCAGACCGATTTCGGCGATGACGATGGTCGCGATCACGAAGTAATGGCCGCGCAGGCGAAAGAAGGGATAGCCGAGGCCCATCGCGATCAGGGCGGCAATCACGCCGCCGCCGAGCATGCCGAACCAGGGCAGCACGCCGAACTTGGTGAAGAAGAGCTCGGTGGTGTAGGCGCCGATGCCGAAATAGAGCGCGTGGCCCAGCGAGATCTGTCCGCAATAGCCGGAGAGAATGTTCCAGCTCTGCGACAGTGCCGCATACATCAAGGTCAGGATCAGGATGTTCTGGACGTAGACATCCTTGATGAACAGAGGCGCGAGCGCGGCGAGCCCGGCCAGCACCGCGGCGATGATGAGGTCGCGGCGGCGCCGCGCGGCAAAATTCTTGTCCATCACATCGACCCGAACAGGCCGCGCGGCCGGATGAAGACGACGAGCAGGTAGACGGCGTAGATGCCGACCGACTTCAGCGACGGCGGCAGCACCAAGGCGGTGACCGCTTCGACGAGACCGACGATGATGCCGCCAGCGAAGGCGCCGAACACGCTGCCGAAGCCGCCGAGCGCCACGGTGACATAGGCGATCAGCGCAAAGGAGGCGCCGACATCGGGATAGATGTAGAAGAACACCGCCATGATCGCGCCGGCGAGGCCGACCAGCGCGGCGCCAAGACCCCAGCCGAGCGCGAACACGCGGTTCTTGTCGATGCCGACGAGGGCCACCGCGCCGGGATCCTCACGCGTCGCTTCCAGCGCGCGGCCGAAATCGGTGCGATGGATGAAGAAGTAGAGACCGGCAAAGGCGAGAATCGAAACCAGCGCGCCGATCAGCTGCGGCTCCGGCAGGAAGATGCCGGCGACCGAAATAGTTTTGCCGCCGAGCCATGACTGCGGAATGCTGCGATAATCCGGCGTGAAGAAGAACTGCGCCAGGCCGCGCATCACGATGGCAAGGCCAAAGGTGGAGAAGATCTGCACCATGCCGGCATTGGCCTTGGCTCGCATGGCGAAGCGTACAATGAGCAGGTAGACCACCGCTCCGAACACGAACAACGCCGCCGCAACCAATGGCGCCGACAGCAAGGGATCGATGGCGAAGAAGGCGAACAGAAAGAAGCTCGCATACATCGCGATCATCAGGAACTCGCCATGGGCGAAGTTCACGACGTCCATCAGGCCGAAGATCAGCGCGAGGCCGACCGCGATCAGTCCGTAGAGCAGGCCCATGAGCAGGCCGCTCGCGAGACTCTGGATAATGGCTTGGGCTGTCACTGCTTTGCCTCCACCAGAAAAACGTCACGGTAGGGCTCCGTCATTGCGAGGAGCTCGGGACAAAATTGCGAAGCAATTTTGTGCTGATGCGACGAAGCAATCCAGATTGTCTTCGCGGATTCATTCCTGGATTGCTTCGCTTCGCTCGCAATGACGGAGAATGCGGTTAGCGGCTCGATCTTCTCGGCTCTCACAATGCTTGGTTCCCTGCCCCGGCGCTGCGTCCCGCTTACTTCATCGGCCAGATCGCCTCGGCGATCGCGGCCTGCGGCGGGAAGATGGTGACGAACTTGCCGCCGACATATTGCAGCAGCACCGGGTCGGCGTCGTTGTTCTGGCCCGCCTCGTCGAACTTGACGCGCTTCCAGGGCATGATGGTCTGCTCGCCGGGGATGTCTGTCGCCGCCAGCGCATCGCGGATCTTCTCGCCGTCGGTCGACTTGGCGCGGCTGATGGCGTCGGCGAGGATGATCAGGCCCATGAACTGGCGCGAGGTGAGGTCGTTGAAGTCCTTGCCCGACCGCGCCTTGAACATCGCGTTGATCTTGCCGACCATCGGGCGCTTCTGCGCGAGGTCGAGCGAGAAGGTGCCGCGCGAGATCACGCCTTCGAGCTTGTCACCGACGGCATCATAGAGCGCCTTCTCCGAGAAGCCGGCGTCCTGCGCCACGATCGCGTTCGGCTTGTAACCGAGCTCGGCCATGGTCTTGACCAGCAGGATGCCGTCGGTGGTGTAGCTCGAGGGCATCAGCACGTCGGCATTGGCGGTCTTGAGCTGCTGCACCTCGGCCGAGAGCGACGGCGAGTTGGCGCGATACTTGATGTCGGTGACGATCTTGTAGCCGCGCTCGCCGGCGATCTTGGCCTGGGCGTTGCCGGAATCGGTGCCGAAGATAGTGTCCTCGTGGAACAGCGATAGCGTCTCGATCTTGGTGCCCTTCTTCTTCATGGCATCGAAGAAGTCGAACATCGCGGCCGAGTACATCTCGTCATGCGGCGCGGCGCGGAAATAGTATTTCAGGCCGCGGCGATGCAGGCTCGGCGAGGAATTGTCGGCGGAGACGAACGGGATCTGGTAGCGTTCGCAGATCTGGCTGACGGTGACGGCGACCGCGCTCTGATAGGTGCCGATGATGGCGGCGACCTTTTCCTGCGTGATCAGGCGCTCGGCCTCGGCGCGGCCCTTCTGCGGATCGGCCTGATGGTCGGCGAACACGAGGCGCACTTTTGCGCCGCCGAGGCCCGGCAGGCCCTCACCTTTCGCCAGCGGCAGGTCGAAATCGGTGTCCTTGTTGATCACCTCGAGCGCGGTCTCATAGGCCTTCTGCGCATCGACGCCCTGCTGCGCGCTGCCGCCGGAGAACGGATAGATCACGCCGATCACGACTTCCGAAGTCTGTGCGCGCGCTGCCAGCGGCACCAGGGCGGCTGTAGCGGTAGCTCCCAACAACACGTCGCGGCGAGAGATCGTCATGGCAAAGTCCCCTGTTACTGAATTTCGGCTGATCGAATGAAGTGATTGATGGCTGCGGTAAAGCCCGAACAAGCAGCAAACGCTGCCTGCTAAATCACGGCCATGGTCCTGTTCTTGAGATCCGTCACCAGCATCAGGCCGGGCGAATGCGTGATCGCGAACGGCAGCTTCGCGGCGTTGATGACGGATTGCGGCGTGACGCCACAGGCCCAGAACACCGGAATCTCATCATCGGCGACCGGCACGGGATCGCCGTAGTCGGGCTTGGCAATGTCCTTGATGCCGATCAGATGCGGATGGCCGAGATGTACCGGCGCGCCGTGCACGGCGGGATAGCGCGAGGTGATCTGCACCGCGCGGATCGCATCCGCCGGCTTGAACGGACGCATCGACACCACCATCGGGCCGGCAAACGGTCCGGCCTCGCCGCAGGGGATGTTGGTGCGGTACATCGGCACGCGCACGTTCTTCTCGATGTGGCGGATCGGCATTCCCTCCTCGAGCAGGGCCTCTTCGAACGAGAAGGAGCAGCCGAGCACGAAGGTGACGAGATCGTCGCGCCAATACGACGTCACGTCGGTCGGTTCGTCAACGACCTCGCCGTCGCGCCAGACGCGATAGCGCGGCACGTCGGTGCGGATGTCGAGATCGGCGCCGAGCGAAGGGATGTAAGGGCTGCCGACGTCGGACATGCCGATGATCGGGCACGGCTTGGGATTGAGCTGGCAGAAGCGGTGAAAGGCGCTGGCATATTCCGCCGGCAGGATCGCCAGATTGCCCTGAACGAATCCTGGGGCGACGCCGGCGGTGGAGGCGACCAGCCCGTTGCGGTAGGCGAGCCGGGCCTTGCGGCTCGGGAGCATGTCGGGCGTTTCAGTTTGCTGCGCTGCCACCAAAACAGTCATGGGATCGACCTGCCTATAAACTCGACAAAGACAAGCCAACACCAAGCGTGCTATAAAGTCTAATCGTCGTTTCTAATCAATCTCGATAAATCTGATTTATCGACTGGGAAAATCCTTCCAATGCTGGACTTCAGGTCGATCGAGACATTCCTCTGGGTTGTGAAGCTCGGCAGCTTTCGGGGCGCTGCACAACGGCTCAACACCACCCAGCCGGCGATCTCCCAGCGCATCGCCCAGCTCGAGCGCGAGATGGGCGTGAAGCTCCTCAATCGCGATCATCGCGTCGCTTCGCCGACGCCGAGCGGCCGGCAGATGATGGTCTATGCGGAGAAGCTGATCGGCCTGCGTGCCGCGATGATGGCGGAGATCGGCGACCGCTCGGCGATGCGCGGCGTCATGCGCCTCGGCGTCGCCGAGACCATCGTGCACACCTGGCTGCCGCGCCTGGTGAAGAGCGTGAACGAGGTCTATCCGAACCTGTCGCTGGAGATCGAGGTTGACATCACGCCGAACCTCACCGCGCGCCTGCTCGCGCAGGAGATCGAGCTTGCGTTTGTGGTGGGACCGCTGTCCGCTTCCGGCGTGCACAATCGCGTGCTCGCTGATTATCCGATCGGCTTCCTCGCAAGCCCCTCGCTCGGCCTCGGCCAGGGTCCGGTGACGCCGGCGGAGCTCGCGCGATTTCCGATCATCACCTTCCCGCGCAAGACCAAGCCTTACGAGGTCGTGCGCGAGGTGTTCGACCGGCCTGAGCTGCCGCCGATCCGGCTGCACGCCTCCGCCTCGCTGGCCACCGTCATCCACATGGCGGTCGAAGGACTCGGCATCGCCGTGATCCCCGATGCCATCGTCGAGAACGAGCTTGCCGACGGGCGGCTGCAACTGCTCGACACCGATCTCGCGATCGCGCCGCTGACCTTCACCGCGAGCTGGCTCGCCTCGCCCGACGTCGTGGCAGTCGAGCGCGTCGCTGAGCTGGCACGGCAAATTGCGCAGAGCAGCCTCACGGTTGACGCGCCCACGCTGGCGCGTCATTGAAAAAGGCGCCGGACAATTGAGAGACTGACCGCATGAGCCGAGCCGCCACCAACCTGCAGATCGATTCCGCCCGCCTCTGGGGCTCCATCCACGACACCGCGCAGTTCGGGGCGACGGCCAAGGGCGGCGTGCGGCGGCTGACGCTGAGCTCCGAGGACAAGCAGGTCCGCGACTGGTTCCGCAAGGCCTGCGAAGACGCGGGCCTGGAGGTGCATGTCGATGCGCTCGGCTCGATGTTCGGCCTGCGCAAGGGCCGCGACATGTCGAAGCCGCCCGTCGGCATCGGCTCGCATCTCGATACCCAGCCGACCGGCGGCAAATATGACGGCATTCTGGGTACGCTCGGCGCACTCGAAGTGATCCGCACGCTGAACGATGCCGGCATCGAAACCGAAGCGCCGATCTGCGTCGTCAACTGGACCAATGAGGAAGGCTCGCGCTTCGCGCCGGCGATGATGGCCTCTGCCGCCTATGTTGGCGACTTCACCACCGACGACATTTTGTCGCGCAAGGACGCCGAGGGCACGACCGTCGGCCAGGCGCTCGACGGCATCGGCTATCGCGGCGACAAGCCGGTCGGTTTCCAGAAGCTCGGCTGCTTCGTCGAGTTGCACATCGAGCAGGGCCCGATCCTTGAGGCCGAAGGCAAGACCATCGGCGTGGTCGATTCCGGTCAGGGCGTGCTGTGGTACGACGGCAAGATCAGCGGCTTCGAGAGCCATGCCGGCTCGACGCCGATGCCGCTGCGGCGCGACGCGCTGGCAACGCTGTCCGAGATCGTGCTGGCGATGGAGGAGATCGCGAAAAAGCATGGACCGAACGCGGTCGGCACCATCGGCGAGGCCGTGATCGCAAACCCCTCACGCAACGTCATTCCCGGCGAGATCGCTTTCACCATGGATTGCCGCAGCGCGGATGGCGCCATCATGGACGCGCTCGATCGCGATTTGCGCGCCGCGATTGCCGAGATCGCCGCGCGCCGCAAGGTCGAGGTCAAGATCGACCTGGTCTGGCGCAAGCCGCCGACGCATTTCGATCCCAAGCTGATTGCGGCGGTCGAGAATGCGGCGAAGACGCTCGGCTATTCGTCTCGCCGCATCACCTCCGGAGCTGGTCACGACGCCTGCAACCTCAACACCGTCATGCCGGCGGCAATGGTGTTCGTGCCCTGCAAGGACGGCATCAGCCACAACGAGCTGGAGGACGCGACGCAGCCCGACTGCGCCGCGGGCACCAACGTTCTCATGCATACCGTGCTGGCGATCGCCGGCGTCGCATCCTGATCGGAGAGAGCCATGCGCGGAGTTTTCGTCGACGCCAATGAAACGCTTGCCGTGATCATGGAGCGGCTGGAGAAGCCGGGCGATCCCAAGGTGCGGATCCACCGGAATCCCGACATCAAGCCCGAGCAGTACCCTGATATTCTCGACGGCGCCGAGATCGCCATCGTCGATCACACCGCGCTGCCGACCGACGTCGCTAAGAGGTGCGCCGGGCTGAAGCACGTCGTGTTCCTCGGCACCGGCGCGCGCAGCTACATGAATCCGGAGGAACTGGCCGAACTGGGCATCTCCGTGCATCTGATCAAGGGCTACGGCGACACGGCGGTGGCGGAATCCGCGATCGCGCTGATGTGGGCCTCCGCCCGGGTCATCGCGATGATGGATCGCGAGATGCGCGGCGGCAACTGGCTGCGCGAGGACGGCATGCAGCTCACCGGCAAGACGCTCGGACTGATCGGCTTCGGCGGCATTGCCGCGGAAGTTGCACGCATTGCGTCCGGCAGCGGCATGAAGGTGATCGCCTGGAACCGCTCGCCGAAGAGCTGTCCTGGCGTGGAATTCACCGATCTCGACACCGTGCTGGCAAGGAGCGACGTGGTGTCGCTGCATCTGCTGCTCAACGATGAGACGCGCGGCATGATCACGCGCGAGAAGATCCTTGCGATGAAGCGTGGTGTCATCCTCATCAATACCGCCCGCGCCGCGATCGTCGACGAGGCTGCGATGATCGACGCGCTGAAGTCGGGCCACATCCGCCATGCCGGTCTCGACGTCTTCAACATCGAGCCGCTGCCCGGCGATCATCCGCTGACAAAATTGCCGAACGTGACATTGTCGGCGCATTCCGCCTTCCGCACGCCGGAGGCGAGCGAAAACCTGATTGAAGCGGCGTGGGAGCACTGCCGCCGAATCGTAAGTTCGTAGGGTGGGTTAGCGAAGCGTAACGCACCGCTGTCTATTTCCGCTGGGGCAGAAGAGGTGGGTTACGGCTTCGCCTAACCCGCCCTACGCCCCCCCGCCGGATCGTAAGAGGATAAGAGCAATAACAAATGGCCGACTATCGCACCATCAAGGCAGAGCCGCTCACCAGTGTCATCTATGCCATCGCCAAGGCCGGCGGATCCACCGATCGCGAAGCCGAGCTGGTCTCCACCAACCTCGTCGAAGCGAATCTGAAAGGCCACGACTCGCACGGCGTCGGCATGATTCCGCGCTATGCCGAGGCGGTCGCCGAGGGCGGTCTCGCCATCAACCAGCACGTCAAGATCGTGATGGACACTGGCCCCCTGCTGACCCTCGACGGCCTGACCGGCTACGGCCAGGTGATGGGTCATGAGGCGATGGAGCTCGGCGCCGAGCGCGCCAAGCGCAACGGCGTCTGCGTCGTCGGCCTCTCCAACTCGCACCATATCGGCCGCATCGGCCACTGGGCCGAGCAGTGCATCGACCACGGGCTGGTCTCGATCCACTTCGTCAACGTGATCTCGCGCCCGATCGTGGCGCCCTGGGGCGGCAGCGATGCGCGCCACGGCACCAACCCCTTCTGCGTCGGCATCCCGCGCGCGGGCCACGAGCCGATCGTGCTCGACTTCGCCACCAGCAAGATCGCGCAGGGCAAGACCCGCGTCGCTCACAACAAGGGCGTCGCGCTCGAGCCCGGCACCATCATCGACAACGAGGGAAAACCAACGACGAACCCGCGTTACACCGTGATCGCGCCGCACGGCGCCATCCTGCCGTTCGGCGAGCACAAGGGCTCCGGCCTCGCACTGGTGTGCGAAATCCTGGGTGGCGCGCTCTCGGGTGGCGAGGTTGTCAAGGGTCCGGCCGACGGCAAGCGCCGCGTCCTCAACGGCATGCTCTCGATCATCATCGATCCCAACAAGCTCGGCACCGGCGAGAACCTCGCTCGCGAAGTCGAGAGCTTCGTCGCCTGGCACACCGGCTCGCCACCCGCCCCCGGCGTCGACAAGGTGAAGATTGCCGGCGAGCCCGAACGCGAAATCAAGAAGCAGCGGCTGGCCGAAGGCATTCCGGTCGATCCGAACACCTGGCAGGAAATTCTGGATGCCGGGAAGCGGTTCGGGCTGGATCGGGCCGCAATCGAGAAGATCGTGGGGTAAGTAATCTGCTGCGCGGGAATGGAAGAGTCATTTTCCGCGCTGCCCTCCCTTCTCCCCTTGTGGGAGAAGGTGGCATAGGCGGCCTTCGGCTGCCGTTCTTGGGAACGCCGATGCTTCGCATCGGCTATGGTGCCGGATGAGGGGTTCGCTCCACGAGGTGTCCTTCAAATGAGAGGCCTGTCTCCGCGGATAGAGACCCCTCACCCGGCCTCGATGCTCCGCATCGAAGCCACCCTCTCCCACAAGGGGAGAGGGTGAAGCACCGAGCTAGTCGACCATCTCCGCGACGGCCTTGCCGCAGGCCGCCGTGTCGGCGTTACCGCCGAGGTCCTTGGTCCGGAGCGTGCGTTCGGCGAGCGTGCGCTCGATCGCCTCGACGATCGACTTGCCGGCTTCCTTCTCGCCGAGATGTTCCAACATCATCGCGCCCGACCAGATCATGCCGATCGGGTTGGCGATGCCCTGCCCCGCGATGTCAGGCGCCGAGCCGTGCACCGGCTCGAACACCGACGGGAAATCGCCCTCGGGATTGATGTTGCCTGACGGCGCGATGCCGATGGTGCCGGTGCAGGCGGGGCCGAGATCGGAGAGGATGTCGCCGAACAGATTCGAGCCGACCACCACGTCGAACCAGTCCGGATGCAGCACGAAGTTCGCGGTCAGGATGTCGATGTGATACTTGTCCCACTTCACGCCCGGGAACTTCTTGGCCATCGCCTCCACGCGTTCGTCCCAATAGGGCATCGTGATGGAGATGCCGTTCGATTTCGTCGCCGACGTCAAGTGTTTCTTCGGCCGCGACTGGGCAAGCTCGAAGGCGAACTTCAGGATGCGGTCGACGCCGATGCGGGTCATCACCGTCTGCTGCGTCACGAACTCACGGTCGGTGTCCGGGAACATGCGGCCGCCGACGGAGGAATATTCGCCTTCCGTGTTCTCGCGCACCACCCAGAAATCGATGTCGCCGGGCTTGCGGTTCGCCAGCGGCGCCGGCACGCCGGGCATCAGCCGCACCGGGCGCAGGTTCACATACTGGTCGAACTCGCGGCGAAACTTGATCAACGAGCCCCACAGCGAGACGTGGTCCGGAATCTTGGCCGGCCAACCGACCGCACCGAAATAGATCGCATCGTGCTTGCCGATCTTTTCCTTCCAGTCATCCGGCATCATCTGGCCGTGCTTCTCGTAATAGTCCCAGGACGAAAAGTCGAAATGGTCGAATTGCAGGGACACCCCGTGCTTCTTCGCCGCCGCCTCCAGAACGCGCTGGCCCTCAGGCATCACTTCCTTGCCGATGCCGTCGCCGGGAATGACCGCGATCCGGTATTGTTTCTTGCTCATCGAGAACGTCCTTGATTGGTTCGGCAGCCGCCGCCTTTTGATCGCACTGCAATGGACCAAACGCGGCGGCAGTGCAACGCTGCACTGCAATGTTGACCATGGCGCGACCGAGCGCCTACTGATTTGATGCTGTTCCTATCCTGCGAGTCCCCTTCATGGATCTGCATCTGCGTGGCAAGCGCGTCCTGATCACGGGCGCATCCAAGGGCATCGGCGCGGCCGCCGCCGAGGCGTTTGCCGAGGAAGGCGCGCATCTGCTGCTCGCTGCCCGCAGCGGCGAGCAGCTCAAGGCGCTGGCAGAGCGGTTGCGCTCCGCGCACCAGGTTGATGCTGCGACGAGTGCCGTCGATCTACGCCAAGCCGAGGACATCGCGCGGCTCGCCAACGAGGCTGCGGACATCGACATCCTCGTCAACAATGCCGGTGACATCCCTGGCGGGTCCATCGACAAGATCGACGAGGCGACCTGGCGGCACGCCTGGGAATTGAAAGTGTTCGGCTACATCAACCTCACGCGGCAGATCTACGCGCAGATGAAGGCCAAGGGTGGTGGCGTGATCGTTAACGACATCGGCGCGGCGGGCGAGAAATTCGATGCCAATTACATCTGCGGCAGCGCCGGCAATGCCGCGCTGATGGCCTTCACCCGTGCGCTCGGTGGAAAAAGTCTCGCCGACAACATCCGCGTGGTCGGCATCAATCCCGGACCTGTCGGCACCGACCGCCACGTCACCCTGCTCAAGACGCGGGCAAAGCACCAGTTCGGCGACGAGAGCCGCTACAAGGAATTCCAGAAGAGCCTGCCGCTCGGCCGCCCTGCGCATGCGCGCGAGATCGGTGATCTCATGGCGTTCCTGGCGTCGGATCGCTCGGGCTATACGTCGGGGGTGATCTACACCGTTGATGGCGGCATCAGCGCCGGGTGGGGCTAGCTCTATCCCCGTCATTGCGAGCGAAGCGAAGCAATCCAGAAATGCCCCCGCGGTGAAAAGACTGGATTGCTTCGCTTCGCTCGCAATGACGGCACCAAGTACAAGCATAGGAGTAAAATAATTGTCTCAAGAGCTGATCCGCGAAACCGCGTGCGCCGTCGTCGACAAATTGCGGTCTGGCGACGTCTCGCCGCTTGAACTGCTGGATGTGGTGGAGAAGCGCATCAGCGAGGTCGATGGCAGGGTCAACGCGCTGCCGACGCTGTGCTTCGATCGCGCCCGGGATAACGCCAAGGCGCTGATGCAGAAGCCGGCCGGCGCGCGCGGGCTGCTCGCGGGCCTGCCGGTGCCGATCAAGGATCTGAGCGACGTTGCGGGCGTGCTGAACACGCAGGGCTCGCCGATCTTCAAGGATAACATCCCCGCGAAATCCGACCTCATGGTCGAGAACCTCGAAGCCAATGGCGCGGTGGTCTACGCCAAGTCCAACACGCCGGAATTCGGCGCCGGCGCCAACACCTTCAACGAGGTGTTCGGTGCGACCCTCAATCCCTGGGATACTTCGAAATCTGCGGCCGGCTCCTCCGGCGGCGCGGCAGTGGCGCTGGCCACCGGCATGGCCTGGCTCGCGCAGGGCTCCGACATGGGCGGCAGCCTGCGCAGTCCGGCAAGTTTCTGCGGCATCGTCGGCATGCGGCCGAGCATCGGCCGCGTCGCGCATACGCCCAAGGCGGGCATCGACCGCAATCTCGGCGTGCAGGGCCCGATGGCCCGCAATGTCGAGGATCTCGCACTGCTGCTGGATGCCATGAGCGGCGACTATGCCGCCGATCCGCTGTCGCTGCCGGCGCCGCTGACTTCGTTCCTGTCGGCTGCCCAGTCCGGCAAGAAGCCGAGGCGCATCGCCTATTCGCCCGATCTCGGCATCACGCCGGTCGATCCCGAGGTCAAGGCGATCACACGCAAGGCGGCTGAACGCTTCGCCGAGGCCGCCGTCACCGTCGAGGAGGCGCATCCGGACTGGCGCGAGGCGCATGAATGCTTCCACGTGCTGCGCGCTTTCGACTTCGCGATCAGCAAGGCACAACTTCTCCGCACTAAGCGTGACCTGCTCAAGCCCGAGGTGATCTGGAACATCGAGGAAGGCCTCAAGCTCACCGTCGAGCAGTTCGAACGTGCCGAGGCCCAGCGCGTCGGCATGACAGCGCGCGCGGTCGAGTTCTTTAGGACCTACGATCTCCTGCTGGTGCCGACCACGATCGTGCCACCCTTCCCAGTCGAAAATCGCTATGTCGCCGAATGCGCGGGCAAGCGATTTGACAATTACGTCGAATGGCTCGGCATCGTCTACGCCATCACGCTCGCATGCTGCCCGTCACTGTCGCTGCCCTGCGGTTTCACGGCGTCAGGCCTGCCGGTCGGCGTGCAGGTGGTCGGCGCACCACGAGCGGATGCGCAAGTGATCGCAGGCGCGAAAGTGCTGGAGGATATATTGGGCCTGCGCGGCACGACACCGATCGATCCGAGGGTGAAGAATTAATCTCTCGCTCGTGCCCCGGACGCAGCGCAGCGCCTCTTCCGCGGTGCGCTGCAGAGCCGGGGCCCACCTCGCCGAGACCTCCCGTGCATCTCCTGGGTCCCGGCTCTGCGGCGCAGCGCTGACGCGCTGCACCTTGTCCGGGACACGAGACCTCACCTCCCGCTCGTCGCCTCAAGACTCCGGCTGTAGCGCGACATCGCAAAGCAAAAGACAAAATAGATTGCGGCGACGAAGATATAGACCTCGACGGAAAACTGCTGCCAGGCGGGATCGATGATCGCGGTCTTCGCCGTCGTCAGCAGGTCGAAGATGCCGATGATCAGCACGAGACTGGTGTCCTTGAAGAAGGCGATGAAGGTGTTGACCAGCGGCGGGATGACGTGGCGGATCGCCTGCGGCAGGATGATCAGCCGGTTCTTGCGCCAGTAGGACAGCCCGAGCGCGTCGGCAGCCTCATACTGCCCTCGCGGCACGGCCTGAAGGCCACCGCGGATGACTTCAGCAAGATAAGCGCCCGCGAACAGGATGATCGCGATCTGTGCGCGCAACAGCTTGTCGATGTTGAACCCACTGGGCATGAACAACGGAAACATCACGCTCGCCATGAACAAGAGGCTCACCAGCGGCACGCCGCGGATCAGCTCGACATAGAGCACACTGAGCGAACGGATCGCCGGAAGCTTTGAACGCCTGCCGAGCGCGACAAGGATGCCGAGTGGAAAGCCGAACGCGAGTCCAAACGTCGCCAGGATCAGCGTGACCGGCAATCCGCCCCAGCGATCCTGCGAGACGAAAGAGAGTCCCAGCACCCCGCCCCACATCAGGACGCTGATTAATGCGAGCGCACCGATCCAGATGAAAACGAGCTCGCGCCTCCACAAGGCTCGGCGGGTCGAGAGATAGAACAGCGCGATGAACAGCACGACCGACAGCGCCGGCCGCCATTGCTCGTCGAACGGATAGGTGCCGAACAGGATGAAGCGGTACTTTTCAGGAATGACCGCCCAGCAGGCGCCGATGCCGCGCACCGCGCGGCAAGCGCTGGAATCATTCACCGGCGTAAGCCAGACCGCACTGGCAATGCCCCATTGCACGAAGCTGATCACGCCCTTCGCGAGCACTGCCAGCAGCACGATCGTGAGGATGCCGTTCGGGATCGACGAGAACAAGTTGGCGCGCAGCCAGCGCACCATCGGATTACCAACTTGCGGGCGGCGAGCGGCCCGCGGCACGTCCGGCATATCGCTGATCGCCGTCATCCTCAGCGCTCCACCAGCGCGATGCGCGCATTATACCAGTTCATGAAGAAGCTGATGCCGAGACTGATGGTCAGGAATACCGCCATGATCAACGCGATTGCCTCGATCGCCTGACCTGTCTGGTTCAGCGTGGTGTTCGCGATCGAGACGACATCCTGGTAGCCGATCGCGACCGCGAGCGAGGAGTTTTTTGTCAGATTGAGGTACTGGCTCGTCATCGGCGGCACGATGACGCGTAGCGCCTGCGGCAAGATGATCTGCCGTAGCATGAAGCTGCGGCGCAGACCGAGCGCGTTGGCGGCGTCCCACTGTCCCCGCGGCACCGACTGGATGCCGCTGCGCACGATCTCGGCGATGAAGGCCGAGGTGTAGGTGACGAGTGCGATCAGCAGCGCGAAATATTCCGGCGCCAGCGTCAGCCCGCCGACGAAGTTGAAGCCGCGCAGCTGAGGCCATTCGATCCGCCAGGATACGCCGAGCAGCACAGACACCAGCGCCGGCAACGCAATCACCAGCGCAACCGCAAAGGGCCACGCTGGCCGCGGCCTGCCATCGCGCATCTGCTGCGCGACCAGCCATCGCCGGACGACATAGAACACCGCGCAACCCAGCACCGCGGTGCCGAGGACCGCGAGCTGCGGCGGGCCGAACGGGATCGCCGGCAGGATCAAGCCGCGATTGGAGAGGAACACACCCTCGACAGGTCGCCACGCAGCGCGTGCGGCCGGCAGCGCCTGCATCAACACGTACCAGAACAGGAGCTGAAGCAGCAGCGGGATATCGCGAAGCGTCTCGACATAGACCGCGGCGAGCCGTGACAGCAGCCAGTTCGCCGACAATCGCGAAATGCCGATTAGCGTGCCCAAAATCGTCGCGAGCACGATCCCGATCACGGCAACGCGCAAGGTGTTGGCGACCCCGACGACGAACGCCCAGAGGTAAGTGTCTCTCGGACTATAGGCGAGCAGACTGTCGGCGATCGGCATGCCGGCCTCGCGGCCGAGGAAGGCAAAACCGGTGGTGATGCGGCGGGCCGAGAGGTTGGTGACGGTGTTGGACCAGAGGAAGGCGACGACCGCAACCGCGATGCCGACGACCAGGACCTGCCAGAACAGGCCCTTCAGCTCGCGGCGCCCGAAGGCGCCGAAGAAGCGGCGGCGCGGCGGCGGTCTCGGCGCATCTGAGGTCACGGCACAAAAATCCTTCTCAAGGGGCAGCGATTTCCGGCAGCGCACGTCAACTGTTGCACCAAACTTCGATTCATGCAACAAATGTTTCATGGCCGAGCCCGCGAAATCCTCGCCGTTGAGCGAGCTGCGTATTGCATTGCCATCGCTCCCGATGCGCTTGCAGGAGGTCGGACGCTTCGTCGCCGCCAACGACTACGACGCCACCACCCGTTCGATGCGCGATCTGGCGGCGGAAGCCGGTGCCGATCCTGCTGCATTCACGCGGCTTGCGAAGGCGATCGGCTATTCGGGCTGGGAGGCGTTGCGCGCGGCGCTGACCGAGGCGCGGCGACCGTCGCAGACCGCGCCCTTCTCCGGCCGCGCAAGAGGCCGTCGCCACGGGCCGAACGCCGATGTCGCGCTCGTCACCGACAAGCTCGAGGCCGAGGCCGCCGGCCTTCCGCGGATCCCGGCACACCCGATCGCAGAAGCTGCCCGCGCGCTGCACGATGCCAAGCGGATCTGGATCGCCGGCTATCGCAGCTGCCGCAGCGTCGCGGAATTGCTGAACTACGAGCTGCGACTGTTTCGGCCCGAGCAGGTCCAGTTCGTCGGTGCTTCCGGGCCCGACGACCTCGATCTCGGCGCGTTCCGGCCCGGGGAAGCCGTCATCGTCGTCGGCTTCCTACCCTACACGCATGCAAGCGTCCGCGTCGCACAGGCGGCCTATCGCGCCGGCGCGACACTGATCGCCATCGCGGATAGCCTCTCGGCACCAATGGCCGAGGGCGCCGACCACGTGCTGCTGTTCGAGGCGGCCTCCTCTCCGGGCTTCTTTCCTAGCCTCACGGGCGCGATTGCGATCGCGCAATCGCTCGCGGCGGTCACGTTCGCGCTCGGCGGCGTTACCGCGAAGAAGCGTCTGGAAAGTACCGAGGCGCGGCTCGCTGCGACCTCCACTTACGTCCCAGAGAAAGGTTGACCCATGGCCGCTCGCACCAGCCGCGTGCTGCACCGCTCGTTGCGCGAAACGCCGCCCAAGGCGATTGGCGGCGAAGGCGTCTATCTCTTCGCCGAGGACGGCCGGCGCATCATCGATGCCTCCGGCGGCGCGGCGGTCTCCTGCCTCGGGCACCAGCACCCGCGCGTGATCGCGGCAATGGCGAAGCAGGCCACGACGCTTGCCTATGCTCATACGGCGTTCTTCTCCTCCGAGCCGGCCGAGGCACTGGCTGAGGTGCTGGTCGGACATGAGCCTGGCGGGCTTGCCTACGCCTATTTCGTCAGCGGCGGATCGGAGGCGATCGAGGCCAGCATCAAGCTCGCCCGGCAGTATTTCATCGAGCGCGGCGAGCCGCAGCGGCAACACTTCATCGCGCGGCGACAGAGCTATCACGGTAACACGCTCGGCGCGCTTGCCGCTGGCGGCAATGCCTGGCGGCGCGCGCCCTATGCGCCGCTGCTCTCGGCGGCATTCAGCCACGTGACGCCGGCCTTCGCCTATCACGAGAAGCGCGAGGGCGAGTCGGATGCGCAGTTCGTCGCGCGCCTTGCCGCCGAGCTCGAAGCCGAGTTTCAGCGGCTTGGCCCCGGCACCGTCGCGGCGTTCCTCGCCGAGCCCGTCGTCGGCGCCACCGCCGGCGCCGTGACTGCACCCGAGGGCTACTTCAAGGCCATGCGCGAGATCTGCGACCGCCACGGCGCGCTGCTCATCCTCGACGAGGTCATGTGCGGCATGGGCCGCACCGGCACAACGCACGCCTGGGAGCAGGAAGGTGTCGCGCCCGACATCCAGGCCATCGCGAAGGGTCTCGGCGGCGGCTATCAGCCGATCGGCGCGATGCTCGCGAGTGGCAAGATCGTCGACACGATCCGCGCCGGCTCCGGCGCGTTCCAGCACGGTCACACCTATCTGGCGCATCCCCTTGCCTGCGCGGCCGCGCTCGCGGTGCAAAACGTGATCCGCGAAGATGGCCTGCTCGATCAGGTCAGGGAACGCGGACGACAACTCGAGCAACGGCTGACCGAACGCTTCGGTAATCACCGCCATGTCGGCGACATCAGGGGCCGCGGGCTGTTCTGGGCGATCGAGCTCGTCGCCGATCGCGCCAGCCGCACCTCGTTCGATCCAACGCTCAAGCTGCACCAGAAGATCAAGGCGGAGGCGCTCGCCAACGGGCTCGGCTGCTATCCCGGCGGCGGCACCGTGGACGGGGTGCGCGGCGACCACGTGCTGCTGGCGCCGCCCTATATCGCTTCCGCAGACGAGATCGATCTGATCGTCGACAGGCTCGGCACGGCCGTCGACAACGTGTTGCGTAGTGTCAATCACTGAGGGGAGACTAGCATGATGAGGAAAGTGGTTATCGCAGCGGGCGTGCTCGCAGCATCGACGGTCGTCGCTTCGGCCGCGACGCTCGACACGGTGAAGAGCCGCGGCACGCTGGTGTGCGGCGTCAGCGCCGGCTTTGCCGGCTTCTCCGCACCGGACTCGCAAGGCAACTACAAGGGTCTCGACGTCGACTATTGCCGCGCCCTCGCGGCCAGCGTGCTCGGTGATCCCAACAAGGTGCGTTACGTCTCGCTGACCGCGCAGAACCGCTTCACCGCGCTGCAATCGGGCGAGATCGACGTGCTCTACCGCAACTCGACCCAGACATACTTGCGCGGCGTGACGCTGGGCCTGCGGCAAGGTCCGATCAACTTCTACGACGGCCAGGGTTTTGTCGTGAAGAAAGACCTCGGCGTGAAGGAGCTGAAGGACCTCAAGGGCGCCACCGTCTGCGTGGCTCAAGGCACCACGCACGAGGTCACGCTGGGTGATTACGGCCGTGCCAACGGTATCGACTGGAAGCCGCTGGTGTTCGACCGCATCGACACCATGTATCAGACCTTCTTCGGCGGCCGCTGCGATGCCATGACCCAGGATGCCTCCGCGCTGGCTGGTGCCGTGACGACCGCGGCGCCGAACCCGGCCGACTACGTCGTGCTGTCGCAGACCATCAGCAAGGAGCCGCTCGGCCCCTTCACTCGCAACGGCGACGAGATCTGGAGCGACATCATCACCTGGCTGCATTACGGTCTGATCGAGGCCGAAGAACTCGGCGTCACGCAAGCCAATGTCGACGAGATGGCGAAGTCGCAGACGCCTGCGATCCAGCGGCTCCTTGGTGCCTCCGGCGACCTCGGCTCGCGGCTTGGGCTCGACAACAAATGGCTGGTCACGGCGATCAAGGCCACCGGCAATTATGGCGAGATCTATGAGCGCAACGTCGGCAAGGCCAGCACGCTCAAGCTCGATCGCGGCCTCAACGGCCTCTGGAGCAAGGGCGGCTTGATGTACGCGCTGCCGTTCAAGTAGACGGTGCTTCACCTCTCCCCGCCTGCGGGGAGAGGTCGACCGCGCAGCGGCCGGGTGAGGGGGAGCTTCCGCGAGTCCAACTCTCACCGTCCCCGCGGAGACTCCCCCCACCCCACCCTCTCCCCGCAAGCGGGGCGAGGGAGACGAGACATCCCATGCGCATCGCCCTCATCCACGCCCTCAAGCACTCCATCACGCCGATCGAAGCGGCGTTCGCGCAGGCGTGGCCCGAGGCGCGGCTGATGAACCTGCTCGATGACAGCCTGTCGGCGGATCTGGCGCGCGACGGTGCGCTCACCGACACCATGACCGAGCGCTTCCTGGCGCTCGGCGATTACGCCGTCGCGACGGGGGCGGACGGGATCTTGTTCACCTGTTCGGCCTTCGGTCCCTGCATCGATGCGGTCGCGCGGGCGCATGCGCCGATGCCGGTGCTGAAGCCGAACGAGGCGATGATCGAACGCGCCGTGACCATGGGTAAGCGCATCGGGCTGCTCTCGACCTTCCCGCCGACCCTGGTCTCGATGCCGCCGGAATTTCCTGCGTCCGTCCAAATCGTGCCGAAACTTGCCGAGGGCGCGCTGGCCGCTCTCGACCGCGGCGACCGCGCCACGCACGACCGGCTGATTGCGGAGGCCTCGCGCGATTTGCGCGATTGCGATGTTATCGCGTTGGCCCAGTTCAGCATCGCGGCAACGGCGCCGCTGGTTGCGGAAGCCACCGGCTGCCCTGTCGTGACGACGCCGGACAGCGCCGTCGAGAAGCTGATGAGCCTGCTGAAGGCGAAGGCTTAAGCGCCCTTCTTTTTTCGCCGAGCATCCTTGATCGCGACTGCGAGCGCGGCCTTCGTTTCGCTCACGAAATCCTGGACGAGATCCTCGCGCGTGGCATGTGCGGCCTCGCCGGTGAACAGGCCCTGCTCGGCCAGCATCACCACGCCGTGCAGCGCCGCCCAGATCTTGAGGGCCTGCCGTTCGCGCAAATAGCCGACGGCAGGCACCTCCAGGGCCTCGATCACGAGCGCAAACGTCTCGCGCGTGGCCTCATGCAGCTCGCTGCCCTTGGCGGCGCAGGACACGATGCGCGAGGCGAACATCAGGCGATAGATGCCGTTGCGGCGCAATCCGAAGTCGAGCATTGCCTGCGCCAGCCGCGACAGCTTCGACTGCTCTGACGATTTCGCCATCGCCGCCCGAAAGGTTGCACTGAGCTGCCGGAACGCCTCCGCCGTCACCGCCGCAAGCAAGGCTTCGCGGTCGGCAAAATGCCGATATGGCGCCGGCTGCGAGACGCCGAGCTGCTTGGCCAGCGCCTTGATGCTGATCGCCTCGGCGCCGCCGCGTTCCGCTTCGCGCAGCGCGGCCTTGATCAAGGCATCGCGAAGATCGCCATGGTGGTAGGTCTTCTCGGGCTTGCGGGCGAGTTGTGAGCGCATGTCGGGGCGAGCCTATAAGTTTGCGCTTGACAAGGGAAGCCTACCGCGAATGTAATAGGATATAACTTATAGAACGAGATGAGGAAACGCGCCGCCTTCGGGCCTCGCGCGCACACGACCGAGGAAGCCGCAATGACAGAGCGACTGAAGGTTCACGTCGATCCCGACAAATGCCAGGGCCACGCCCGCTGCAAGGCGCTCGCGCCGGAGCTGTTCGAGCTCGACGAATACGGCAACGCCCATGAAGCTGGAGACGGCACCGTCCCGCCGGGACTGGAAGACAAAGCCTGGCTTGCCAAGTCCAATTGTCCGGAGATCGCAATCGATGTGATCGAAGAGTAGCGCGCTTTCCGCGTCGTGCGTGCCTTCAGCGAACACGAGCCCCTGGGGATTCCGAGATGTCCGACGTCAGCCAACCCGCCGCTCATCCGCCCGTGACCGACTGGGTCCATGATTTCGACCACACCGATCCGCAATGGACGGACGACCCCTTCCCGATCTGGGACGAGCTGCGCGCCACAAGCCCGGTCGTGCATACAGAACGCTTCCTCGGCTGCTATCTGCCGACGACCTATGAAGCCGTGCGCGAGATCGCCAACGACACCGAGCATTTCTCCTCCCGCCGCATCATCGTCCGCGACGTGCGCCCGGAGATCGCCAGGAATGCGGCCCCGCCGATCACCTCCGACCCGCCCGTGCACAAGCCAGCCAAGCAATTGCTGCTGCCGCCGTTCACGCCGGACGCGATGAAGAAGCTCGAGCCGAGGGTTCGCGCCATCTGCAACGAGCTGATCGACGACTTCATCGCCGAGAAGAGCGTGGACGCCGCGGCGCGCTACACGAAGCACATTCCGGTGCGCGCGATCGCGCACATGCTCGGCATTCCCGAGAGCGACAGCGATCTTTTCGTCAACTGGATCCACATGATCCTGGAGCTCGGCATCAAGGACGAGACCAAGCTGCTCCAGGGCGTGCAGGAGATGAGCGCCTATTTCAGCGGTCATATCGAGGCACGCAAGACGAAGCCGACCGACGACCTGATCTCCTACCTGATGAACGCCAGGGACAAGGACGGCAATCCGCTCGAGGACTCCCACGTGCTGGGCTCGCTGCGCCTGCTCTTGATCGCCGGCATCGACACCACCTGGAGCGCGATCGGTTCCTCGCTCTGGCATCTTGCGAAAATGCCCGCCGATCGCGAGCGGCTGATCGCTGAGCCCGGGTTGATTCCAACCGCAGTGGAAGAGCTGCTGCGCGCCTATTCCCCGGTGACGATGGCGCGCGAGGTGGTCAAGGACACGACTATTTCGGGCTGCCCGGTGAAGTCGGGCAACATGGTGCTGCTATCCTTCCCCGCCGCGAACCGCGATCCCAAGATGTTTCCGGACGCTGACAAAGTCGTGATCGACCGTCGCGAGAACCGTCACGCCGCTTTCGGCCTCGGCATCCATCGCTGCGTCGGTTCCAACCTTGCGCGCATGGAAATGCAGGTTGCGCTGGAGGAATGGCTGAAGCGGATTCCGGATTTCGCCCTCGACCCGGCAGGCACCGTAACCTGGTCGCAAGGCACGGTGAGAGGTCCCCGCCAGTTGCCATTTCTGCTTGGAAAGGCGATGTAGGCCTCTCCAAACAACGATACGGAGAGGCCGGACGTGACAGAGCAAGCAACGAACCCGGCCTCTGCGTATTTTGACCTCGCCGACGCCGAGCGGCGGATCAAGGCGATCTTCATCGGCTCGATCGGCAATCTCGTCGAGTGGTACGATTTCTACGCCTATACGGCGTTTGCGCTCTACTTCGCTCCCGCGTTCTTCCCTGGTAACGACCCCGTCGTCCAGCAATTGAACGTCGCCGTCGTATTCGCGGCGACCTTCCTGATGCGGCCCCTGGGCGGCTGGTTCTTCGGCTATATCGCCGACCATTTCGGCCGCCGCATCTCGCTGACGCTGTCCGTCGTGTTCATGTGCTTCGGCTCGCTGATCATCGCGCTGACGCCGACCTATGCCACGATCGGCTTTGCGGCACCGGTGATCCTGGCACTCGCCCGCGTGATCGAGGGCTTGAGCCTCGGCGGCGAATATGGCGCCAGTGCCACTTACCTCAGCGAAGTCGCCGATCCCAAGCACCGCGGCTTCTATTCCAGCTTTCAGTACGTGACGCTGATCGGCGGCCAACTCACCGCAATCATCGTGCTGCTGCTCCTGCAAAAAGTCTTCCTCACGCCGGCGGAGCTGAAGGACTGGGGTTGGCGTATCCCCTTCGCAATCGGCGCGGCGCTTGCGATCTTCGCCGCGGTGATGCGGCGTGGCCTGCACGAGACCGAGGCGTTCGAGGAGGCCAAGAAGGTGGTGAAGCCGACCGGATCGATCACCAACCTGCTGCGTTATCCACGCGAGCTCTTGCTGGTGGTCGGCCTCACCGCCGGCGGCACCGCGGCGTTCTATACGTTCACCACCTACATGCAGACCTTCGTCAAGCTCTCGGTCGGTCTGACCGAGGACCAGACCACTTTCGTGATCTTCGGCACGTTGATCTTCGCGACCATCCTCCAGCCGATCTACGGCGCGATCTCCGACAGGATCGGACGCAAGCCGCTGCTGATCTTCTTCGGTATCGCTGGCACGCTCGCGACCGTGCCGCTGCTGATGACGCTGAAGGAGACCAAGTCGCCCTTCGTGGCGTTCATCCTGATCTGTGCCGCCTGGCTGTTCGTCGCCGGCTACACCTCGATCAATGCGGTGGTGAAGGCCGAGCTGTTCCCGACTAATGTCCGTGCGCTCGGCGTCGGTCTGCCCTATGCCATTACGGTCTCGATCTTCGGCGGCACGGCGCCGGCGATCGCGCTCTATTTCAAGAGCATCGGGCACGAGGAGTGGTTCTATTTCTATCTTGCCAGCATCATCTGCCTGTCGCTGATCATCTATGCTACCATGCGCGACACCAAGCACGCCTCCGCAATGCATCGGCACGAGTAGGCCATGGCTGACGACAACGAGCCGCCCGATAGCAAGCTGACGCGCACCAAGGAGAAATGGGCGCGCGAGGGCCGCTTCCTCACGGGCAAGATCACGCGGCCGGAGGACCAAAGGCTGCCGCCCGGCCAGCACCTCACCAAGGATTGGCCGGTGCTCGATCTCGGCGTCGTGCCGCCTGTGTCGCGCGAGCGCTGGCGGCTCGACGTCTATGGCGCGGTCGATGCCCCCGTGTTCTGGACCTTTGCCGAATTCACCGCGCAGAAACAGGCCCGCTTCACCTCCGATATCCACTGCGTGACGACTTGGTCGCGCTACGATAATGAGTGGGAAGGGCTCGCAACGCGCGAGCTGCTCGTGGCCTGCCAGCCGCGCGAGGATGCTCGCTTCGTCGTGCTGCATTCCTATGATGGCTATACCACCAATCTCGCGCTGGAAGACTTCGCCGCCGAGGACGCTTTGCTCGCCCACAGCTGGTCGGGCCAGCCGCTGTTGGCCGAGCATGGCGGCCCGGTGCGGCTGGTCGTGCCGCATCTGTATTTTTGGAAGAGTGCCAAATGGCTCCAGGCCATCGAATTCCTGACTGAGGACGCGCCGGGCTTCTGGGAAGTCCGCGGCTATCACAACCGCGGCGATCCCTGGGCCGAGCAGCGCTATTCAGGCGATTAGGTTCAACAAAGGACGGGGGAAGTCCAATGCCGACGGAACGCTTTCAATTCACGGGTGAAGGCGGCCATCAGCTTTCGGCCGCGCTCGAACTGCCGGACGGTGAGCCCGCGGCTTTCGCGCTGTTCGCGCATTGCTTCACCTGCGGTAAGGATACGCTGGCCGCCAAGCGTATCTCGGTCGCGCTCGCGGCCAAGGGCATTGCAGTGCTGCGGTTCGACTTCACCGGGCTCGGCTCCAGCGAGGGCGATTTCGCCAATTCCACCTTTTCCTCCAATGTGACCGATCTCGTGCGTGCCGCCGATCATCTGCGCGCAACGCGCAAGGCGCCGTCCGTCCTGATCGGCCATAGCCTCGGCGGTGCCGCGATCCTCGCGGCAGCAGGACAGATCCCTGAAGCCAAGGCGGTTGCGACCATCGCGGCGCCGTCCGATCCCGTCCACGTCACCGGGCTATTCAAAGAGCACATCAATAACATCCGCGCGCAGGGCGAAGTGGAAGTCTCGCTGGCGGGCCGCCCGTTTCGGATCAGACGTGAATTCCTCGACGACATCATCGAGCATGAATTGATGAAGGACGTCACCGGCCTGCACAAGGCGCTTCTGGTGATGCACTCCCCGGTCGACGACATCGTCGGCATCGACAATGCGACCAAGATCTTCGTGTCGGCGAAGCACTCCAAGAGCTTCGTCTCGCTCGACCACGCCGACCATCTGCTGACGGCGCCTGCTGACGCTCTCTATGCGGCCGATGTGATCGCGGCCTGGGCCAGCCGCTACATCGACACCGCAAAGCCCGCGAAGGCGATGGATCTCCCCGAGACGCCGCGCCAGGTCGTGGTGCAGGAGACCCGCAAGAGCAAGTTCAACCAGATCATCTCGGTCGGTCCGCACCGTCTGGTGGCGGACGAGCCTGTGGCTGCTGGCGGCGAGGACGCTGATCCCGGGCCCTATGATTTCCTGCTCGCAGGCCTCGGCGCCTGCACCTCCATGACCATGCGCCTCTATGCCGACCGCAAATCGTTGCCGCTCGACCGCGTCACCGTCACGCTGAAGCATTCCAAGATCTACGCCAAGGACTGTGCGGAGTGCGAGACGCGCGAGGGCATGCTCGATCAGATCGAGCGCGACATTGCGATGGAGGGCGCGCTCGATGCCGAGCAGCGCAAGAAATTGATGGAGATTGCCGACAAGTGCCCGGTGCACCGGACCCTGACCTCCGAGATCCGCATCGTGACGAAAGCCGTGAAGTAATTCAAGCGGCCGGCGAACCTGCCCCGGTTGCCGCCTCGAAGGGTTGAACGCGCAACGCACCGCGCAGGCCTGCCGTCGTGCCGAGCAGGATGCCGGTGACCGCGACGAATGAGCCCAGCGCCAGCGTCGACATGCCGGTGAGTCCCTGCCCGATCGAGCAGCCGAACGCCATCACGCCGCCGATTCCCATCAGCGCGGCGCCGCCGGCCGAACGCAGCATGTGTCGGGGCGAGGAATAGCCTTCGAGATGGAAACGACCTGTGGCGAGCGCGGTGACCAGGCTCCCCGCAAAAACGCCAGCAACCGTCGCGATGCCGAAATTGAGTGTCAGGCCAGTCGAGAGCATGGCGTATTGCAGGCTATCGGCGATCGGCGCGATGAAGGTGAGCGAAGTCACCGGCACCGGATTGAAATCGTCGGCGCCGAGAGAGCCGGTGACAAACCAGCCGGCGGCGACGAGCAGGCCGACGACGACGCCCGCGGCGATCTGGCCCGGCGAGCGACGAAATGCCGGATGCGCGAATGCAAACAGGATCAGCCCGACGACAAGCGCGGCAGCGGCCAGCGCGCGCGAAAGAGCTTCAGCCGGGCCAAGCGTTGCCAGCAGCGCCGGCAGCGAATTGGCGTTGACGGTGGTTTGCGAAGCCTGAACCAGCGCGATACGCGCCGGTGCAATCAGGCCCTTGAGCGTCATCTGCGCGGCGATGGCAAGCACGATCACGACGACGAAGGAACGCAGATTGCCGCGGCCGAGCAGCACCAACGCCCGCGAGCCACAGCCATTCGACAGCACCATGCCATAGCCGAACAGCAGGCCGCCGAGGAATAGCGCTGGCACCGAAAACGTCTGTTGCAGATAGATCGACTTGCCGAGATCGACCGTGCCGCTGCCCGCCAGCAATTGGCTGGCGGCAATCGCAACGGCAACCGCCAGCGCATAGGTGCGCACCAGCCGCCCGTCGCCCTTAGCCAGAAAACCACGCATGCTGCTCATCAGGCAGAAGCCGCTGAGCAGGCCGACGGCGCCGTAGATCAGGCCAATGACGAGGCCGGCGAGGATGACGAGTTGCGTGGATTCCATCGGTTGTTCTCAGAACTCTCGCCAATCTCCGTCATTGCGAGCCAGCGAAGCAATCTAGTCTGTCTCCGCGGGTGCATTTCCGGCTTGCTTCGCTGCGCTCGCAATGACGGTGTGTGTGTTACGGCTTCAGGATCACTCGGTCGCGCGACGACCCAGCGACAGCGACATAAGCATCTCTGGCGCGCTCCAGCGGATAGACCGCGCTCGCCTTGATCGGGAACGGTTTCAGATGCCCGCTTGCGAAGCCCGGGCCGAGATCACGAAGCACCGCACCGGTCGCAACCGACGAAAGGCCGAGCGTGTCGATACCGACGTAGGTGTGCTGGCCACGGTAAAACTCGAGAATGTTGAACTGCACGATGCGGTCGATCGCGGCGATCAGGATCTGGCGGCCGCGCAGGGCAAGTGACTTGTGCGCCGCCTGGAAATAGGGATCGCCGACCGTGTTGAAGACGATGTCCGCGCCTTTGCCGCCGGTCAAATCGCGCACGCGCGTGGCGACATCGGTCGTGGAAGCATCGATCACCTCGAGCGACGCGTTGGTGTGGCCTTCATAGGCCTCCGCTTTGCGCACCACGCCGATCACGCGCGCGCCCTGCCAAGTCGCGATCTGCACGGCGGCCTGGCCGACCTTGCCGTTGACGCCGAAGACCAGAACGGTGTCGCCGGGCTTTGGAATGCCGGCGCGACGAAAGCCTTCCATGGCCGTGACGAAGGGCACGCCGATGCCGGCAGCTTCCTCCCAGGGCACCGTCTTCGGCTTCTCCACCACGGCATCGGCTTCGACCACGAGATGGGTTGCATGAGTGCCGTCGCGGCGGATGCCGAGATCGCCGGAGGAGCCGAACACCTCGCGCCCGATCGTCCCGGCCGGCCCGTCGATCACCACGCCGGCGTAGTCACGGCCGGGCGTACGCGGGAAGACGGCATAAGGCATCAACCCCGTTGCAGCCTTGACGTCGGATGGATTGACGGCAGCGGCCCTCACCTCGATCAGGAGATCGTTCGGACCGCGCGTGAGCGTCTGAGGCTCGATCACCGGCGCAAGTGCCGCGGCGTTCTCGGCCTTGGCATTGAGGCGGACGCAGCGCGCTTCGACGGTTTTGGTATCGGCTGGCGACATCGAAAGACCCGTGATTTCTTGCGGGCCTTGTCGCCTTTGGGGCCGGTCAAGTCAATCCGTCAAGTCAGTCCTTGGGCCGCTTGTCGTAGAGCCGCTTGGCCTTGCCGAGCGAGCGCTCCAGCGTGGCCGGCGCGACCACCTGAACCTTGGAGCTGATCCCGATTGTGTTCTTGATGTGGGTCGATACCCTGTCGGCGTGATCGACGAGACCGCGACCGTCCCAGCTTTCGGGACGCGCTTCGGCGATGATCGTCAGCTCGTCCATGCGGCCTTCGCGGGTGAGTTCCAGGATGAAGTGGCCGCCGCACCAATCGGTCGCGAGCAACACCTCCTCGATCTGGGTCGGGAACAGATTGACCCCGCGCAGGATGATCATGTCATCCGAGCGCCCTGTCACCTTCTCCATGCGCCGCATGCCCGGCCGCGCCGTGCCCGGCAACAGCCGCGTCAGGTCGCGGGTGCGATAGCGGATCACCGGAAACGCCTCTTTGGTCAGCGAGGTGAAGACCAATTCGCCCTTCTCGCCGTCCGGCAGCACCGCACCCGTTTCAGGGTCGATCACTTCGGGGTAGAAATGGTCCTCCCAAATATGGAGCCCGTCCTTGGTCTCGATGCATTCCTGCGCCACGCCGGGGCCGATCACCTCGGAGAGACCATAGATGTCGGTCGCATCCATGTCGAAGGCGTCCTCGATCTCGCCGCGCATGGCATTGGTCCAGGGCTCAGCGCCGAAGATGCCGACCTTGAGCGAGCATTGGCGCGGATCGAGCTTCTGACGCTTGAACTCGTCGAGGATCGCCAGCATGTAGCTCGGCGTCACCGTGATGATGTCGGGCCGGAAATCGTTGATGAGCTGTACCTGCCGTTCGGTCATGCCGCCGGAGATCGGCACCACGGTGCAACCGAGCTTCTCGGCGCCGTAATGCACGCCGAGGCCACCGGTGAAGAGACCATATCCATAAGCATTGTGGATGATCATGCCGGTGCGGCCGCCGGCGGCGCGGATCGAGCGCGCCATCACGTTGGACCACGTGTCGATGTCGGCCTGCGTATAGCCCACGACGATCGGCTTACCCGTCGTGCCGGAGGAGGCATGCACGCGCACCAGTTTTTCACGCGGCACGGCGAACATGTTGAAAGGATAATTGTCGCGGAGATCCGTCTTCACGGTAAACGGGAATTTTGCGAGATCCGCGAGCTCGCGAAAATCAGACGGATGCACGCCGGCCTTGTCGAAGGCCTTGCAGTAATGCGCGACGTTGTCATAGGCGTGCTTCAGCGACCAAGCCAGCCGCCGCTTTTGCAGCGCCATGATCTCGTCGCGCGAGGCGCGCTCCTGCGCGTCCATCTCGGCGCTATAGGTGTTGCCACCTTCCTTGCGTCTCGTCAGAGCCATCCTCGTTTCCCCACATTGTCGTTTGTTCTTTTCTTTGGTCTCTTATTGATCCTGCGCCGGCAGCCACGTGCCGGGAATGACACGCGAATGCCCGCGGAATTCCGCGATGACGATGTCGCCTACAGTGACACGCACGTCGTAGATTCCGGAGCGGCCGCCACGGGTGATCTCTCTTGCCATCGCAATCAGGCGATCGCCAAGCTTGCCCGGCCTGATGAAAGTGATCTGCCCCTGCGCCGCGACGACGCGCTCATTGTGCGAGTTGCAGGCAAATGCGAAAGCGGAATCGGCGAGCGTGAAGATGAAGCCGCCATGGGCGATACGCTGGCCATTGACCATGTCCGGCCGCACCAACATCGCCAGCGTCGCAAAGCCCGGGCCGATCTCGACGATCTCCATGCCGAGTCCCTTGGAGGCATCGTCCTCCGCCCACATTGCATCGGCGCAGGCCCGCGCGATATCCTCGGGCGACAAGGTGGCTTTGACGTTCACGCGTTTCTCCCGGGCAAGTGTCTATCCATCATGCTCTGCTGCTTGGCCAAAACTGTCAAACGTGGTCGTAATCGACCACGACCCGCTCCGACGACGGCTTTGCCTGACAGGTCAGGATAAAGCCGGCCTTCAGCTCCCAGGGTTCCAGCGAGTAGTTGATGTCCATCGGCGCCTCGCCCTCGACCAGCTTGGCGCGGCAGGTCGAGCACATGCCGCCCTTGCAGGCGAAGGGCAGATCGACGCCGGCGCGCAGCGCGGCATCGAGGATCGCCTCGTCCTCGGCAACAGGCACGTCGCGGCGCTTGCCGTCAATGATGAGGGATGCGACCGCCTTCGGCGGCGCGTCGGGCGCAACGGCTTTCTTCGGCCGCGGCTTGCCGCCGAATTCGGAGACGAAGCGCTCGACATGGATCCCCTCTTCCGCAATCCCGAGGTCGCGGCAGGTCGCCTCGACGTCCTCGCTCATGCCTGATGGACCGCAGATGAAGACATGATCGACGCTTTCCGCCGGCACCAGTGAACGCAAGAGCACCCTCACCTTGTCGCCGTCGAGCCGGCCATGCAGGATCGGAATATCCTGTTCCTCGCCGGAGATGACGTGGAAGATCGAAAGGCGGTCGATGAAGCGGTCCTTCAGCTCCTCCAGCTCTTCGAGAAACATGATGTTGTCGGTAGCGCGGTTGCCGTAGAACAGAAAGAAGCGGCTGTCGGGCTCGCGCACGAGCGTGCCCTTCACAATCGAGAGAATGGGCGTGATGCCGGAGCCCGCGGCAAAGCCGACATGAATGCGCCCGGCCTCCGCCGGTGGGACCAGGCCGAAGCGCCCCGTCGGTGTCATCACATCGAGCTCGTCACCGCATTTCAGCTCGTCCGCCGCCCAGTTCGAAAACGCGCCGCCGTCGACCTTCTTCACGGCGATGCGGATCTCGCCGTCGTCGGGTCCGGAACAGATGGAATAGGAACGGCGCACTTCTTCGCCATCGAGTGTCGTGCGGAGTGTCAGGTACTGGCCGGGCGTGAAGGCATAATCACTGGCGAGTTCGCCGGGAATGGCGAAGGTCATCGAGATAGCGTCCGAGGCCTCACGGCGGAGGTCGTTGACGGCCAAGCGATGGAAGCGCGGTGCGGCTGCTGACATCAGAGATACCCTACACTAGTCTCACCGCCGTCATTGCGAGCGCAGCGAAGCAATCCAGAGTCCCACCGCGGAGATAGTCTGGATTGCTTCGCTGCGCTCGCAATGACGATGAGGTTGGCATCGCACGTTTCTCAATGACACTTGAAATAATCGAAGGGTTCGCGGCAGGCCTTGCAGCGCCAGAGCGCCTTGCAGGAGGTCGAGCCGAATTCGGACAAGAGTTCGGTCTTGTCAGAGCCGCATTGCGGACACGCGACGGCCTGTCCGCCGAATAGGGCGCGGCGCGAGCTTGAGGCCTGCGGCGGCGCGATGCCGTAGGCGCGCAGCTTCCGGCGGCCCTCCTCGCTCATCCAGTCGGTGGTCCAGGCCGGCGACAACACCGTGCGCACCTCCGGACGACGGAAGCCGGCGCGCTCCAGTGCAAGCTCGATTTCGAGTGCGATCATGTTCATGGCCGGGCAGCCCGAATAGGTCGGTGTGATCGCGACCTCGACGCGATCGCCGTCCAGAATGACGTCACGGAGCACGCCGAGATCGGCGATGGTCAGCACCGGAATCTCGGGATCGACCACGCTCGCAGCAGCATCCCAGGCCCGCTGGCGTAGCGCGCTATCGCGTTCCAGCACCGTCACCATGTCGACCCCGGGAAGGTGCGCTGCATCGATTGCAGCTCGGACAGGAGATGGCCGAGATGCTCGCTGTGCCGGCCAGAGCGACCACCCTGCTGCATCCAGTCGTTCTGCGGCAGCTCAAGTGTCGCCTCTCTGACGATATCAGACAACGTCGTCAACCAACGATCGCGCAAGCTCGCCGGATCGATGGCAATATCGGCATGGATCAGGGCGCGCTCGGCTTCGTCCACGGCAAACATCTCACCGGTGAACGCCCAGAGATGATCGATCGCGGCCTGCGCCCGGGCGCTGCTTTCGTCCGTGCCGTCGCCGAGCCGGATGATCCACTCCGAGGCATGGCGCAGATGATAGGCGCTCTCTTTCTCCGACTTGGCCGCAATGGCGGCAAGCGTCGTATCGCGCGAGGTCATCATCGCGCGCCAATAGAGGTCGGCGAAGGCGGAATAGAAGAACTGCCGCACCAGCGTCTGGGCGAAATCGCCGTTCGGCTGTTCGACCAGCAGTAGGTTACGGTATTGCCTGACGTCGCGCAGATAAGCGAGTTTGTCCTCGTCGTTGTCGTTGCTTTCGACCTTGGCGGCGTAAGTGTAGAGCTCGCGCGCCTGGCCGATCAGGTCGAGCGCGATGTTGGACAGCGCCATATCCTCTTCCAACATCGGCGCGTGCCCGCACCATTCCGACAACCGGTGGCCGAGGATCAGCGCGTCGTCGGCGCGGCGCAGCGCGTACAGCACCAGCGGCGTTTCGGAGACCTGGATGTTGGCGGCTGGCATCACATGTGCCCCACTTCTTCGGGCACCTCATAAAAGGTCGGGTGCCGATAGATCTTCGACTCCGCCGGTTCGAACATCATGCCCTTGTCGGCCGGATCGCTCGCGGTGATCGCTGTGGACGGCACGACCCAGATCGACAGGCCCTCGCCGCGGCGGGTGTAGATGTCGCGGGCAGCCTGCAGCGCCATCGTCGCGTCGCTCGCATGCAGCGAGCCGACATGCTTGTGCGCAAGCCCGTTGCGGCTGCGAATGAAGACTTCCCACAGCGGCGTGTTCGGCGTGGCCATCGTGATCTCCCTATTCCGCGGCTTGTGCGGTGTGACGCTGCGCGCGCTTTGCCGCGTAAGCGGCTGCCGCCTCACGCACCCAGGCGCCGTCCTCGTGTGCCTTGCGGCGCGCGGCCATGCGATCGCGATTGCACGGGCCGTTGCCGGCGAGCACCTGCTTGAATTCGGTCCAGTCAATCTCGCTGTAGCGCCAGTGCCCGTCCACATCCTGCGTCATGGCTGGATCGGGAATGGTGAGGCCGAGATATTGTGCCTGTGGCACGGTGGCATCGACGAACTTCTGGCGCAGCTCGTCATTGGAGAAACGCTTGATCTTCCACTTCGTCGAGGTGTCGCTGTGCTGGCTCGTCGCATCCGGCGGGCCGAACATCATCAGCACCGGCCACCACCAGCGGTTCAACGCATCCTGCGCCATTGCCTTCTGTTCGTCGGAGCCGCGGCACAGCGTCAGCATGATCTCGTAGCCCTGGCGCTGGTGAAAGGATTCCTCCTTGCAGACGCGGATCATCGCGCGCGCATAGGGGCCATAGGAGCAACGGCACAGTGGGATCTGGTTCATGATCGCGGCGCCGTCGACCAGCCAGCCGATGGTGCCGATGTCGGCCCAGGTCAGCGTCGGATAATTGAAGATCGAGGAGTATTTGGCTTTCCCCGCCAGCATGGCGTCGACTAGCTCTTCGCGCGAGGTCCCTAACGTCTCGGCGGCGGCATAGAGATAGAGCCCGTGGCCGCATTCGTCCTGCACCTTGGCGAGCAGCGCGGCCTTGCGGCGCAGCGTCGGCGCGCGGGTGATCCAGTTGCCCTCCGGCAGCATGCCGACGATCTCGGAATGGGCGTGCTGGGAGATCTGGCGGGTGAGCGTCTTGCGGTAGGCCGCCGGCATCCAGTCGTTCGGCTCGATGCGCTCCTCGGCATCGATGCGGGCCTGGAATTGCGCAGCTCTGGCCGCGTCCTCAAGACCGCGATCGTCGGTCTCGGCCGTGTTCAGCGCCTGCGTGTACATGCGCACCCTCCCGATTTGTTGGGAGAAAATATATAACAGAATTTAGTTCATGCAAGATATTTCTGTAACATATAGATCAGGCGCCGAACCTCCGTTCCAGAAGCTTCCGCGCCGCCGGCAAGGGTCCCCTCTCGTTGGTTCCATGGCTGTCGAGCCATTGTTCCGACGGAGCCAGCAGTGCGCGATAGATCTCGCCACAAAGCGCACGCGCTGCCCTGCCCGGCCAATCCGCCGGCAACAGGCTTTCGGGCAACAGCGGATCGCGCAGCACGACGCGGCGGTAATAGTGGATCAGGAGGATGCGCGCGGTGAAGGCGTCAGCCTCGGATAAATCCGTGCCGCGCGCGATCGCGGCACGGAGCGGCTCGAACGTCTTCATGAATTTCAAATAGGCATCCGCGGTGCGGTCCAGCGGCCAGCTCGCGCTGAGCAAGCGGCGGCCGCTGTCATCCTCCGCCGAGACTTCGAGACGGATCGCGCCCACGGCCTCGTCGGGCACCGGTACGCCCGACGGCGCGACCCATACGCCCGGCAGCGGAGTGCCGAAGCCGGCATTGCGGAGCGCTTCGCGCGAGGCGTCGCGGTCCTCGCCGTTGCCGATCAGGAGCAGCTCGAAGCGCCCGGTCCAGTCGGACGGCGGCGGATCGTAGATGTGGCGCGTCGCGGCCTCGAAGGTCTGGCGCCCCTTTTCGGCCAGCCGGTAGAAGCTGTTGCGGCCGACCTTTTCACGCGTCAGCCAGCCATCGGCCGCAAGGCGCGACATCGCGGTGCGCACCACGCCGCTGTCGATGTCGAGGCTTTCGAAGAACTCCAACAGCGTGCCGAGCCACACCACACCGCCGCGCGGCACGATGGCGTCACCGAACACGGTGATGACGATGGAGCCGGTGCGCGACGGCTCGCGCTTGAGCTGGTCGATGATGCGGGACAACGGATGCGCCATGCGCGAGGCATAGCGCGTTTGGTGCGGGCGCGACAATGGACGGGAGCGACGAGGCGAGAGCCAGGCTCGATCCTTCGAGACGGCGCTTCCTCTTCTCCCTCTCCCCGTTCTTACGGGGAGAGGGTTGGGGTGAGGGGCTGTATCAGCAAACTCAGTAGCAGACGGACTCGCGGAGATTCCCCCTCACCCGCCACGCTTCGCGTGTCGGCCTCCGAAGGAAGCGATCTACCTGTGCGGATCGGGATAGGCGAGGCTCCGCCAGCCGCTGCGATCGAACGGCCGCCACTGGCCTTCTTTCTGCGCGAGGCGGTCGGCGACCGCATAGACCACGGCGGGATGATGACCCATGCCGCAATGGCTGCTTTCGACCTCGATGCTCTCGGTCTGCGCTCCCGATTTCTCCATGCAGCCCTGCCAGGCGCAGACGCCGTCGGTGCGGCTGAAGATGGCGGTGGTCGGCACCGGCGGCGGGAGGGCGAGCTCGCCGCCGAAACGCGGATCGACCTCGTCGGCCTTGCGCCCGCTCGCCCATTCATAGACGCGCCAGGCATTGGTCGAGCGCGGATTGCCGGCAAAGGGACTGCCGAGCGTGATCACCTGGCGTACGCGCTCCGGCATCATCTTGGCGAGCTGGCGCGCATAGAGGCCACCGAGGCTCCAGCCGACCAGGCTGATCTTGCGGCCATGGCTGTCGCTGAGCTCCTGGACCAGATCGACCATCGCGTGCTGGACGCCGGGGCGCAGGCCGTAGTTGCGACCCTGGCGCCAGCCGCTCACCGCATAGCCCTTGCTGGTCAGAAACGCGCGCAGCGCGCGCGTGGACGCATCGGAGGCCACGAGGCCTGGCAGCACTAGCACCGGATGCCCATCGCCGCGGGGCGCAAGGCTCAGCAGTGGCAGCGCGCCGAGGAAGGCGCCGAACTCATGGATCGCACGCCCCTCCAGAAACATCAGGGTGCGGGACGGCGGACGCAGCGTCTGGGCAGTTGCGGTCATCAATGTTTCCCCTGGGACGAATTCCTGGAAAGGCCGCCGGCTGCGATGCCGGCAAACGGGCGTGAATTCCAATACGCCGGCTTCTTGATCGTTCCGCAGCGCAACATGAATCAGCTAGGCGGCCGGTTCCCGACATTCAAGCGGGAGAGACGCAAGGCGACAATAGGCCCGCACGTTAATGCTAATGGCCGTGACGCAAAAGTCACAGCAATCGGAGCAGGAATTCTACGGAGTAGAGCGCAAGTCCCGCGAGGCCGCCGATCAGCGAACCGTTGAAGCGGATGTATTGCAGGTCGCGGCCGATGTTGATTTCGATCAGCGAAATCAACTGCGTCATATTCCACGCCTTGACCTGGTCGGAGATGAAAGTCGAGACACCGCCCTTCTGATCGGCGACGACGCTGCGCAGCACGGTCACCAGGCCCTTGTTGATCTCCCCGCGCAGTTCGGCATCGCCGGCGAGCGCTTCGCCCGCCGCGACGAACATGCCGGCGAGATGATGCTGGAGCACTTGCGTCTCGCCGCTTGCGCTGCGCTCGATGAAGGAGCGCGTGTTGGCCCAGACGGTGCGGGCGAGATCGGCAAGCTCCGGCCGCGCCAGCAGATCGCGCTTCAGGCCGTCGATGCGGTCGATATAGGCTCGGTCGGTGCCGAGCTGGTCGACGAAGTTCAACACCATGCGATCGAACTCGCCGCGGAACGGATGTTTGGGGTCGCTGCGCACTTCATTGAAGAAAGCGGTGGCAGACGCCATGATCTTGTTCACCAGAAACTTGTCGGCGCGATAGAGCCGCAGCAACGTCGGCAATTCCGCGCGCACCTTCTCGCGGATCATCGCCATCGTCTCCTTCTGATTCAGCGTGTCGTGCATCACGCGCAGGAGATCGTCGAACAGAATCTGGTGCCGCCCTTCCGCCACGAAGCCGCGCAGCGTGCCGGCCGCAAGCGGTGCAAGATCGATCGCCTGGAGCTGGGAGGACATGCGGCGGATGATGAAGGTCATCAGGCCCGAGCTTTCCGTCGCTGAGAACGCCTCCGGCAGCAGGCGGAGCGCAAAGCGCGCGAGATCGTCGCTGCGCTTGCGATCACGCAGCCAGTCGGCAACGAAGGAGCCGAAATCGATTTCCTTCAATTTGGCCTCGACGGGAGCGGTCTCGAGGAAATGCACCTGGATGAATTCGCCGAGTTTGTCGGCGATGCGGGCCTGGTTGCTCTGGATGATCGCGGTATGCGGGATCGGCAGGCCGAGCGGCCGTTTGAAGAGCGCGACCACGGCATACCAGTCGGCGAGCCCGCCGATGGTCGCGGCTTCCGCGAAGGCCGCGATGAAGCCGAACACGGGATGCACGTTCAGCAGGAGTTTTGCGACAGTGAACAGAGCGAGTGTCGAGGCCAACACCAGCGTCGCCAGCGCTTTCACGCGCCGTAGCTCCGCCGCGCGTTCGGCGTCACCGGGGGTGTCGAAGAGATAGGTGCCTGATGAACCCATGACTGCATCACCCTACCCGTCATTGCGAGCGAAGCGAAGCAATCCAGAATCTTTCCGCAGAGAGACTCTGGATTGCTTCGTCGCAAGGGCTCCTCGCAACGACGACTGCGGCAGCGCAAAACAAAGGCCCGCCGAAGCGGGCCTCAAATTCAGTTTGTCGTCGGGCGCCGTATCACGCGGTCTTGTTGTAGACCTTGGCGAAATTGTCCTGAGCGGACTTCGCGCCGTTGGCTGCGAGCTTGCCGAGATAGTCGGCGGTCGCCTTGGCACGCGAGACGAACACTTCACCGCGGGCGCGGAGCAGGCTCGACTGGATCTCGACGGCCTCGCTGACCGACTTGGCGGACGCGAGCTTGTCGATGCCCGAGAAGAACGCCTCGGCGTCCTCATAGATCGCCTGCTGGATGTTGCGGCTGATCTTGCCGGCCTCGGCGACGGATTCGGTCACCGCGTTCTCGACGGCGGCGGTCACCCGCTCGGAGCCGGCGAAAGCTTCGGCAGCACGGTCCTTGGCGGTATTGGCGGTCTTCTTGACGAACTCGCGGGCGGCCTCGGGAACTTCCAGATTCTGGATGTTCTTGAAAGCGTCCTTGAAGCCCTCGAAAGCGGTGTTGGTTTCAGTGGTCATGGGGTTCTCTCCATCCTCATTGGTCTGAGCTATGGGCTCACCCCGTCCGCATCGGCCCGGGGCACGGCTTATATGGCATAGTGAATTGTGCGATGCAATATTCGTATTGCACTGCGATATCACGAAATCGTGAAAAGCCTTAACAAAAGGCGCCACACTGCCCTAGTTGGAGGCCGTCTCGGACAAATTAGGTCCGTACCGGAGCGATCTTCGCCTTAGTGCTGGACCGCGCCTGGCAATCCATAGGCCTCCATCTGAGCCTGAACCTGCGCGATGTTGTGCCCCAGCACGACAATGTCATGGGTCTTGCCGTCGATATCCCGCACGTGGTCGCGCAGCAGCGCCTCGGCCTTGAAGCCGAGGCCTTCGAACAGGGCGACCGCCGCCTGCTGGTCGACCGTCATCTGCACCGAGAGCTTTTCCAGGCCAGCACCGAGTGCAAGTGCAAAGGTCTCCTGTGAGAGCGCCTTCCCCACACCCTGCCCGCGCACGTCGGGCGAGACCACCATGCGGATCTCGCCGACATGAGGCGACCAGGAATGCGGATCGCGCACCAGCGTGCCGCAGCCAACGACCTTGCCGTCCCTCACCGCGAGCAGGCTCGTGATCGCGCCGCGCTCGATCTCCTTGACCCAGGCGGAGAGCACCTTCGGCTCACTGATATTGCGTGGCAGGAACAACAGATCGTGGGACGGAAGACCTTGGCCGAAGGCGAGCACCGCGGCTTCGTCTCCAGGCGACATCAGGCGGATCTCGATATCACCAGCATCGGTCTTGGTGTGACGCGGATAGGAACGCTGCTCACTCATGTCGATCTCTTTCCCAGCCAGGAGTCCAGTTTCGGCCACAGCCGCTTCACCGCGTTGGCACCGGCGACGAGGGAGACGTGGCCGCCCTTCAACATCACCTCTTCCTTGTCCTCGGAGCCGATCTTCGCGATCAGGTGCTTTGCGGCGTCATAAGGCACGATGTGATCGTGCTCGGCGACAGCGTGCAGGATCGGCACCTTGATGTTTTCGAGCTTCGCCGCGCGGCCGGCGACCGACATGGTGTCGTTGAACAGCTTGTTGTCCCACATCAGGTCCTTGGTGATGGTGCGGAAATACTCGCCCGCCAGCGGCAGCGTGTCGGTCGCCCAACGGTCGAACATGCGGTAAGACTTGACGAACTCGTCGTTCCAGATGTTTTCCCAAAGCTGGATCTGGCTAACAGTGCGCGAGGCCGGGCGCAGCATCTCGAACGAAGACAAGATCATCTCCGGCGGCACATTGCCGACGCTGTCGACGAGATGGTCGACATCGAAATAGCGGCGGTCGGAGAAATTCGAGAACAGCTTCATCTCGCGGAAGTCGATCGGCGTGGTGAAGCAGATCAGATTCTTCATCGGCCCGTCCTTGTGGATCGAGCCGTAGAGCAGCGACAGCACGCCACCGAAGCAATAGCCGATGATGGAAACGTCCTGCTCGCCGGAATCCTGCTGGACGCGACGGACGCAATCCGGGATGAAGTCGAGGACGTAGTCCTCCATCCGCAGGCTCTTCTCCTCCGGCCGCGGTGCGGTCCAGTCCAGCATGTAAACGTCGTAACCGCGCTTGAGCAGGAACTCGATGAAGCTCTGGCCGGGGACGAGGTCGAGAATGTAGCCGCGATTGGTCGTCGCCATCACGATCAGCACCGGGATGCGGTAGATCTCGTCCGACATCGGCCGGTAGTGGTAGAGGCTCATCGTGCCGCGCGAATGCAGCACGTCCTTCGGTGTCGAGCCGAGCGTGGGGCCGGAGGTCGAGAAATATTCGACACCCTTGATGCTGCGCTGGATCGCGCGCTGCACCTCGGTCTGGATGCGCTCCGGGATAGATGCGAAATCAAGTCCCGTCGGCGCATTCATTTCTGCTCTCCGTTTTCGGAGGGCGGACGCTTCGTCCGCGGCGGCCGTGGCGTCCCATCGGAGCCTTGCGAGATGCCCGAACTCGCCGCCATTTGGCTCAGCATCGACTTCATCTCGCCGAGCTGGGCTTCAATGGACTGGAGCCGCTCCGCAAGACCCGTGACCTGCTCCCGGCTCGGCAGGTTCATTGCGACGAGGTATTTCTCCACGAGCTCGCCGATCTGCTTCTGAGCACCTGCAGCAACTCCTCCCGCACGGTTCATCGCCTGTGAAAACTCGGGCGATGACATGGCCTGGTTGGCGAAGGAGTTGAACCCCTTCTCCATCTCGCCCACCATCTTCTGCCACACGGCGACGGGGTCGTTGATCTTGTCGGTCATCGGCGTCCTCCAGATGTCGAGAGCTTCGATGCCCTTCTTTTTGGCCATACCACACCGTTGCGAGGGGCCGGTCAACCGGCAAGCGGCCCGCACACGCGGCTTCTTTGCCGCGGGAAACCGTGCAATACAACATTGGTCAGCAGCAAGGGATCGCGACCGTGACCGTCCATCAGCCGCCCCAGACCGTACGCGCCAACGGCATCGACATCTGCTACGAAATCTTCGGCAACGACAATGCCGAGCCGCTGCTGCTGATCATGGGGCTCGGGGCGCAGATGATCCATTGGGACGATGCGTTCTGCGAGCAGCTCGCCGCGCGCGGCTTTCGCGTGATCCGCTTCGATAATCGCGATATCGGCAAGTCGAGCCATCTGACTGGCGGCAAGCGGCTGACGCCGCTCGAGCTGTTGAAGCTGCGCTTCCTCAGGATTCCCGTGGCAGCGACCTACAAGCTGATCGACATGGCCAGGGACACGGTCGGGCTGATGGATGCGCTCGGCATCAAGTCGGCGCATCTGGTCGGCGCCTCGATGGGCGGCATGATCGCGCAGGAAGTGACGCTGTCGTTCCCCGAGCGCGTGCGTTCGCTGACCTCGATCATGTCAACGACAGGCAATCCGCGCGTGCCGCCGCCGACACGCGAGGCGGCCGCCATGCTGATGGCGCCGCCGCCGCGCAGCAAGGAGGAATTCATGGTCCGTTTCGGCCAGACCTGGAAGGTGCTGCGTGTCGGGCATTTTCCCGAGGAGGAAGCGCTCGACCCTGGTCGTGCCGAGCGGGTGTTCGCGCGCGGACTCAATCCGGCCGGCGTTGGCCGGCAGCTCCGCGCCGTGCTCGCCTCCGGCAGCCGCAAGGAACGGCTGCATGGCGTGAAGACGCCGACGCTGGTCATTCATGGCACCGTCGATCCCCTGGTCCATCCCGAGGGTGGCAAGGACACGGCAGAGTCAATTCCGGGCGCAAAGCTATTGATGATCGAAGGCATGGGCCACGCGTTGCCTATGCGGTTCTGGCCGGAGATCATCGGCGCGATCGACAAGCACGCGCATGGCGCGGCGGCGCAGGCGGCGTAGACCGCGTCTCCTTACGGTGACCATGTGAGCGGCTGGTTACTCTCTTAACGAAAGCCGGCACGGAAGCTATACAGGCCTTCCTCAATCGCAAAGAGGCTGCGGCCTCTCGGAGCTCACATGCATTCGATCGTCCGACCAGGCGCAATGATCACTGCTGCAATTCTCATGCTCTCGCTCGCCAGTAGCGCTGCGATGGCCGGTAGCGCGCAAGAAGAAGCCAATCGCAAAACCGTGCTAGCCTTCTACGAGAAGGGGCTCAATCAGAAGGACGCTGATGCGGCCCTCACCCATGTCGGCGACCGCTACGTCCAGCACAATCCAAACGCGGCCGATGGCCCGGATGGCTTCCGAAAATTCATCGGCTTCCTGCGCGAAAAGTTTCCGAACTCGCATAGCGAGATCAAGCGCAGCTTCGTGAATGGCGACTTTGTGATCCTCCACGTTCACTCCGTTCGCGAGCCCGGCAGCAAGGGGCGCGCGATAGTGGATATCTTCAAGCTCGAAAACGGCAAGATCGTCGAACACTGGGACGTCGTTCAGGACATTCCTGAAAATCCCGCAAACAACAACACGATGTTCTGACGGATAGAACCGGCGCTGCGGATACGGGCCTAGCGCTTCCGCGCGATCCAAATCACGTGGCGCGCGCCGCCGCCCCTGCCGGTGGCGCGGACGTTGACTTCGTTGACGTCGAAGCCGGCACGGCCGAGGCGTTTGGTGAAGGCGGGGTTGGGTCCTGAAGACCAGACAGCGAGCACGCCGCCAGGCCGCAGCGCCGTCTTCGCCGCCGTGAGCCCGCTCACGTCGTAGAGCGCATCATTGCCCTTCCGGGTCAGCCCTTCCGGCCCGTTGTCGACGTCGAGGAGAATGGCGTCGAAGACGGAACGCTGCGCCCGGATGATCTCGCCAACGTCGGTCTCCCGGATGCTCACCCTGGGATCATCGAGGCTGTCGCCGAAGACCTGCGCCATCGGGCCGCGTGCCCAGGCCACCACCGCAGACACGAGTTCGGCGACCACGACCTTCGCGTCGCTTCCGAGCACGGCAAGCGCCGCACGCAGCGTAAAGCCCATGCCGAGGCCGCCGATGAGGACGACGGGCTTTAAGACATTCTCGATCTGCTTTGCCGCCAGCGTCGCGAGCGCCACCTCCGAGCCCGACAAGCGGCTGTTCATCAGCTCGTTGCTGCCGAGCTTGATGGAGAACTCCTTGCCGCGCCGCATCAGGCGCAGCTCACCGTCGGAACCCGGGATTTGCGCGGTGTCGATCTTTTCCCAGGGAATCATGGGAGAGCTTTAGCACGATCGGAAATCGGTAGGGTGGGTTAGCCGAAGGTGTAACCCACCACTTCCGTATCCGCGGTAAGAGACCTTGATGGGTTACACCCAGCGAACTGCGCTTCGCGCGTTCGCAAGGCTAACCTACCCTACAATCTCGCCCTATCCGCCCGCCCAGACGTCCAGCACATAGCGGTTCTTCGCACCCATCTCCTCGATCCAGCGTGCGCTGGCCGCGGCATCGTTGCCGCTCTTCTCGCGGTGGATCGCGACGAGCGCTGCCTTCACGTCGGGCTCCATCTTACCGCCGTCGCCGCAGACGTAGATGATGGCGCCCTGCCCGATCAGGGGCCAGACCTTGTCCTTCTGCGCGGCAAGTACGTGCTGCACATAGGTCTTGGGTCCATCCGCGCGCGAGAACGCCGTGAAGAGCTCGGCGATGCCGCTTGCCGCCAGCGCCTTCAATTCGTCCGCATAGAGAAAGTCCTGGTCGGGGTGGCGGCAGCCGAAGAACAGCATTGCGGGACCGAGCGTGGCCCCCTTCGCCTTGCGCGCGGCGCGCTCCTGAAGGAAGCCGCGGAATGGGGCAAGTCCCGTGCCCGGCCCGATCATGATGATCGGCACGGATGAATCATCGGGAAGCCGGAAACCGGCCTTGGTCTCGCGCACGGTCGCATAGATCGCATCGCCCGCGCGACGGTTGGCGAGATAGTTCGAGCAGATGCCTTTGTAGGTGCCGCTACCGGAGGCTGCCGGACCTTCGACCACGCCGACGGTGACGCTGCATCGCGCCGGGTCGACCGACGGCGAGGACGAGATCGAGTAGTAGCGCGGCGCCAGGAGCGAGAGCATTTCCAGATAGACGTGGAAGGGCAGTTCGCAGGCCGGATATTCGAGCAGCAGGTCGAACACCGATTTGCGCCTGGCCAAAATCTCGGTGCGGTAGCGCTCGAGCGTTTCAGGCTCCTCGCCAACGAACCCCAGCAATTTCGGCTTGGTGACCGGGCAGCGGGTGTGCTCGGCCATGATCTGGATCTGCTTGCGCGTCGCGATCTGCTGCAGCTCGACGAATTCGCTGAGCAGACGGCCGACCGACACGGCCTCGCCGACCGGCAATTGCGCACGGCGGCCTTCGGCCACCTGAAGCCTGATCTGATCGGCCGGCAGGAAGCCGAAGCGGCGGGCGACCGAATCCACCAGTGTCGGGTCGTTGCGCGGAACGACGCTCAAATGGTCGCCGACGCGATAGGTGACGTTGGACGGCAGTTGCACCTCGATGTGGCGTGTCGAACGCTCCGATGGATTGGCCCCGCTCCTGTTCTGAAGCTCATCATTGACCAGCACCTTCATCGCCACCGCGCCGCCCTGGGCGACGATGGTGTTGACGGCAGTCACCGCCACCGGCTCGATCGCGTAAAGCGGATCGTCCTCCGCGGTGCGGGTGAAATTCCAGTCGATGCCGAATTCCTTGGTCGCGACCTGGGCAGCCGCCGGGAACCATTTCTGGAATTGACCGTCGAGATCGCTGCGCGCATCGCCTTCGCCGCGCGGGAAGACGGCGCGCCCGCCATGCGCCGACAATTGCTCGTCGATGAAGCGCGGCACCGACTGATAGGTCGCAGCCCAATCGCTATTGCCGCAGCCGAACACGGCGTAGCGCACATTGGCAAAGGCATCCGTCGGCAAGTCACCGCCGAGCCATTTGACGAACTGCGTCGCATTGTCAGGCGCCGCGCCGTTATAGGAGGCGCAGATGATCAGCACGCCGCCTTCCTGCGGCAGCTTGCCGACGTAATCGTCGAGCGGGCCAAGGTGAACGGCAAAGCCGTTGATCTCGGCGAGATCAGCCATACGCGTCGCCAGCTCCTCGGCGGTGCCGAGATTGGACCCGTACAGCACCAGCATCGGCGTGTTGTGGCCCGGCCGCGCGGTCGGCTGGCGCGGCGCCCTCGGTGCCGAGGCCACAGCCGCGATGGGCCCGCCGTAAGCACCGCGCTCGCGATCGGCGCGTGGGCGCACCTTGATCTTGAAGCCTTCCGGCTTCATCGTCAGCGTTTCCTTGAGGTGCATCTGATAGCGCTGGTGATCGATCAGCTTGAAGCGCTGCAGGATCATGCCGAGCGCAAGCGCAGCCTCGTGCATGGCAAAGCCGCGGCCGATGCAAGCGCGCTGGCCGTTGCCGAACGGCTTCCAGGCATTGATCGGCCGCTTCGCTTCCGCTTCGCGGCTGAAATTCTCGGGATCGAACGCATCCGGGTTCGGTCCCCAGACGCTGGGATCGCGATGCAACGCCGTCACCAGGATGGTGGTGAAGGTGCCCTTCCTGAGCTTGTACTTGCCGCCGCCGATGGTCTCGTCGTTGAGCGGCGAGATACCATAGGCCGGCGCCGGCGGCCACAGCCGCAGCGCCTCCTTCAGAATCTGCGTGATGTAGGTGAGCTGCGTCACCTGCTGATAGGTCGGCTTCGCATTGACGTCGGGGCCGAAGACGCGGTCGACCTCATCATAGGCCTTCTTGAGGATGTCCGGATGCTTGAGCAGTGCATAGAGCGTGTAGGACAACAGGCCGCTGGTGGTCTCGTGGCCCGCGATCAGGAAAGTGTTGATCTGGTAGCGAATGTTGACGTCATCGAGCTGCTCGCCGGTCGCGCGGTCGACGCCGGTCATCATCGCGGCCAGCATGTCCTTCTTGTCGTCGATCCCGTCCGCACTCTTGCGGCGTTCTGCGATGATCTCGTCGACCATCTTGTTCATGAAGGCGACGTCTTCGGCCAAGGTCTTGCGCCGCTTCTGCATCCAGAGCTGCTCGAACGGCAAGCCGCGCGTCATCATGATGGTTTCGAGCGAGCGCACCAGCGACTCGACGAAGGGGTGGTAGTCGCGCCGGTAGAACGAGTTGAAGCGATAATCGAAGCCACACAGGCCGATCGTATCAAGCGTCAATGCGGTCATATCGTGGACGACGTCGATCTCGTCGTCGGCGTTGAGCCGCTCCCATTTGTGGACGAGTTGCTCGGCGATATCGACCATGCTCGGATGATAGGACTGCATGGCGCGGTTGCCGAACGGTTGGAGCAGAATGTTGTGCGCCTTGCTCCAGTTCGGCTCCTTGGTATCGGCCGTGAACAGGCCGTCGCCGCCGACCGCACGCACACGCCGCAGCGCGCCGCGCACCGTCTTGTCGAAGCGCTTCTCGTTGGAGAGCTCGTCGACGAGATCATGGCCGGAGACAACGACGATCGGCGAGCCCATCATGTCGAGCCAGAAGATCGGACCGAGCTCCTTGGCGAGCCGCGTCAGGTGCTGCACGGGGGCGGCCGAATCCAACGACAACATGTTGCCGACCACCGGCTTGGTCGGCGGATGCGGGATCGGGTCCAGTCGGTTCTTGGATGACATGAAAAGCGCTTCCCCCTCAGTAACCCTCGTCATTGCGAGGAGCTCTTGCGACGAAGCAATCCAGAGTCTCTCCGCGGACACATTCCTGGATTGCTTCGCTTCGCTCGCAATGACGACCTAGCCAAACCTCCTTCTACGCCATTCGATCAGTTTGGCGCTGACCTCCTCCGGCTTCTCCTGCTGCGTCCAATGGCCGCTGTCCGTGACGAGATACTTTTCGAGATCGGGAATCAGCTTGTCCATGCCATCAGCGGAGGATGGCGGCAACACCGCGTCATTCTCGGCCATGATCATCATCGACGGCACGCGGACCGTATGATCGAGCCCTTCGGCACGCGTCCAGTTGCGCGACATGTTGCGGTACCAGTTGATGCCGCCGGTGAAGCCGGTTCTGGTGAAGGCATCGACGAAGACTCTCTTCTCTTCCGGCGACAGGATCGGCGTACGCGGATCGTGCTTCGCGTCATAGCCGGCAATCATCTGCGGAAATGCCAGATTGAGCCGCGGCGAAGCGCCGACACCGGCAACCACCTCCTCCGGCGGCGCGTCGGCCGGGCGCGGCACCGGCTTACGCATGAACGCATCGAAGGTCTGTTCGACACGGCTGCCGAAAATCCTGTCCGGCTCGCGCGCCGGATCCTGGAACTGCACGATGTACATCTTCTCGCCGAAGCGTGCACGCAACAGCTCGATCGGATCGGCCCAGGCGCGATTGGTGTGGGGCGTGTTGATGCCGACCACGCCGGCGACCCGGTCGATGTGCCGCAACGGCATCTGCCAGACGACGAAGCCGCCCCAGTCGTGACCGACGAAGATCGCCTTGTCGATCTGCAGATGATCAAGCAGTCCGACGAGATCGCCGGTCAGGTTCTCGATGTCGTAGGCCTCGACCGGCTCGGGCCGGTCGGTCGCACCGTAGCCGCGCTGGTCCGGCGCGATCACGCGGATGCCGGCCTCGCTCAACGCCTTGATCTGGTGGCGCCAGGAGAAGGCGAGCTCGGGCCAGCCGTGGCACAGCACCATCGGCGGCTTGTCATCGGCCGGGCCAGCCTCGTAATAGCCCATGCGGATTCCGTTCGTCGTCGCGAACTTGAGCGGTGGCATTTCAATCATGGCGACCTTCCTACTCGGCAGCGCTCTTGACGTCGGCCGCGGGCGGCACATAGGCCGCTTCCAGTGCGGCGAACTCTTCCGGCAGCATGTCGCACATCACCTGTACATGCGGAATGATATTGGCGCCAACGATGAAGCCGAAATCGAGCTGGTCCCGATAGCTCTGCACGGTGATGTTGAGCGCCTGCCCATGCGTCGCGATCGACACCGGGAAGATGTGCAGCAGCTCGGCCCCTGCGGCATAGAGCGTCTGCCGCGGTCCCGGCACGTTGGACACCGTGATGTTGGCGGCCGGCGGCAGCACGTCCGACAGATTGGAGCGGCTGTAGAGCAGCGCCAGGATCTGCACCATGATCGGTGCGCCCAGCATCGAGATATTGGAGACCTGCGGCATCAGTGCCCGCAGCGGATGCGACATCTCCTTGGACTTGGTCGATTGCGCGATGATCGCTTCGAGCCGCGCCTTTGGATCGGCGATGTTGGTCGCGATCGAGCAGATCATGCCGAACACCTGGTTGTTGGCCTCGGTGTTGCCCTCCTCGCGCAGCGAGATCGGCACGGCAGCCGTGAGGGATTTCGCCGGCAGCGTGCCATATTGCTGCAGATAGCGGCGGACCACGCCTGAGGCGAGCGCCAGCACCACGTCGTTGAGCTTGCCGCCGGCCTGCTTGGCTAGCGCCTTCGCCCGTGAAAGTGAAATCGATACGCCGGCGAAGCTGCGCTCCGACGAGATGGTCTTGTTGAGCATGGTCGGCGGCGACACCATGCTGGCGAGGCTCTCGCGCGACTTCGGGTCGGCGACCTTGCCGAGCACGTCGGAGACGCTCTTGAGCACGGTCGGGATGTTACCGGCAAAGCGAACCGCGCTCTCGATCTGGTACATCGCGTTGTCGAACAGGATCGAGCCGATGTCGCTCTTGCCGGTGCGCGGCAATTGCAGGTTCTTCGCGGCCGCCGACGCATCGAGCGGCTGGCTGAAGAGCTGCTGATAGGAATCGAGCAGGTTGGCGGCGATGTCGCGCGGCTCCTGTCCGGGCTTGGCTCCTGCCGTCGGAGGATCGACCTTCCGCGGAATCGGCGAGATGTCGTAGATCATGTTGGTCAGGGCCGCACCGGCGCCGCCGTCGATGGCGGCGTGGTGCATCTTGGAATAAAGCCCGACCTCGTTGTCCTTCATACCCTCGAACACGTAGAACTCCCAGAGCGGACGGGCCCGGTTCAGGAGCTTGGCATGCATCCAGCCGACAATGCGTTCGAGCGTGGCGCGGTCGCGTGGCTGCGGCAGGCTGGCGCGGAAAATGTGGCGGTCGATGTCGAACTGGTCGTCCTCGACCCAGGAGGGATGATCGATGTCGAGCGGCGCCTTCTCCAGCCGCGCCTTCAGGATCGGCGCGATGTGCAGGCGCGAGACGATCATCGCCTTGAAGTCTTCGAAGAAGTCGCCCTTGTAATCGTCGGGTAGGCGAAAGATCGCCATGCTGCCGACATGCATCGGCATTTCCGGCGTTTCCAGATAGAGAAACGACGCGTCCAGCGACGACAGCTTCTTCCCGTCAGCCATAGTTCCCTCCCGCAGGATTTCGACGGGCGCCTTGGTCGGCGCTTCTCGTCAGGCCGATACTGCCTGTTCCGGCGGGGCATATGCAATGGCAAACGGCCCGGCCCGGTCAAATGGCCAGAATTCTCCCTCCGGTTGTGCCAGGCGGTCCGCCACGGCCCATAGCGCCGCGGGGTTGACCCCGAGCCCGATATGGCTCGCCAGGTGCACCTCGATGTTTTCGGCACGGTCGGAAGGACGCAGCAGACAGGTCCGCCAGTTCACGACACCGTCGGCGCGCGAATAGATCGAGCTCGTGGGCACCGGCAGATCGCCGGCGATCGCCTCGCGCTGTTCGGCAAAATCCTCGACCCGCTCGCCGGACAGCGCCTCGTATAGCCGCGTGGCGTTGGTCGCCCGCACGTCGTTAGCAAAAGGGCTACCGAGCGTGACGACATAGCGGACCATTTCCGGCGCCTGAAGTGCGAGATCACGGGCATAGACGCCGCCGAGGCTCCATCCGACCAGGCTGACCTTGCGTCCGGACGCGGCATGGATTTCGCCCAGACGAACGCGCAAGGCGTCCCGCATCCGTCCGAGCCCGCCGAGATTGCGGCCCATCCGCCAGGCATGTGCCTCGTAACCGAGCTCGCTGAGATAGCGCCGCATCGGCGCCATCGAGAGATCGCTGGCGAGGAAGCCCGGCAGCGCCAGCACCGGATGGCCGTCGCCCCTTGGTGCGCGCATCAGCAGCGGTGACAGCAGCAGGCTCGCATTGAGTTCGAACAGGCCCCGCGCCTCGGCAAGCAGCAGTCCGACACCCGGCGGACGAAGCCGGCCTGGATCCAGCGTCCCGTCCGGCCCTGACGACACTATTTCTTCTTGTCGCTACTGCGCGTGCCGCCGAGGCCGGCCATCGCGACGAACATGTCCTGAAACCGCTCGGCGAGCTTGGGATCGTATGTAAACCAGCTCTGAACCAACGATTCGGGCGAGACCTTGTCGATGTTGCTCAAGACCTGCTGCTGTAGCTTGTCCATCACCGCCGTCTGCATCGGCGACACGTCGGGCAATCCAAAGAATTGGCGGGCCTCGAGGGGGGTGCAGTCGATTTCGATGTTAACTTTCATATCCCCTCCTGATGAGATTCGAGCGGCCTGCCGCCAGTATCGCCGCGAGTTGTGGTGCGACGCAAGCGACCTGAGGGGAAGCTGCGGCGACCGGCTTTCGCAATCGACGGGAATGGTCAATCAAATTGTCCGGCGCGACCGCAGCGGACGGCTGAAACGAAGAGGGCCGCCAGGGCCCATCTCCATCGTTCCGGAGGACTTCACAGGGCGAAAGTCGGATGTCGTTTGCGCGCCAGCCTCCCCTAGATTGCCGGGCAGCATTGCTGCACAGCGGTGCAACTTGGCGCGTTCCTTGCTGGAATGGCGCTTGCACGGGTCGTGAACTCTGGGCAACATGGATCGATCGGCCCCGCCGAACAATCAAAAATGACGGTCGGGGCGAGTGGAGAGGGTCAAGAATGTCAGTCGGACGAAGTTTGTTTGCGGCGACGCTCGCCGGTGCGCTTGCGTTGGCGGTCTCGCCGGCGTCGAGCCAGACGCTGCGCTACGCCAACCAGGGTGAGCTCAAGTCGCTCGATCCCTACACGCTGAACGAGTCGACCACCAGCGCGCATCTCGGTCATGTCTATGAGGGCCTGGTCGCCCGCGGCAAGGACCTGAAGATCGTCCCGGCGCTCGCCGAAAGCTGGGAGACGCCGGAACCGACACGCTGGCGTTTTCACCTGCGCAAGGGCGTGAAATTCCACAATGGCGACCCCTTCACCGCTGACGACGTGGTGTTCTCGGCCGAGCGCGTACGAGCAAAAGGCTCGAATTTCCAGAGCCGCGTTCCCGCCGATGCCAAGGTCGTCAAGGTCGACGATTACACCGTCGATTTCATCCTGACCTCGCCCAATCCGATCCTGACGGCGCTGTGGGCGACCTGGTACATCATGGACAAGAAATGGGCAGAGGCGAACGATGCGGTGGCACCGACGCCAGCGGCCGCCACGACTCCGAGCTATGCGTCGCTCCATGAAAACGGCACCGGTCCGTTCGTCATCGAAAGCCATCAGCCGGGCGTGAAGACCGTCTTCAAGGTCAACCCGAACTGGTGGCGCAAGCCGGAACATAATCTGAAGGAGATCATCTTTACGCCGATCGCCAACCCCGCCACCCGTGTTGCGGCGCTGTTGTCGGGCGAAGTCGACGTGATCGAGCCGGTACCGGTGCAGGACATCGAGCGCGTCAAAGCGAGCCCCAACGCCACGGTGCTGACGGGACCTGAGCTCCGCACCATCTTCGTCGGCATGGATCAGGCGCGCGACGAGCTCCTGTATTCCAACGTCAAGGGCAAGAACCCGTTCAAGGACGTTCGCGTCCGTGAAGCCGTCTACCGGGCGATCGATGTCGACCTGATCAAGAACCGCGTCATGCGCGGGCTGTCCACGCCGTCCGCATTGATGGTCGCACCGGAGATCTATCCGTCGAAGGGCTTCACCCGGCCGAAATTCGATCCCGACGCCGCCAAGAAGCTCCTTGCCGACGCCGGCTATGCCGACGGTTTCGAGGTGACGATGGACTGCCCGAACGATCGCTACGTCAATGACGCCGCGATCTGTCAGGCCATCGTCGGCATGCTCGCCCGCATCAACATCAAGGTGGATCTTCTGGCGCAGCCCAAGGCCCAATATTTCGCCAAGGTGCTCAAGCCCGGCGGCTACAAGACCTCGCTGTTCATGCTGGGCTGGACCCCGGATACGCTCGATTCCCAGAACGTGCTGCACGACATCATGGGTTGCCGGGACGATCCCAAGGATCCCAACCGCGGCGAAGCCAATCTCGCCGGCTATTGCAACAAGCAGTTCGACGAGCTCGCCGACAAGGTTCTCGTGGAATCCGACACGGCCAAGCGCGATCTCCTGATCAAGCAGGCCTTCGAGCTCTCGATGAAGGACTGGGCCTATATCCCGCTGCACCAGCAGGCGCTCGCCTGGGGCGTGTCGAAGAAGGTGAAGCTGACCCAGCGTGCGGACAACATGGTCATGCTCTACTGGGCGACCAAGCAGGAAGAGTAAGCGTCGACAAGTTGTGAAGTCCCGGAAGCCTTGGCTTCCGGGACTTGCCGTTTCGGGTTAACGCAATGATGCGTGCTGCTGAAGAGATGTGAAAGGAACAGATGCTCGCTTTCACACTGCGCCGGGCCATCCAGGCCATCGGTGTCATGATCGCCGTCGGGATCATCGCGTTCTCGATGTTCCGCTTCGCCGGCGATCCCGTAAACCAGATGGTCGGGATGGACACGTCGGGCGCTGAACGCGCCGCGATCCGCAAATCGCTCGGCCTCGACGACCCCGTTCTCGTGCAGTTTGGCCGCTATATCGGCAACGCCGCGCAGTTCAAATTCGGCGTGTCCTATCAGTTCCGCCTCCCCGTCAACAATCTGCTGATGGAGCGGATGCCCGCGACGCTGGAGCTCGCGATCTGTGCCACCATCTTCGCGATGGTCAGCGGCATCCTGATGGGCGTCTATTCGGCGCTGCGCCGTGACAGCTGGCTCGCGCACATATTTCAAGCCGTCTCGCTGATCGGCATCTCGCTGCCGACCTTCCTGATCGGCATTCTCATGATCTACCTGTTTTCGGTGACGCTCGGCTGGTTGCCTTCGTTCGGGCGAGGCGACGTCGTGCATATCGGCTGGTGGACGACTGGCCTTCTGACGTTGTCGGGCTTGAAAGCGTTGATCATGCCCGCGATCACACTTGGCCTGTTCCAGATGACGCTGATCATGCGCCTCGTGCGCGCGGAGATGCTGGAAGTGATGCGGACGGACTACATCCGCTTCGCCCGTGCGCGCGGACTGACCACGCGGGCGATCCATTTCGGTCACGCGCTGCGCAACACGCTGGTTCCTGTCATCACCGTGGCAGGCCTGCAATTTGGCTCGGTCATTGCCTTCGCAATCATCACCGAGACCGTGTTCCAGTGGCCGGGCATGGGGCTCCTGTTCGTGCAGGCCGTTCAGAACGTCGATATCCCGATCATGGCGGCCTACCTGATGATGGTCTCCCTGATCTTCGTCACCATCAATCTCGTGGTTGATATCCTCTACACCATCGTCGATCCGCGGCTGCGCTCGACGGTCAGCCGGGCGCACTGACATGAGTGAGGCCGTCGTTCCGCATAGTGTCGAGAAGCGCGCCGCGGCCGCACCTGGCTGGTTCAGGCGCGCGCTCGACAGCGACCTGTTCTATTCGTTCCGCCGCTCCAAGATCACCATGATCGCTGCGGGGGTAACGCTTCTGTTCTTCCTGCTCGCGATCTTCGCCTCGGTGCTGTCGGTGCAGAATCCATTCGATCCGGCGCAGCTTCAGTTGATGAATTCTCGCATCTCGCCGCTCTGGACCGCCGACGGTCAGAGCCCGTTCCTGCTCGGCACCGACGAGCAGGGACGTGACGTGCTGTCCGCGATCCTCTACGGCCTGCGCATTTCGCTGCTCGTCGGCGTCCTCGGCGTGGTCTTGTCTGGCGTACTCGGCATCCTGCTCGGGCTGACGGCGGGTTATTTCGGCGGCGCAGTGGATGGATTGATCATGCGCATCGCCGACGTGCAGCTTTCTTTCCCGGCCATCCTGATTGCACTCTTGATCAACGGCATCGCTAAATCGGTCTTTGGCAACAAGCTCGACGAGATGAGCATGTTGGCGGTTCTGGTCTTCGCGATCGGCCTGAGTTTTTGGGTGCAGTACGCGCGCACTGTGCGTGGCTCGGTCCTGGTCGAGAAGAACAAGGATTATGTCGCAGCAGCGCAATTGATCGGCCTGCCCGCCCCCGTGATCATGCTACGCCACGTGTTGCCGAACACCACGGGACCGATCCTCGTGATCGCTACCATCAATCTCGCGCTCGCCATCATCACCGAGGCAACACTGTCGTTCCTCGGCTCGGGCATGCCCGAAACCATGCCGTCGCTCGGCACGCTGATCCGCATCGGCAACGGCTATCTGTTCGCAGGCGAATGGTGGATCGTCGCCTTTCCAGGGCTCGCGCTCGCGGCGCTGATTCTGTCGATCAATCTGCTTGGCGACTGGCTGCGCGACGCGCTCAATCCAAAACTTCGATGAGTATGCCTCGCCCATGACCGAACCCGTTCTCTCCGTGCGCAACCTCCAGGTCGAGTTCGCCTCCCGCCGCGGCACGCTGCGCGCCATCGACGGCGTCTCCTTCGACATCGCCAAGGGCGAGGTGCTCGGCGTGGTCGGCGAATCCGGCGCCGGCAAGTCCGTCACCGGTCTCTCGGTGATCGGCCTGATCGATCCGCCCGGCCGCATCGCCGGCGGCGAGATTCATCTCGCGGGCCTGCGAATCGACAATCTGCCACCTGAGGAGATGCGCCGCATCCGGGGCAAGCGCATCGGCATGATCTTCCAGGATCCCCTCACCTCGCTCAATCCGCTCTACCGGGTCGGCGACCAGATCGTGGAGACGATCCGGACCCACCTCAATCTCTCCGAACAAGCGGCGCGCCGCCGCGCCATCGATCTCTTGGCCGAAGTCGGCATTCCCGCGCCGGAAAAGCGCATCGACGGCTATCCCCACGAATTCTCCGGCGGCATGCGCCAGCGCGTGGTGATTGCGCTGGCGATCTGCGCCGAGCCGGAACTGATCATCGCAGACGAGCCAACCACCGCGCTCGATGTCTCCGTGCAGGCGCAGATCATCTCCCTGATCAAACGGCTCGGGCGCGACCACGGCACCGCCGTGATGCTGGTGACCCACGACATGGGCGTGATCGCGGAGACGTCGGACCGGGTCGCGGTGATGTATGCCGGCCGCATCGCCGAGATCGGTCCGGTGCAGGATGTCGTGAAGAATCCGCTGCACCCCTACGCCAGGGGGCTGATGGGCGCGATCCCGACGCTGGCCGGAGACGACAAGCGTCTCGTGCAGATTCCCGGCTCCATGCCGCGCCTGTCGGCGATTCCGCCGGGTTGCTCGTTCAATCCGCGCTGCGCCTTCGCCTTCGACCGCTGCCGGGTGGAACGGCCGGAGCCGCTCCCACGTGGCGCGCAGTCGGTTGCCTGCCACCTCTATGACAATGTGCCGGCGGAGAGCGCGGCATGAGCGTTCCCTTCGTCCAGGCTACAAATCTACGCCGCGTCTTCGACGTCTCGAAGCCATGGCTCAATCGCGTGCTCGAAGGTGGGCATCTCGAATACCTCAAGGCGGTCGATCACGTTAGCTTCGAGATCAGGAAGGGCGAGACGTTCGCCCTGGTCGGCGAATCCGGTTCCGGCAAGACCACGGTGGCGCGCATGGTCGTCGGCCTGTTGCCGCCGAGTTCTGGCGATGTGCTGATCGACGGCGTGTCGATGACCGATCCGCGACAGGCGTCGGCGCGGCGGAAGCTACGCCGCCGCATCCAGATGATCTTCCAGGACCCCTATGCCAGCCTGAACCCTCGCTTCCGGGTCGACGCCATCATCTCCGAGCCGATCCGCGCCTTCGACCTGATCCAGGGTGAGCGCGACATCCAGGCTCGCGTCGGCGAGCTGCTCAGCCTCGTCGGCCTGCACCCCGACGACAGGCTGAAATTTCCGCACGAGTTCTCCGGCGGCCAGCGCCAGCGCATCGCGATCGCGCGCGCGCTCGCATCGGACGCCGAGTTCATCGTCTGCGACGAGCCGACCTCGGCCCTCGACGTCTCCGTGCAGGCCCAGATCCTGAATCTGATGCGCGATCTCCAGGACAAGTTCGGCCTGACCTACATGTTCATCAGCCACAACCTCGCCGTGGTCCGCCACATGGCGAGCCGGGTCGGCGTGATGTATCTCGGCCGCATCGTCGAGATCGCGGAAGGACGCGAGCTGTTCGCCCGTCCGCGCATGCCCTACACCAAGATGCTGCTGGGTGCCGTGCCAGATCTCGCCATGAGCGGCCGCCAGCGCGTTCCGGTGAAAGGCGAGATCCCGAACCCGATCCATCCCCCCTCCGGCTGCGCCTTCAACCCGCGCTGTCCGCTGGCGTTCGATCTCTGTCGCAAGGACACGCCGGAGCTGATCGACGGCGTCGCCTGCCACGCGGTCAACACCGCGCCAGTCCCGGCGTGACGCGCGCGTGCCATGCAGCCTGCGCATTTGGCGGCGGCGTGGCCCTGTGATCAATTGCGCGCGTCGCAAATGAGGTAGCCCATGACCAGCAAAATCAATCCCGATCCGTTCACGACGAGGCCGGAGATCGAAGGCACCTTCGGGGTCGTCGCCACCACGCATTGGATTGCGACCGCCGTTGGCATGGGCATCCTGGAGAAGGGCGGCAACGCCTTCGACGCCGGTGTCGCCACCGCCTTCACGCTCCAGGTGGTCGAGCCGCATCTGAACGGCCCCGGCGGCGACGTGCCTGTCATCGTCCATGACGTCAAGCGCGGGCGCACCGAAGTGATCTGCGGTCAAGGCCCGGCACCGGCACGCGCCACCATCGCGCACTACAAGAGCGAAGGCCTCGACATGGTGCCCGGCACCGGTCTGCTCGCCGCCTGCGTTCCCGGCACCTTCGAATCCTGGATGATGCTGCTGCGCGACTACGGCACAATGCGTGTGCGCGATGTGCTGGAGCCCGCGATCTCCTATGCGCGTGACGGCTATCCGCTGGTCGAGCGCGCCTGCGCCACGATCCAGACGGTCGAGCAGCTGTTCCGCAAGCATTGGCCGACCTCGGCCGCTGTCTACCTGCCGAATGGCGAGGTGCCGAGGCCCGGAACGCTGTTCACCAACAAGACGCTGGCTGCGACCTATACCCGCATTCTCAGCGAGGCCGAGAGCGGCGGCGGCGGCCGCGACGCCGAGATCGAGCGCGCGCGAAAAGCCTGGTCGCAAGGTTTCGTTGCGGAAGCCATCGACAAATTCTGCCGCACCCAGGAGGTCATGGACGTTAGCGGTTCGCCGCATCGCGGCGTCCTCTCGGCCGACGACATGGCACGCTGGCAGCCGACGATCGAGGCGCCGCTCACTTACGATTACGGTCGCTACACCGTCTGCAAGGCCGGTGTCTGGAGCCAGGGCCCGGTTACGCTCCAGCAGCTCGCTCTTTTGAAAGGCTTTGCGCTCGACGGGCTCGATCCGACCGGGCCGGAGTTCATCCATCTCCAGATCGAATGCGCCAAGCTGGCATTCGCCGACCGCGAAAAGTTCTACGGCGATCCCAAATTCAACGAGATCCCGATCACGACGTTGCTGTCGGATGCCTATAACGACGAGCGCCGCAAGCTCGTCACCGAAAGGGCCTCGCTCGACTTCCGCCCCGGCTCGGTCGAGGGCTTTGGCGGCGTGGTCAAGCTTCGCCGCGCCGAGGGCCAGCGCGAGGCGGTCGGCGCGCTCGGTGCCGGCGAACCGACCGTGGGGCGCTTCGGCGAAGTGCACGGCGACACCGTGCATTTCGACATCATCGACAAGGCCGGCAACATGGTGTCCTCGACGCCGTCGGGCGGCTGGCTGCAATCCTCGCCGATCATTCCCGAGCTCGGCTTCTGTCTCGGCAGCCGCGCACAGATGTTCTGGCTCGAGGAGGACCATCCCGCGGCGCTCGCGCCGGGCAAGCGGCCGCGCACCACGCTGTCGCCGACCATGGCGCTGCGCGATGGCGAGCCGTATCTCGCCTGGGGCTCGCCCGGCGGCGACCAGCAGGACCAGTGGATCACGCAGTTCTTCCTGCGCCACGTCCATTGCAACCTCAATCTCCAGGAGGCGATCGACGCGCCGGCCTGGCACTCCGAACACTTCCCGATCTCGTTCTGGCCGCGCACCGCGCGCCCGGGCGTGCTCGTGGTCGAGAACCGCGTGCCGAAGGCCACGATCGAGAACCTTCGCGAGCGCGGGCACATCGTCGAGGTCGGTCCCGACTGGTCGGAAGGCCGCCTCACCGCAGCCTCGCGCGTCGGCGTGCGCCGGCGCGCTGCCGCAAATCCCCGCGGCATGCAGGGCTACGCCGTAGGACGCTGATGGGCAGAAAATGACCTGGTCGATCATCGCGCGAGATCCTGCCACCGGCCAGTTCGGCATTGCCGTTGCGACGCGTTTCTTCGCCGTGGGCGCGCGTGTCCCGTACATTGCCGCTGGACTCGGGGCAATCGCCACACAGGCCTTGGTCAATCCCTATTACGGCATCGACGGCGTCAAGCTGCTGCGCGAAGGCCTCAATGCACACGACGTGCTTGCCGCGCTGATTGCTGCCGACGACGGCCGCGAAAGCCGCCAGATCCACATCATGGACGCGAGCGGCGAGATCGCCGCGCATACCGGGCGCGATTGTATCGACTGGTGCGGACACATCGCGGGCAGCGGCTTCTCCATCGCCGGCAACATGCTTGCGGGCGCCGACGTGCTCGACGAGACCGCAAAGACCTACATCGCCAATGATAGCCTGCCCTTCCCGCGCCGTCTGCTCGCGGCGATGTGCGCCGGCGAAGCCGCCGGCGGTGACAAGCGGGGCAAGCAGTCGGCGGCGCTGCTGATCCATGGCGAGGAGGAATGGCCTGCGTTGGACATTCGCGCTGACGATCATCCCGATCCGCTCGGGGAGCTCGAACGACTCGAGCAGGTCAGCCACGAGCTCTGGGTGCACTTCCGCGCCTCCATGCCGACACGGCAGAACCCGGCCGGCAACACCGATCGCAGCGTCATCGACGCCAGCATCAAAGCAGCCCGCGCAAGACAGTCATGAGCGCCAGTCCCCTCATCGAGATCACGGATCTGCGCATTCGCTTCCACGGCGACGATGGCCGTGTCACCCACGCGGTCGATTGCGTCGATCTCAGCGTCGCCAATGGCGCCACGCTCGGCCTCGTCGGCGAATCCGGCTGCGGCAAGAGCGTGACGTCGCTGGCGATCATGGGCTTGCTGCCGAAGCAAAGCGCGGAGATATCGGGTATGATCCGCTTCGAGGGGTTCGACCTGCTGAGCACCCCGGACCAGACGCTACGTGACCTGCGCGGTAACCGTCTGGCGATGATCTTCCAGGAGCCGATGACCTCGCTCAACCCGAGCCTGACCATCGGCGACCAGATCATCGAGACGATCCTGCGCCATCGCGGCGGCTCGCGGCGCAATGCGCGCGAGCGGGCGATCGAGCTCCTGCGCCGCGTCCACATCCCCTCACCCGAGCGTCGGATCGACGAATTCCCGCACAAGCTCTCCGGCGGCATGCGCCAGCGCGTGATGATCGCCATGGCGCTTGCCTGCGATCCGCGCCTCTTGATTGCTGACGAGCCGACCACGGCGCTCGATGTCACCTTGCAGGCCCAGATTCTGGAGCTGATGCGGGAGTTGAAGGCCGCGAGCGGTGCCGCCATCATCCTGATCACGCATGATCTCGGCGTCGTCGCCGAGGTCTGCGACGAGGTCGCGGTGATGTATGCCGGCGAGATCGTCGAGCGCGCGCCGGTGGACGAATTGTTCTCGGCACCGCAGCATCCCTACACCGTCGGCCTGCTCGGCTCGATCCCGCGCCTCGACCATCGCGCCGAGCAGCTTGCGACGATCGAAGGCATGGTGCCGAACATGGCGCAGCCGCCCGTCGGCTGCCGCTTCGCCCCGCGCTGCCCGTTCGTGCTGGGCGCCTGCACCAAGGCGCCGCCGCCACTGATCGAAGTCAGTCCCGGTCACCTGTCGCGCTGCATCCGCGCGCCGCTTGAACGTCTGGTGTCGTGATGGCACTGCTCGAGGTCGAAGGCCTGGTCAAGCATTTCGTGGCCGAACGCTCGCTGTTCGGCCGCGCTCGGGCGCATGTCAAGGCCGTCGATGGCGTCTCCTTCTCGGTCGAAGCCGGCAAGACGCTGGCCCTGGTCGGCGAGTCCGGTTGCGGCAAATCCACCGTCAGCCGTCTGGTGCTGCGGCTGATCGAGCCGGATGCGGGTACGGTACGCTTTGACGGCCGTGATCTTCTCTCCCTGGACGCCAATGCACTCCGCGCCTTCCGCCGCGAAGCCCAAATCATCTTCCAGGACCCCTACGCCTCGCTCAATCCGCGCATGACCGTCGGCCAGATCCTGACCGAGCCGCTGGCGCTGCACGATCTGGTACCGCCGAAGCAACGGCGCGAGCGCGTCGTGGAGCTGCTGCGGCTGGTCGGGTTGGAGCCGCGGCTGGCGCAGCGCTATCCGCATGAATTCTCCGGCGGTCAGCGCCAGCGCATTGCCATCGCCCGCGCGCTCGCGGTCGAGCCGAAGCTGATCATCTGCGACGAGCCGGTCTCGGCGCTGGACGTCTCGATCCGCTCGCAGATCCTCAACCTTCTGCGCGAGCTCCAGGATCGGCTCGGCCTCGCCTACATCTTCGTCTCGCATGACCTCGCTGTGGTCAAGCACATCGCCGACCACGTGGCGGTGATGAATCTCGGCCAGATCGTCGAGACCGCGGAGGCCGACGCGCTCTTCGCAGCACCGCGACATCCCTACAGCCGGGCGCTGTTGTCCGCGATCCCCCTGCCACAGCCGAAAGCGAAGCGAACGACGGTCCTATTGGCAGGCGAGATCCCGAGCGCGCTCAATCCGCCGTCCGGCTGCCGCTTCCACACCCGCTGCCCCTTCGTTATCGAGCGCTGTCGCACCGAGGCGCCGGAGCTCGTGGCCGACCGCGCGGGCCACGCCGCCGCCTGTCACCGCGTAGGCGAGCTGCCGTCTGCCGACGCCATCCTGCCGGCGGCCGGCGGGTTTTCGCCAGCACTTGCAAAATTGGTCGCGGCCTTCAGCCAAAAGACGGAAGGCACAGCCGTCTCCGGGGTTGGTATACAAGACACCGCGCCCACAACGACGTAGCCGAAGCAATAGGGATTGTCCGATGAAGATGTTTCGCCTGGCCGCAACGGCCACCGCCTTCCTGCTGTCGGTCGTAACAGCGCAAGCCCAAACCACGCTGCGCATCGGTCTTGCCGAGGACCCCGACATCCTCGATCCATCGATGGCACGCACCTATGTCGGCCGCATCGTGTTCTCCGCGTTCTGCGACAAGCTGTTCGACATCGACGAGAAGCTCAACATCGTGCCCCAGCTCGCGCTGTCCAGCGAAACGGCCGATGATGGCAAAGCGCTCGTCATCAAGCTCCGCCCTGGCGTGAAATTCCACGACGGCGAGCCGTTCGATGCCGAGGCCGCCAAGTTCTCGCTGGAGCGCCACCTGACCTTCCCGGGTTCCTTCCGCAAGCCAGAGCTGGCCTCGGTCGACCACATCGACGTCGTCGATCCCCTCACCATCAAGCTGGTGCTGAAGTCGCCGTTCTCGCCGCTGCTCGCCCAGCTCACCGATCGTGCCGGCATGATGGTGTCGCCGAAGGCGGCGAAGGAAGCCGGCGATAAGTTCGGCCTGCGTCCGGTCTGCGCGGGTCCTTACAAATTCGTCGAGCGCGTGCAGCAGGACCGCATCGTGTTCGAGAAGTTCGCCGACTATTGGAACAAGAACAACGTCTTTATCGACCGCATCGTGTTCCAGCCGATCGTCGATGCCACGGTGCGGCTCGCGAACCTGAAGTCCGGCGGACTCGACCTGATCGAGCGCGTGCTCGCCACCGACCTCAAGGAGGTTCGCGCGGATTCGCGGCTGAAGGTCGCGACCGCCATCGAGCTCGGCTATCAGGGGGTCACCCTCAACATCGGCAAGGACAAGGCCAAGGGGCCGCTCAGCCAGTCCGCCAAGGTGCGACAGGCGCTCGATCTCGCCATCGACCGCGAGGCGATCAACCAGGTCGTGTTCAACGGCGAGTTTCAGGTTGGCAATCAATGGGTCAATCCTGATCATCCCTATTATCAGAAATCCCTTCCAGTCCGTCCCCGCAATGTCGAGAAAGCCAAGGCGCTGCTGAAGGAAGCCGGCGTGACGCCGCCAGTCAGCGTCGATTTCCTGGTGCCAAAGGGCGCCGAGACGGAGACGCCGGCGCAGGTGATCCAGTCCATGGCGGCCGAAGCCGGCTTCGATATGAAGATCCGCCTCACCGAATTCGCGACCGGACTGAAGCAGGCCGAGGCCGGCGACTACCAGGCCTACATGCTCGCCTGGAGCGGCCGCGTCGATCCCGACGGCAACACCTACGTCTTCCTGCACAGCGGCGCGCCGCAGAACTACGGCGCGTGGAACAATGCACAGGCTGACAAGGCGCTGGAGGATGCGCGAGCGGTGACCGATCCCGCCAAGCGCAAGGCCAGTTACGAAGCTCTGGCGAAACTGGTCCAGGAGGAAGAGCCCCTCCTTTACATCTATCATCGCCGCATCATCATCGCGCACACGACCAAGCTCGAAGGTTACAGGCAGATGCCCGACGGCCTCGTGCGCGTGGTCGGTCTCAAGCTGAAGTGACGCCGAAGGGATGCTGAACTTCCTCGCCCGCCGCCTTGTGCAGATCGTGCCGACGCTGTTCTTCGTGTCGGTGCTGATCTTCTCGCTGCAACAATTGCTGCCGGGCGATCCCGCGCTGGTGATGGCGGGCGAAGAGCGCGATCCTGCGGTGATCGAGCAGATCCGGCATCAGTACCGGCTCGATCAGCCGGTTCCCGTGCAGTATGCCTACTGGATCAAGGGCGTCCTGTCGGGCGACTTTGGCGAGTCGCTGCGCAACAAGATGCCGGTGCGCGAGCTGATCGCGCAGAAGCTGCCGGTGACGCTACAGCTCGGCTCGATGGCGATCCTGATCGCGTTCTGCATCGGCATTCCCGCCGGCATCGTCGCGGCCGTGAAGAAAGGCACCGCCTGGGACTACGGCGCCAATTTCTTCGCGCTGTGGGGCATCTCCACGCCGAATTTCTGGCTCGGCATCATGTTGATCTTCCTGTTCTCGATCGAGCTCGGCTGGCTGCCGGCCTCGGGCTATGTGCCGCTCACCGAAAACTGGCGCGCGAGCCTGGCGGCCACCATCATGCCCGCCTTCGTGCTCGGCAATGCGATTGCCGCGATCCTGATGCGTCATACCCGCAGCGCCATGCTCCAGGTGCTGGAGAGCGACTATGTCCGTACTGCGCGCGCCAAGGGACTGTCGGAACGCTCGGTCATCCTCAAGCACGCGATGCGTAACGCACTGACGCCCATCATCACGCTCGGCGCGCTCGAGCTCGGCACACTCTTGTCGGGTGCGGTGCTGACCGAACAAATCTTCTCCATCCCCGGCTTCGGCAAGCTGATCGTGGATGCCGTGTTCAACCGCGACTATGCGGTCGTGCAGGGCGTGGTGCTGGTGACGGCCACGGTCTACATCACGCTGAATCTCATTGCGGACGTCGCTTATATCCTCGTCAATCCGCGGCTACGGGGCTAGTGCCATGACTGACACGGCGCTCGCCAGTCCCGTCACGCAAGCTCACGAGCCGGACAGCCCGGCACGCCGCGCCCGGCGGCGTCTGTTCAGGCGCAAGGCCGCTGTGTTTGGCCTCATCGTGATCATCGCGTTCATCCTTCTTGCGGTGCTTGCACCGGTCGTCGTTCCCTATGATCCCGTCGCGACGAGCTGGAGCCTGGTGCGCAAGCCGCCGACCGCCGCGCACTGGTTCGGCACCGACGAGCTCGGCCGCGACATCCTGAGCCGCGTCATCTACGGCGCGCGAGCCTCGCTGCTTGCAGGCTTGATCTCGGTCGCGATCGCGCTCGGCATCGGCCTGCCGCTGGGCCTCCTCGCCGGCTATCGCGGCGGCTTCGCCGATGCGCTGATCAGCCGGATCACCGACGCAATGCTCGCCTGCCCGTTCCTGATCCTGGCGATTGCGCTGGCGGCATTCCTCGGTCCGAGCCTCGGCAATGCCATGATCGCGATCGGCATCTCCGCAACCCCGATCTTCATCCGCCTGACCCGCGGCCAGGTGCTGAGCGTCAAGGCCGAGGACTATGTCGAGGCCGCGCGGGCACTCGGCAATCCACCGTGGCGGATCGCGTTCTCGCATATCCTGCCGAACATCCTGCCGGCGCTGCTGGTGCAGGCGACACTGTCGATCGCGGCGGCCATCATCGCCGAAGCGGCGTTGTCCTTCCTCGGCCTCGGCCAGCAGCCGCCGGCACCGTCATGGGGCAGCATGCTCAATGCCGCACAGCGCTTCCTGACCCAGGCGCCCTGGATGGCGATCTGGCCGGGGCTTGCGATCTTTCTGGTGGTGCTGTCGCTGAACCTGCTCGGCGACGGCCTGCGCGACGCACTCGACCCGCGCCAGCGCTAGCTGTCCCTCATGGTGATACGCGCGTCTCGAATCATGAAGGCCCGACTGTCACCTGTAGCCATCCTTCGAGACGCGGCCTAACGGCCGGTCCTCAAGATGAGGATCTTAAATGACGATCTCCCGCATCACGCGGCGGCAATCCATCTCATATTCGAGATCGACCACGGGAGGCCGGGCAAAATGCCAGGTCAGGCCGGAGCGCAGCGCGCCGCGACGGACCAGCTCGTCGACCAGCGCGTGGTGGAAGTCGTGCACCGAATAGGCCTGCACGCCGGTGGTGTCCTTCCAGCCGAAGCCAAAGGTTGCCATCCGATTCTCCATCTGCGAAGTCGTGGTGAAGCGCACCTTCTCCCGCAGCCCTTCCGGGCTGAGATCGCGGTAGCGCACCGTGCGCTCGACATAGGTGCCGCTGCCCTCACGTGCCTCGGCGCCACCGGCGATCACGAAGCTCGGCGCTGTCGAGCGGGTTGGGCGCGTGAAGGAGAACGCGTAGAATGACGGCTCGGACGGAGGATCGATCTCGGGGCAGACATTGCTGCGTGCCACCGGATTGGTGGTGCCGTCGAAGATGCCCCATTCCGACAGTGTCTTCACATAGTGCAGGTTGAACGCCCGAAAGCCTTCCTCGCTGAAAGCCGCCGGCGAGCGCAATTCGCAGGCACAGAATGCCGTCAACGGCCGCCCGGCCTCCTGGATGAACTTCGCCGCCAGCGCAAATCCTTCCGCAAGCGGCACCAGGCGGTCGAACCGGACGCGCTCGATCTCGTAGCCGTCATCTGCGGCGGCACCCGCCGAGTACTGGAACACGGACGGAATGAAACGATAATTGCCGGCAGAGAACTCACGAATCATGACGGACTCCTATTCCAGTTGCATGCGAATGCCCTTGGCGCCGTTGAGCAGGCGTCTTAGGTGAAAGCCGGCCAGGGGATCATCGGCGTGCATGCCGACCAGCGCAGCAAAGGCCGGCATAGCGGCGGCATCGCCGGCCTCCATCTTGGCGAAAGCCTCCGAATATAGTGCCGTCTCAGGCGCTTCGAATTTGGCCTGCGGCAGCGGTTCGAACGCGCGCAGCGGCTCGCTGCGTCCGCGCAGCATCAGCTCGCCTATGGGGCGGCCTTGAAAGTTTTCGGCCGACTTGGCGACGCTGGCGCTGACGCAAATGCGCGTTCCCAGATGCTTGTTGGCAGCCTCCAGCCGCGCCGCGATATTGATGGTGTCGCCGTAGGCGGTGTAGTCGAAGAAGCGATTGCCGCCGAAATTGCCGACCAGCGCCGGGCCCGCATGCACGCCAATCCGCGTGGTCCCGAAATTCACGCCTCTCGCCCTCCAACGCGCCGAGAAGTCCTCCGCCCAGGCATCGAGATCGTGGGCGCAGGCGACCGCACGCGTCGCATAATCCGGCTGGTCCCCCGGCGCGTTGAAGAGCACCTGAATCGCATCGCCGATGATTTTCGTGACCGTCCCCTCATGCGCGAAGACGATCTCGGTCATGCCGCCGACATACTCATTGAGGAGCTCGCCGAGCATCTGGGGCGCCGCGCTCTCCACCAGCGACGTGAAGCCGGTGATGTCGGTGAAGATGGTCGCGACCTCGCGCCACTGCACGTCCATGCCGTCGCCGGCGACCTCCGCCGCCAGGCGCCTGGCGATCTCCGGCGAGAAGAAGCGCGACAGCGACGCATGGGCGCGCTCGGCCTCCAGCTGGCGCCGCCGCACCTCGCGCAGCATCTCGACGTGGCGAATGGTTTTATCGATCGTGGCTTCCAGGTCGGCGAAATCGATCGGCTTGGTCAGGAAGTCGAATGCGCCGCGGTTCATGGCGGTACGGATGTTGCTCATGTCGCCATAGGCGGAGACGATGATGGTCGACTTCTTGTCCTCGGCCTCCTGGAGCTTCGCGAGCAGAGACAGTCCGTCCATCCTGGGCATGTTGATGTCGGAGACCACCATATCGACATGCGGATTCTGCTCGAGCGATTGCAGCGCCTCGAGGCCGTCGCGCGCGAACATGATATCGATGCGCCCCTCCCGGATCTGCCTGCGGAATTTTTGCAGGATCAGCGCCTCGAGGTCCGGCTCGTCATCGACGAAGAGGATGGTCGCAGTCATGCGGCTTGCTCGAGCCTCGTATCGATCTCCTGCCGCAGCAGCGCAAAGTCGATCGGCTTGGTCAGGAGCCCGACGGCGCCGCGCTCGATCGCCTTGCGGCGCGTTTCGGCGTCGCCATAGGCAGTGATCATGATGACGGGAACGTCCGGATGCGCGGCACGTACCTTCGGCAGCATGTCGAGCCCGCTCATGCCGGGCATGTTGATGTCCGAGAGAATCAGGATCAGCGAGGGATCGCGAACCTCGGCGGCGCGCTTGAGTGCATCGGGCGCAGAGGACGCAAATTCCATCTGGAAGCGTCCCGCGCGCAGCTCCCGCCGGAACTGCTGCCGGAACAGCGCCTCGACGTCGGGCTCGTCATCGACGACCAGGATGTAAACGTTCAAGTCTCGTCTCCAGTAGTTCCGCCTGCCGCCATCGTGCGCGGCAGCGTGATGATGAATTCGGTGAATACACCGGGCTCGGTGTTCACGTCGATCGTGCCGCCGTGCTGCTTCACGACGATGTCATGGCTCATGGAAAGGCCGAGCCCGGTGCCCTCGCCGGCCGGCTTGGTGGTGAAGAAGGGATTGAACATCTTCTGCTTCACCTCGGGCGGAATCCCGGTACCGTTGTCGCGGATCCGGATCTCGACCCTGTCGGCGAGGTTCTTCGTTGCCGCGCGCAAGGCCGGCTCGAACGCCTCGCCCGCGCTCTCCTTGCGCTTGGCAGTGGCATAGAAGCCGTTGGAGATCAGGTTGAGGAAGACGCGCGTGATCTCCTGCGGATAGATATCGACCATGCCGGCGGCCGGGTCGAGCTCGCGCTGAAGCGTGACGTTGAAGGCCGGTCTTTCGGCACGCGCGCCGTGGTAGGCCAGATTGAGGCTCTCCTCCACGACTGCATTGATATCCACCGCGCGATGCTCGCCGGAGCCCTCGCGCGAATGCAGCAGCATGTTCCTGACGATGGAATCGGCGCGCTTGCCGTGCTGCACCACCTTCTCGAGATTGGCCCTGAGCATGCCGGTCAGCTCGTCGACCTCCTCCTTCGTCTTGCCATCGAGCGCGGCCGACTGCAGGGTCTCCTTGAGCTCGTCGATCAGCTCGGTCGACACCGCGGAGAAGTTGTTGACGAAATTGAGCGGGTTCTTGATCTCGTGGGCGATGCCCGCCGTGAGCTGGCCGAGGGAGGCGAGCTTCTCGGTCTGGATCAGGCGGTCCTGGGCAGCGCGCAGATCGTCGAGCGACTGCGACAACTCTCTGGTCCGTTCCTGGACCTCTTCGAACAATCGGACATTCTCGATCGCGATAAGGGCCTGGTCTGCGAAGGTCGTAGCGAGTTCGATCTGCTTCGCGCTAAACGGCCGCACCTCGTGCCTTGTCAGAACGAACACCCCGATCGGTGCTCCCTCTCGAAGCAAGGGCACACCCAGCATCGTACGCACGTTGGCGCGCCTTCGGGCGGACGAGGGCGCATATTCCGGATCGGCCTGCACATCCGGGACATGAACCGTCTTGCCATCGAGCAGCGTGCGGCCGACCACACTTCCCCGTTCAGGTACAGAGGCGAATGTCCGAAGCTTGTTTTCCTGTTCCGCGTCGAGTCCGCAGCTTGCCGCCAAATAGAAAACGCCATCGTTGGGCCGGAAAATCGTCCCCTCGTCCGCGTCACACAAGCGAGCTGCCGAGCCAACAAGCGTGTTCAGCACGGCTTGCAGGTCGAACGCCGAACGGCTGATGACTTTCAACACGTCGGCGGTCGCAGTCTGCTGCTGCAGGGACTCGCTCAATTCCGCTGTGCGCCGTTCGACCTTGTTTTCGAGGTCGGCATAAGATTCCTGCAAGCGCGCGCCCATCTCGTTGAACTGGTTGGCGAGGCCTTCGAGTTCGTCGCCGGTCTTGATCGAGATGCGCTGGGAGAAGTCGCCGCCGCCGATCCGCTCGGCGCCGCTGCGCAGCGCCTGGATCGGCCCGACCATGCGGCGCGCGAGAAAGATCCCCGCAAGCACCGCGAAAATCGAAGCCGCCAGCAGCACGATCGCGAGCCGCTGCAACGAGGCATAAAGCGCGGCATAGGCCTCCTCGACAGGAAGCTCTACGAACATGGTCCAGCCCAGCGGCGCGATCGGGGCCGATGCGGTCAACACCTTCTGCCCCTGGATATTGCGCGCTTCGGGAAGCGCGTCGGAGGTGGGGCCACTGCCGGCCTGCGCGGCGCGCACTTGCGCAAGACCCGACATGTCGGTGTTGCGTAGGACCAGGCTGATATCGGGATGCGCGATCAGGCGCCCTTCCGGTCCGACCACATAGGCATGCCCGTGCTCGCCGACCTTGATTTGCGACACGACGTCCCAGATCAGCTTGAGATTGACCTCGGCGATGCTGACGCCGGCATCTTTGCGCGCGCCGCCCAGCGCCAGCGTCATGTAGGGCTCGGACTCCCGGCGGAAATAGACCGGCCCGTAATAGATCTTGTGTGCGAGCGCCTCGGTGAATTTCGGATCGCTCGACAGGTCGATCCCGCTGTCGACAGAGTTCATCGCCAGCCGCGAGACGCGCAACCGCTCCTTGCCGGTCGAATCCACCTGGGCGAGCTCGGTGACGGCAGGCACTTGGCGGAGCAGCCGCAGCGCGTCGAAGCGGCGCTGCTCGATCGAGCCCCCCGACCAGGGCAGTTGCGTGGTCCAGCCGAGCTGGCTCTCGATCTCCTTGACGAACTGGCCAATCTTGGCCGCGGCTGCCTCGGCCTGCTCGTGCTGGACCCGGATCAGCGAGGCCTTGTGCTCACGATAATAGAAGAAGACCTCGAACAGGCCGTTGGCGAGCAGCGCGACGGCGACCACTGCCACGAACAGCGCGACATATTTGGTGAACAGCCGGGTCCTGATGCCGCGGCCCGCCGCTTCGCCGGACGCGCCCTCCCCCGGCGCCGCGCTCGGCAGCGTCCTGGCTTGCGGGGTGTCGGGATGGAGGGAAAGGCTCATCCCTCGGAACCTAGCAAGAAGACCGGACCTTGTCTCTCGCAAGCGCGGGAACGGACTCTTGCTGGAGCCGAGAACGAAAAAGGGCGGCAACCCATTGCCGCCCTCTGGATTCGCTCGGATGGGCCTCAGGTCGGCCGCAGGGCCTTGTCGGAGCCGAGGTCGAGATCGGCCACCTGCTTGTTCCGCTCCGAATCGGCCGCCGCGCGATGGTCGGTCGCCAGCACCACGTAGACCGCCGGCAGCACGAACAGCGTGAACAGCGTGCCGATCGACATGCCGGCGACGACGACCAGACCGATCGAGAAGCGGCTGGCCGCGCCCGCGCCGGTCGCGGTCAGGAGCGGGATCAGGCCCGTCACCATCGCGGCCGTGGTCATCAGGATCGGCCGCAGGCGGATGCGGGCCGACATCTCGATGGCCGAGCGGCGGTCGAGCCGCTCGTTGACCTGGAGCTCGTTGGCGAACTCCACCATCAGGATGCCGTGCTTGGTGATCAGGCCGACCAGGGTGAGCAGGCCGACCTGGGTGTAGATGTTCATCGTCGCCGCGCCGAAGAACAGCGGGATCAGCGCACCGACGATCGCCATCGGCACCGAGATCATGATGACCAGCGGGTCACGCAAGCTCTCGAACTGCGCGGCCAGCACCAGGAAGATGATGATCAGCGCGAAGCCGAAGGTGATGGCGAGCTGGTTGCCTTCCTGCACGTATTGCCTGCTATCGGCCAAATAGTCGTGACTGAAGCCTTGCGGCAGCTTTTTGGCCTCGCCTTCGAGGAAGTCGACCGCCGCACCAACGGTCACGCCGGGCATGGGCACGGCCGAGAACGTCGCCGAGTTCAACTGATTATAATGCGTCAGCGAATTTGGGTCGGTCTTGGTCTCGATCGACACCACCGTCGACAGCGGGAGCTGCTGACCGGTGTTGGTCGTCACATAGTAGCCGCCGAGCGATTCCGGCGACAGACGCTTGCCGCGTGGCACCTGCGGGATCACCTGGTAGGAGCGGCCCTCGAGGTTGAAGCGGTTGATGTAGTTGCCGCCAAGCAGCACCGCGAGCGTAGAGCCGAGGTTCTGCATGTTGACGCCGAGGTCCTGCGCCTTGGTGCGGTCGATCGTGACCTTCACGTTCGGCTGGTTGTAGGCGAGGTCGCTGTCGGAGACGATGAACATGCCGCTCTTGCGCGCGGCGTCCTTCAGCTTCTCCATCTGCTCATAGACCGTCTGGAAGCCGGCGGTGGAATTGATCACCATCTGAATCGGCAGACCACCCGGTCCGCCCGGCAGCGGCGGCAGGTTGAAGGCGAAGGCCTGCACGCCCTCGATCTTTGAGAGCTCGGCCTGCACCAGCGGCTTCAGCTGGATCGACGAACGCTTGCGCTCGTCCCAGGGCTTCAAGAGCATGCCGGCGATGCCGCCCTGCGGGCCGTTGATGCCGTTCAGCACGAAACGCAGATCGGTCTCGGGGAATTTCTGGAATTCCTTGTCGAGCTTCTCGCCATAGAAATCGACATAGTCGATGTTGGCGTATTTCGGCGCCTTGGTCACCGCAAACACGATGCCCTGGTCTTCCTCCGGCGCCAGCTCCTTCGAGGTGTGCATGTAGAGGAAGCCGACCAGGCCGAGGATCGTCACCGCGAACAGGCCGGTGATCGCCTTGTAGTCCAACGAGCGATCGAGCTTGCGCCCGTACCACCGCGTGATCGCACCGAACACCCGGTTCACGAGCTTGGCGAAGCGGCCCTCTTCGGTGTTCTTCAGCAGCACCGAGCACATCATCGGCGACAGCGTCAGCGCGATCACGCCCGACACGATCACCGAGCCCGCGAGGGTGAACGCGAATTCGCGGAACAGCGAACCGGTGAGACCGCCAAGGAAGCCGATCGGCGCGTACACGGCGGCGAGCGTGATGGTCATCGAGATGACCGGCCCGACAATTTCGCGCGCGCCCTGCAGCGACGCCTGGACCGGCGTCTTGCCCTCCTCCAGATGGCGGTGGATGTTCTCCACCACGACGATGGCGTCGTCGACCACAAGGCCGATCGCGAGCACCATCGCGAGCAGGGTCAGGAGGTTGAAGCTGAAGCCCAACGCCAGCATCAGGGTGCAGACGCCGATCATCGACAGCGGGATGGTGACGACGGGAATGATCACCGAGCGGAGCGAGGCGAGGAACAGGAAGATGACCACGATCACGATGATCACGGCTTCGCCCAGCGTCTTCTCCACCTCGTCGATTGAGGATTGGATGAACTTGGTCGAGTCGTAGGCGACCTTCATCTTCATCGACGGGGGCAAATTGCGTTCGAGCTCAGGGAACAGCGCGCGCACGCCCTTGACCAGCGTCAGCGGATTGCCCTGCGGCGTTGCCTGCACGCCGATGAAGATCGCGTGCTCGCCGTTGAAGGCAACGCTCGCATCGGTGCTCTGGGCCGCAAGTTCGACGGTGGCGATGTCCTCCATCCGCACGAAGCCGCCGTCCTTGGCCTTGACGATCATCTTCTTGAACTGGTTGACGTCGGTCAGGCCCGTATTCGTCGAGACGTTCGAGACGATGAGATAGCCCTTGGCCTGGCCCGCCGCAGACTGGAAGTTGTTGGCAGTGATCGCGGCGGCGACGTCGGCCGGTGACACATTGCGGCCGGCCATCTTCACGGGATCAAGCCACAGCCGCATCGCGAAGGTCTGACCACCAAGAATGTCGGCCGAGGCCACGCCGTCGACGGTCGACAGCACCGGCTGCACCACGCGCGTCAGATAATCCGAGATCGCCGAGCCCGATAGCTCCTCGGACGAGAAGCCGAGATACATCACGGCCGTGGTCTGGCCCGTGGTCTTGGTGACGATCGGGTCGTTGGATTCTTTCGGGATCAGGTATTTGACCGAGTTCGTCTTGGCCAGCACCTCGGTGAGCGCCTGGTTCGGATCGAAGTTCAGCTTGATGTAGACCTGGATCGTCGAGGTGCCGAGCACCGAGGACGAGGTGATGTAGTCGACGCCCTCGGCGGAAGCGACCGCCTGCTCGATCGGCGTCGTGATGAAGCCCTGGATCAGGTCCGCGGATGCGCCGGGATAGACGGTCGTGATGTTGATGACCGTGTTCGATAGCTTGGGATATTGCCGGATCGGCAGCACCATCGCCGCGCGCAAGCCGATCAGCAGGATCAGCAGGCTAACAACGACCGACAGGACCGGTCGCTTGATGAAAATGTCGGTAAAGGCCATCGCGGCGATCTCGATTTCTATGTCTCAAGAGGCGTGATCCGGCCGAGCCGGATCACGTGAATGTATTTGTCAGTAGCGCGGCGGCTGCGCCGGGATTGCCGGGGCCGGATCGGTCGAGATCGACACCGCCGCGCCCGATTGCAGCTTGAGCTGGCCCACGGCGACGACCTTGTCGCCCGGCTTCAGGCCCTTGACGATCTCGACGCGACCTTCGACCCGGTTGCCGGTCTGCACGAAGGTGCGCACCGCGGAGAGGCTGGTCTTGCCGTCCTCTTCCTTCTTCTCGGTGATCACGAACACCGAGTCGCCGTACAGCGTGTAGTCGACCGCCGTCTCCGGCACGGTGGTCACGGCCGGCTTGTCTGGCAACACCACCGTGGTGGTCACGAACATGCCCGGCTTCAGGATCCTCTCCGGATTGGCAATCGTTGCCTGCACGCGGATGTTGCGGGTGTCGGTCGAGATTTGCGGCTCGATCGTGGTGATCTTGCCCTCGAAGGTGCGGCCCGGATAGGCATCGACCTTCAACCGCACAACCTGTCCAACCTTGAGGCTGCCGGAATCCTTTTCCGTCACCGTGAAGTTGGCCCAAAGCTCCGACAGATCGGTCAGCGACACGATGGCGGTGCCGGCCGTCAGATACTGGCCGACCTCGACCTTGCGCATGCCGAGATCGCCGGAGAACGGCGCGCGCACCAGCTTCTGCGAGATCAGCGCCTCGGTCTTGGCGATGCCCGCCTGCGCCTGGTCGTAGGCGGCCTGCGCCTGGTCGACGGTCGCCTGCGGACCGAACTGACGCGAGGCCAGCTGCTTGGCGCGGTCGAGCGACAGCTGGGCGACGGTCGCCTGCGCCTTGTAGTTGGCGAGATCGCCCTGCTCGGGCGTGTCGAACAGCTGCACCAGCGGCGTGCCGGCTTCGACACGCGTACCTGGCTCGAACTTGATCTCGGTGACGCGACCGTTGACGTCGGCGGAGACGTCGACCTGGTGCACGGCGGCAAGGCCGCCGACCGCGGTGAGCAGGTTCGGCACCACTTCGGACTTCGCCTCGGCGGCGCTGACGGCGACCGGCGGCGGCTTGTTGTTGGCGAAGAACTGCTTGATCATCTGGCCGCGGAAATAATTGAACCAGACGAGACCACCGACGAGCACGGCCAGAAGCGTGCCGACGATGATGAACCAGCGCACCGGCCTGACCGGACGCTTGGGAGCCTTGTTGTCGATCGGTTGGCCCGAAATCTTGTGTTCGGCTACGATGTTCATGTCATGCACTTTCTGCAATTGCCGTCTTGCCGGCATCCGCCGCCTGATTGTGGCTCAGATGCGAAGCAATTGCGGCGTCGTTAAGTCCGATACCCCTCAGGAGAAACTCACAGAGCTGCCGCTCCAGATCGTTTGCCTTACCGTAGGCGAGACAGGGCGCGGCTGGCAGCCTGGTCAGCGCCGCGGTCATCACCGAATGATGCGCGAACCAGAACAGGTTGAGCGGATCGCCAGTGCACGGCCGCGCGTCCCCGGCCGCAATCGCGCGCTCGAGCGAAGTGACGAAGACAGCCCCGATCAGCGTCTCGATCTTGGCGTAAAGCAAACGGGCGAATTCACCATCATCCAAATGGCTCGTAGCCATCAACCGCAGGCGCTGCGCCTCTTCCTGGTCGGGCCCGTCCGCGATCGCGAGGAAATGCTGGACCATGCCGCGGATCAGCTCGACCAGTGTAGCCGTCGATGGCTCCCGTTCGAGCAACTCCATCAGGGCCGGATCGGCCTCGCATTCGTCGCTCAGGATCTCGGCGTAGAGCGCCGCCTTGGACGGGAAATGCTTGAACAGCAACGCCTCGGAAATGGCAGCGGCGGCCGCCACGCTCTTGGTCGTGGTGCCGTTATAGCCGTGTCGGGCAAAGCAGCGTTTCGCGGCACCGAGGATCAATTGACGCCTCAGGTCGCTCGTCATACGCAATGAGCTCATGTTAGTGAGTAAGCACTCACCCACGCAGAAGTCAAGCAATATGTTGCATCGCAACCTCTGGATTCAGTGGAAACTGGCTAGAGTACACGGCGCACAGCAGAACGGGACGCCCGGCAAGGCTGGCCCTAGATCGGCTGGAAGCCCAGGTCGCCACGGATCCGGTTGACGATGTAGGTCCCATCCCGGGTCGGCAAGATCCGCTCGACGCTCGCGCTGTCGATCTTCACATTGGCAAAGCGGGGGCCCACGGAGACGTCGTGGACGGCCGTTGCGAAGGCCTCGACCTCGGCCATGGTCGTGACGGCCCGGCTGTCCTCGATGCCGCAGGCCCTGGCGATGCCGACGAGGTCGGCGGCCGCGGAGGTATGGCTGGTCTGGCCGCCGGTCTCGCCATAGGCCTCGTTGTCGAGCACGACGATGGAGAGATTGGCCGGCTTTTGCAGGCCGATCGTGGCGAGGCCGCCCATGCCCATCAGCATCTCGCCGTCGCCGGTGATGACCAGCACCGGCAGCTTTGGCTGCGCCAGTGCGAGCCCGAGCCCGATCATCGCCGCGCCACCCATGCCGCCCCAGAGATAGAAGTTGCGCGCGTGGTCGCCGGCCGCGCACATGTCGTTGGTGGAGGCACCCAAGCCGCCGATCGCAACGATGTCCTTGCGGTCCGCGAGCAGCGTGGACACCACCTGGCGGCGGTCGAGAAGATTGGCCTTGCTCATTTGGTGAAAACCTTGGCGCCGATCAGGCGCTGCGACAACAGGACGGCGGTGGGGGTCAGCGCGTTGTAGGCCTGCGCCGCAGCCGCCTCCAACACGGCCGGCACCTCGGCCGCGTTCGAGGCGCGCAGCACCTTGACGCCAGAGAGCTCGAACACGCCCTGCGTGGTCGATCCCATCGGCACCTGCCACGGATTGAACTCGCCCCATTCGCCGCGCATGGTGACGAGGGTGAGGAAGGGAAAGCGCAGGATCGGGATCAGCGACAGCATGTTGATGCAATTGCCGACGCCGCTCGACTGCATCAGCAACGCGCCGCGCTGTCCGCCCGCCCAGGCGCCAGCGAGAAGTGCCACGCCCTCCTCCTCCGTCGTCAGCGCAATGCCGCGCATCGTGGAGGAGGCCAGAACGCGCTGAATCAGCTTCGAGTGACCGGCGTCGGGCACGTACGGCACCTGCCGGACGTCGAAGCGCTGCAATGTCGCGAAAATATCGTCGGGCCAATTCGGGGCCGTGTCGGGAGCGTCAGCGCGCGCGTGCATTTTCCTGTCCGGTCGGCTAGCAAAGACGGCGCGACTGTAGACGCATGCGTGCGTCGATCAGAACAACAAAAACGGCATATCGGCTTTAACCGGCGAGTATAACGGGATGAACGCAGATGCGAAGGAGCTGGCGGCAAGCTTCGATCTCGAGAAGCTGACGCCTGAGTTCTACGACAACCCCTATCCGACCTATCGTGCACTGCGGGAGAACGAGCCGGTCAAGCGCCTGCCGAACGGCACCGTGTTCCTGACCCGCTATGACGATCTCGTCACCACCTACAAGAACACCAAATCGTTCAGCTCGGACAAGAAGCGCGAGTTCGCGCCGAAATACGGCGACAGCCTGCTCTACGAGCACCACACCACCAGCCTCGTCTTCAACGATCCGCCCTCTCACACCCGCGTGCGCCGCCTGATCATGGGCGCGCTGTCGCCGCGCGCCATCGCCGGAATGGAGGGCGACCTCATCAAGCTGGTCGACGGCCTGCTCGACGCCATCGCCGCCAAGGGGGCTTGCGAGCTGATCGAGGACTTTGCCGCCTCCATTCCGATCGAGGTGATCGGCAATCTGCTCGACGTGCCTCACGAGGAACGCGCGCCGCTGCGCGACTGGTCGCTGGCGATCCTGGGCGCGCTCGAACCGGTGGTGACGCCCGAAGCGGCTGCGCGCGGCAACAAGGCGGTACAGGACTTCCTCGCCTATCTCGAGACGCTGGTCGCGCGCCGACGCCAAAAGCCCGGCAATCCCGACCGCGACGTGCTGACGCGCCTGATCCAAGGAGAAGGGAGCGGCGAGGAGAACGGCGAGCGGCTGACGGAGAAGGAGCTGCTGCACAATTGCATCTTCCTGCTCAATGCCGGTCACGAGACCACCACCAACCTGATCGGCAACGGCCTCGTCGCGCTGCATCGGAACCCGGATCAGAAGCAGCGCCTGATCGACAACCCCGACATGATCAAGACCGCCGTGGAGGAGATGCTGCGCTACGAGAGCTCCAACCAGCTCGGCAACCGCATGACGACCGAACGGGTCGAGCTCGGCGGCGTCGTGCTCGATGCCGGCACGTCGGTGACGCTGTGTATTGGGGCGGCCAACCGCGACCCCGCGCAGTTTCCGGACCCCGAACGCTTCGACATCGCGCGCACGCCGAACCGGCACCTCGCCTTCGCCACCGGCGCGCATCAATGCGCCGGGATGGCACTGGCGCGGCTGGAAGGCGCGATCGCGATCGCGCGCTTCCTGGCGCGCTTCCCGAACTATGCCGTGAGCGGGCAGCCGGTCCGGGGCGGACGGGTCCGGTTTCGCGGCTTTTTGAGCGTGCCCTGCGCGATCGGCTGAGGCCTCCAAACAAAAATGACGAAAACAACCCCATGCACAGTAGAGCCTGGGTCGGCGAACCATGCCCTGATGCTCCGCAGAACTACCTGACATCTCAGGCAAATCAGGCCGCGCCACGCATTGGGGCGCATCAAGGCTTCCAAGGCGACAGTCCGATCCCCAGATCAAGCTGAAGGCCGCCGGTGCAGTCGGTTGACGCCCCCGCGCGCAGCAATGGAGTGACGGCAGATGAGCGCGTCGGTCATTGATTTCATCGCAACGGAAGCACGCTTTGGGGCCCGTAATTACGAGCCGATCGGGGTCGTCCTATCGCGCGGCGAAGGTGTCTGGGTCTGGGATACCGAAGGCAACCGTTACCTCGATTGCCTCTCGGCCTATTCGGCGGTCAGCCAGGGCCACTGCCACCCCAAGATCCTGGCGGCGATGGTCGAACAGGCGCACAGGCTGACGCTCACCTCGCGGGCCTTCCACAACGACCAGCTCGCCTTGTTCTACGAGGAGATCGCGGCGCTCACCGGCTCCCACAAGGTGCTGCCGATGAACAGCGGGGCTGAGGCGGTCGAAAGCGCGATCAAGTCGGTCCGCAAATGGGGCTATGAGGTGAAGGGCGTGCCGGACGGCCAGGCCGAGATCATCGTCTGTGCCAACAATTTCCACGGACGCACGCTGGGCATCGTCGGCTTTTCAACCGATCCCGAGACACGCACACATTTCGGTCCGTTCGCGCCTGGCTTCAGGATCATCCCGTTCGGCGACGCCGCGGCGCTGGAAGAGGCCATCACGCCAAACACCGTCGCCTTTCTGGTCGAGCCGATCCAGGGCGAAGCCGGTGTCGTCATTCCTCCAGCCGGCTATTTCACTGAGGTGCGGGAGCTCTGCACCGCCAACAACGTGATGCTGGTGCTCGACGAGATCCAGACCGGGCTCGGCCGCACCGGCAAGCTGCTTGCCGAACAGCACGAGGGAATCGAGGCGGACGTGACGCTGCTCGGCAAGGCCTTATCCGGCGGCTTCTATCCGGTGTCGGCCGTGCTTTCGAACAACGACGTGCTCGGGACATTGAGACCCGGGCAGCATGGCTCGACCTTTGGCGGCAATCCGCTTGCCTGCGCGGTGGCGCGCGCGGCGATCCGCGTGCTGGTCGAGGAAGGCATGATCGACAACGCGGCCAGGCAGGGCGCGCGCTTTCTGCAAGGCTTGAAGGACATTCGTGCCAATACGATCCGCGAGGTGCGCGGACGCGGCTTGATGCTGGCGGTCGAGCTGCATCCCGAGGCCGGGCGCGCACGCCGCTACTGTGAGGCGCTTCAGGGCAAGGGCATCCTCGCCAAGGATACCCATGAGCACACGATCCGCATCGCCCCGCCGCTGGTGATCACCAGCGACCAGGTCGACTGGGCGCTGGAGCGGCTCGCCACCACCCTGACGCAGGATTTCTCTTGAGACCGCCTGCGTCGGAAGATCGCAATGCCTGAAGCGGCCAACAACGAACGATTCCCCCATCTGCGCGTTGAAACGTCGTGGGCGATTACGAGCTGGGAGCTGCAATCATGCTTCCGCGTGGCTTTTGCCTTACGGCTGTTTTAGTTGGTGTCTCGATGCTGTCGGCGAGCCTCAGTGCGTTCGCCCAAGGACCCGGCCAGGGACACGGAAGGGGCGGACCACCCGGTGCGGGCGCAGCGCCGGCAGCTCGGCCAGCAGCACCACCGGCCATGGCCCGTCCGGCGGCGCCGCCAGCCATGGCGCGTCCCGCTGCGCCGGCATTCCATCCCCCGGCCATGTCGCAACGACCGGCCATGCCGCAACATTCGGCGCCGCATATCGCCTCACCGCCATCGCGCCCGACCCCGCATTTCGCTGCACCGCCGTCCCGCCCGACACCACATTTCGCTGCACCGCCGTCGCGGGCGGCGCCGCACGTGGCGGCTCCGCGGCCTGAAATCCATCGGGCGCCGGCAGCAACGCAGCGTCCGGCCATGGCACCCCAGCGGACGCCGCATATCGCCGCCCCCTCGCGCCCAAGTGCACCCCCGGCCGTGAGTGAGCGACCGGGACCGCCGCGCGAGACGCTGTCGCGCCAGTCCGCGGAACGCCAGGGCCGCATCGACCGCTTGCAGCAGCGCGTGCAGCAATTGCAGTCGCAAAAGCCACCAGAAGGCGCAAGGGCGCAACGCGAGCAACAACGGTTGCTGCAGTCGCAGAGCCGGCTGCTTGAACGCGAGCAGCGAGTGCAACAGCGCGAGCAGCACGTCGAGCAGCGGCAGCGCGAGATGCTGTCGCGCCAGAGCACAGAACGGCAGACCCGCATTGACCGCTTGCAGCAGCGCGTCCAGCAACTGCAGTCGCAGAAGCCGGAAGGCCTGCGGGCGCAACGCGCGCAGGAGCGGATGCTGCAGACGCAGAACCGGCTGCTGCAGCGCGAACAGCGCTTGCAGCAAAGTGATCAGGCGCGCCTGCAGCGGTTGGGACCTGAGCCGACGACAGTTGGGCGAGCCGCCACGGCTGCCGCTGTGCAGGCCGCCGAGCGCGGGCGGTTTGCGGAGCGCTTCCGTGAGCAAGCCGCTCCGCAGACCCAAGCCGCCCTCCTCACTCGCCAGAGCGGCTGGGCTCCCCGGCAGGCCTGGCGTCACCGCCATCCCGCGGTATTCGTGGCGTGGCTTGGGCCGGTGTTCTGGCCATACGCTTACTCCGACATTTTTGACTACACGTTCTGGTCCTATGCTTATGAGCCCGGCTATTGGGCGTACGCGTATGACGACTTCGTCGACACCGTGTTCTGGGGCGGTGGCGGCCCCTATTCCGCCTTTGCCAGCACCACCCCGTATGACTATCCGCAAGCCGGCGGCGGTGGCCGCGCGCGTCCGCGCGCCAGCGTGAGCCCGCAAACGCTACAGCAATTGTGCGGCACGCCGGACAAGGGCATCACCGCTTGGCCGCTTGCCGATATCGCGAAAGCAGTGCAGCCCACGCCGGAGCAACGCGCGCTGCTCGACGAGTTGAAGACTGCGGCGGCCGAAGCTGCCGGTGTGTTCAAGGATTCCTGCGCGGAGACTTATGCACTGACGCCGCCTGGCCGCTTGCGCGCGATGATGAACCGCATCAGCGCGACGCTGGAAGCCGTCAAGATCGTGCGACCGGCGCTGGAGAAGTTCTACAACTCGCTCAGTGACGAACAGCAGGCCCGCTTCAACGCGCTCGGCCCCAATGTCGGCGACCGCTCGTCACAGCAGCAGCAAGCCAGTGCCGAGGGCTGCGGTGATCCCAAGTCCAGCCTGACCCAGTTGCCGATCCAGAGGATCGAGGCCGTGCTCCATCCCGCAGGCAAGCAGAAGGAGGCGCTCGACCGCCTCGGCGAAGCGACGGCGAAGGGCGTTCAGGACTTGCAGGCAGCCTGCCCGAACGATGTGCCGCTAACGCCGGTCGGACGGCTCGAGGCAATGCAGCGCCGGCTCGAGGCCATGCTGACGGCCGCCAAGCTGGTCGAACCTGCGCTGGACGAGTTCTACGCCACGCTGAGCAGCGAGCAGAAGGCGCGCTTCAACACGCTGCAACAGGTCGCAAGCCCGTGAGGGCAGCGCGCGCGTGACCTAGAGCACTATCGGTTCTGATTGAATCAGAACCGGCGCTCTAGATTTTTGTTTTGAACCGGTATCCACTTCGCTCGAATATCCACTTCGCTCGAAAACGCTTTACACCACCGTCTTATGTCGCGCGATGCAGGTGCGCAGCACCTCGTCCATCGGCTTGGCCCACCAGTCATTGGAGAAGATTTCGATCTCCGAATAGCCGGCAAAGCCCTGCGCTTCGACCGCTTGACGCACCGATTTGATGTCGATGACGCCGTCGCCCATCATGCCGCGGTCGTTGAGGATGTCCTTGGTCGGCACCATCCAATCGCAGACGTGGAAGGCGAGCAGGCGATCTTGGCCGGCGCGCGCGATCTGCCCCATCAGCTCCGGGTCCCACCAGATGTGATAGACGTCGAGCGCGACGCCGAGCATGCCGCTGCGGCCGGGGTCGAGCCGGTCGCAGATGTCGATCGCCTGTTTTGTGGTGTTCACGCAGGCGCGGTCGGCTGCATAGGCCGGATGCAACGGCTCGATCGCCAGCGGCAGGTCTGCCTGTCTGGCGTAGTCGAGCATCTCGGCGAGCGCTTCCTCGACCTGCCCCCGCGCTGCGGCGATGTCCTTCGACGCCTCGCTGCCCGGCCGCGAATATTGCGGCAGGCCGCCGACGACAAGCACGATGCAGGGCGCGCCGAGCGCCTTGGCTTCATCGACGCAGCGGCGGTTGTCGTCGCGCACTTCGCTCCGACGCGACGCATCCGAAGTAAACATACCGCCGCGGCAATAGCCCGAGAGATCAAGGCCGGCATCGCGCACCGCGCGTGCGGCACGGTCGAGACCGACGGCGGCAACTTGGTCGCGCCAGGGATCGATGGCGCGGATGCCTTGCCTGCCACAAGCTTCAATGATCTCGACGAGGTCACCCTGCTTGCGGACCGTCGCCGTGTTCAGCGACAGCCAGCGATGGTCGGACGAAAAATCGCGCATCAGTCTTCCAGTCCGTGCGAGGCCAGCACAGTCTTCATCCGCTGTGTCGCCAGTTCCGGATTGGCGAGCAGGCCGGCCTGATCGGCCAGACGGAACAACTCGGCCAGATGCAACATCGAGCGCGCGCTCTCCTGGCCGCCGACCATGGTGAAGTGGTCCTGGTGGCCGTTGAGATACGCCATGAACACCACGCCCGTCTTGTAGAAGCGCGTCGGCGCCTTGAAGATGTGGCGCGACAACGGCACGGTCGGCCCCAGCACGTCATGGAAGCCGGCTTCGTCGCCGGCTGCCAGCCGCGACAGCGCATAGGAGGCTGCCGGCGCGATCGCATCGAAGATGCCGAGCAGCGCATGCGAAAAGCCTTGATCGTCGCCGGCGATCAGCTCTGCATAGTTGAAATCGTCGCCGGTGTACATCTTGATGCGCTTGTCGAGCCGGCGGCGCATGTCGATCTCACGCTGCTTGTCGAGCAGCGACACCTTGACGCCGTCAACGTTGGCGGCGTTGCCGTTGATGATGGCCGTGGCCGTATCCATCGCCTTGTCGAGATCCTTGGTGCCCCAATATCCCGTCAGCGCCGGATCGAACATGTCGCCGAGCCAGTGGATGATCACGGGCTCCCGAACCTGCGACAGCACGCGGTCGTAGACCTTTGCGTAGTCGTCGGCGTTGCGGCCGAGTTTGGCGAGCGCACGCGAGGCCATCAGGATGATGCGGCCGCCGACCTTCTCGACTGCCGAGATCTGCTCCTCATAAGCGCGGATCACGTCGTCGAGGCTCTTGGCATCCTCGACTGCGAGGTGGTCCGTGCCGGCTCCGGAGAACACCAGCGCGTTGCGGCGCTTTGCGGCAGACACCGATCGCGTGATCAGCTCCAGCGAGGTCGGCCAGTCCAGCCCCATGCCGCGCTGCGCGGTATCCATCGCTTCGGCGACGCCAAGGCCGAGGTCCCAGACGTGCTCGCGGAAGGCGATGGTCTTGTCCCAGTCGACAGCGACCGAAAGCCAGGGATCATTGTCCGCGAAGGGATCGGCCACCGTGTGCACGGCCGAGAAGGCGATGCGGTTGAGCGGCCCCTCGAGCTTTGCGGGGAACGTGCGCGAGGCCGCGAGCCGATAGGTCTCGATCGACCGGTCGGCCTTCGGCAATTTTAGCGACAATGACGACATTGAAGGGACAGGCTTGGGCTGGACGGGCTTGTTCATGACTTCGAACCTCTCCTCGTCATTGCGAGCGAAGCGAAGCAATCCAGAATGCCTCCGCGGCAACAGTCTGGATTGCTTCGTCGCCAGCGCAAAATTGCTTCGCAATTTTGTCGCGGGCTCCTCGCAATGACGGCTTAGTAGACATCGGGGCTTATCCAATAGACCTCAGGCCTTGATCGGGGCGACGTCGATCCAGCGCCGCTCCTTCCAGCTCTTCAGCGCGCATTCGGCGAGCTGCACGCCCTTGGCGCCTTCGAGCAGCGTGAACTTATAGGGCGCATCCTCGTAGACGTGACGGATGAACATCTCCCACTGCTCTTTGAAACCGTTGTCGTAGGAGACGTTGTCGGGCATCTTCTGCCAGTCGCCGTAGAAATCGTGCAGCCGCTTCTCGTCGGGATTCCACACCGGACGGGGCGTCGCCTGCCGCGCCTGGATCATGCAGTCGGTGAGCCCTGCGACCGCCGAGCCCAGCGTGCCGTCGACCTGAAAGGTGACGAGGTCGTCGCGATAGACCCGCGTTACCCAGGACATGTTGATGTGGGCGATGACACCGCCCTTGAGCTGGAACGTCGCGTAAGCCGAGTCGTCCGCGGTCGCCTTGTATTTCTTGCCCTGCTCGTCGTAGCGCTCGGGAATATCGGTGTTGCCGATGCAGCTCACGCTCTCGACTTCTCCGAACAGGTTGTCGAGCACATAGCGCCAGTGGCAGACCATATCCAAAATGATGCCGCCGCCGTCCTCGTCGCGGTAGTTCCAGGACGGCCGCTGCGCCTCCTGCCAGCCGCCTTCGAACACCCAATAGCCGAACTCGCCGCGCACCGAGAGGATGCGGCCGAAGAAGCCGGAGTCGCGCAGGAAGGCGATCTTCTTCAGGCCGGGCAGGAACAGCTTGTCCTGCACCGTACCGTGCTTGACGCCCTTGGCATTGGCGAGCTTCACGACCTCGACAGCCTCCTCGAAATTCGTCGCGATCGGCTTCTCGCAATAGACGTGCTTGCCGGTATTGATCGCCTGGGTCAAAAGACCAGGGCGCGCCTGCGTGGTCGCGGCGTCGAAGAACATGGTGTCGTTCTTATCGGCGAGCGCGGCATCCAGATCAGTGGTCCAGCGCGTGATGTTGTAGCGCGTGGCGAGCGCTTCGACCTTCTCGGCGCTGCGGCCGACCAGGATCGGATCGGGCATGACGCGGTCGCCGTTCTTCAAGCGGACGCCGCCCTGCTCGCGGATCGCGACGATCGAGCGGATCAGATGCTGGTTGAGCCCCATGCGGCCGGTGATGCCGTTCATGATGAGGCCGAGGCGCTGGGTGGTCATGACAATTGCTCCTGAAGTGATTTTGGCTGTTCGAACGGGCGGAGCGCCGACCAGTCCGGATGGACCGAGGTGGCGAAGCCCGCAGCATGAAGCGATCCCGTCAGGAGATCGCCGTCGTGAATGGACAGCCGGATGCCCTGTCCGGCATCGACGTAGAGATCGGGATGCGCGGCCGCAAAGGCCTGCGCTTCAGCGGCGGGCATGTCGCCAAAACCGTCGACATAGTGATGGCCGTTCCGCTCCGCGTGGGTGACGCCGATCAGGGCGCCGAGCGCGAGGTCCTGCTGCACGGCAAGGCCTGCCTGACAGGTCAAATCCTCACCGGTCACGAAGAACGTCTCGCCTTCCGCGCTCCATTTCGTCGCCCGCGTGGCGTTGACGATGGACTTGTAGAGGCCCTTGCAGGATTTCGATGAGATGCCGCGATAGCCGAGCGCCCGCGCTGCCCGGAAGGCGTCATAGGAATCATCCGCTTCGTCGATGATGAAGCCACGTGTGGCCAGCGAGCCCAACGGCGACTGCCTTGTGATGTCGCGCGGCATCGGCTGCTCGACATAGAGCAGGCGCTTGGCGATCGGCCGCAACGCGGCGTCATGATCGAGCCGAGCCATCAGCGCCTGCAGCGCGGCGAGATCGGCGTACTGCTCGTTGGCATCGAGCGTCACCTTGTAATCAAGTCCCAACGTCTCGAGCTCCTTGCCGATCCGCGCCAGCCGCGCCGCATCGACTGCGGGATCTCCCGAGAGCTTGAGCTTGAAATAGCGAGCACCGGCGTTCTCGCGGGGATCGGCAACACCGCCCTCACCTTCCACCGCATCATCAAGTCCGACGGTATGCCTGATGGCAACACGCTCCAGCCGCGTCCGGCCGGAGAGAAACGTCCTGATGTCCCTCTCGCTCAGGTCAGGCGACAGCCGCGCATCGATGCCCGCGATGTTAGCGGCCATCCCGTCGAAAAAGCTGGTCTCGGCAGCGCGCAGCAGCGCATCGAGGATCGCCTTGTCGATCTCGGCTGGACCGTAAGCCGCTGCAAGCGAGGGAATGTCCTTCTTCGCACAAGTCGCAACCTGCGCACCGATGCACGCGGCATGCAGATCGAACGCCGTCAGATATCCAGTCCGCGCCAGATAAAGACCGCGTGCGATCTGGAGCGAGCGACGCAGGCCATCGACCGTCTGCGCCGGCGACAGCTCCGGGCGCTTGTCGAACCACTTTGGCACCAGCAGTTCCGCACTGGCGCCAACTGCAACGCCCCTGCCCTCGACCTCGATCTCGGCCCGCACGAACAGCTGCGGCGTCGCGTTGATGGTAATCGCGCCAAAGCGGAACGGCCGCGCAAACTGCACGGGACGTTCGAAGAAGGCGATGTCTCGCAACTTCAGGCGCGGCGCCATGGTGCTACTTGGCTCCGGAGGTGTGGCCGCGGGCGCGGTGCACCTCTCCCGCTTGCGGGAGAGGTCGGCGCGCAGCGCCGGGTGAGGGTTCTCTCCTCTTGGGCGTTTCCCGCTGCGGAGACACCCTCTCCCCAACCCCCCCCCGCAGGCGGGGGAGGGAGCGCACCGTCGCCGCGGTTGCAGCCGGACTCAATCGCATTGCCCTTAGTCCAATGCACCTTGTGAGAAGAAATGCTTGCGGATGCGCTGCACGAGCTCGGTGAAAACAGGATCGGCCATCACGTCGAGCGAGCGCGGGCGCGGCAGCGGCACGTCGTAGATCGCGGCGACCGCTCCGGGGCGCTCGGTCATGACCAGCACGCGATCGGCGAGGAACACGGCCTCCGGAATCGAATGCGTGATCAACAGCACCGTTTTCTTGGTCTCGCGCTGGATCCGCATCAATTCGACATTCATACGTTCGCGCGTCAGCGCATCGAGCGCGCCGAACGGCTCATCCATCAGCATGATCTTGGGATCGTGCACCAGCGCGCGGCAGATCGAGGCGCGCTGCTGCATGCCGCCGGAGAGCTGCCAAGGCAGCTTCTTCTCGAAGCCTTCGAGCCCGACCAGCTTCAGCAGCGACTTGGCGCGATCGAGATATTGCTGCCGCGGCAGCCGCTTCATGTCGATCGGCAGCATCACGTTGTTGAGGATGTTGCGCCAGGGCAGCAGCAACGCGTTCTGGAACACGATGCCGACATTGCCGTGCGGCTTCGTCACCTTCTCGCCCTCGACCAGGACCTCGCCCGTGGTCGGCGGCAGCAATCCCGAGATCAGCTTGAGCAGCGTGGACTTGCCGCAGCCGCTTGGGCCGACCACGACGAAGAACTCGCCGTCGTTGATGTGGAAATCGAGCGGCCGTAGCGACGGCACATCGCCGTCGCGCGTCCGGTAGGTTTTTGACACGCCGGACAGCTTGATGCCCGACGCATCGCCGGCAGCCCGGTCGCTCACCAGTCTCAGATGCGCGGCCGGCTGCACGGTTTCGCTCATTACGGTCGCTGATTTCACGAGCCACTCTTCGGCAGATAATCGTTGGTGTAGAACGCCTTCGGGTTCTCCTTGGCCTTGGCGTCGAGGCCGCCATATTCGACCAGCAGATTGACGGTCTCGCTCATGTTCTGGTCAGTCACCTGGAACGGCCGCTTGCTCTTGGTCTCCGCGGTCCGGTAGAGCGGGATGGTCAGCTCAAAACCCTGGGTCAGCGTATCGATCTTGCCGCCCTTCGGGTTGGCATCGAGGATCGACTGCGCCGCGGCCTTCGGCTCCTTCTCGGCGGCTTCGACCGCCTTGGTCGTCGCCGACATGAAGCGGCGGACCAGATCGGCATTGGCCTTCACATAGTCGGTGTTGGCGATGATGCCTGACGAAACCATGTTGATGCCGTAATCGGCGAACTTGATCGGATAGACGTCCTTGCCGGTGGCGTCCTTGATCTTCATCGACTGGTCCATGACGTAGCCGAGCAGGAGATCAGCCTGGCCATTGATGACGGCGTTGAGCTTGGTCTGGCCATCTCCGGCGACTGTTTTGAAGTCGCTCTCCTTCAGGCCGGTCTTCTTCAGGAACAGCGGCCAGATCTGGGTCATGGAATCGGCCGGCGTGATCGCCACCGTCTTGCCCTTGATGTCCTCCGGCTTCCTAATGTTCTTGTCGACGAAGCCCATCGCGGACATCGGGCTGGTCTGGAGCAGCACGCCGGTCGCAACCACCGGCGCGCCCTTGATCGCGGCGCGCATCATGGTGGGAACGTCGACATAACCAAAATCCGCAGTCTTGGCGGCGACGGCTTGCGTTGTCGCAGCCGAGCCGCGGCCTTCCTGGATCTCGAGATCGATGCCCTCGGCCGCGTAGATGCCCTTGGCCTTGCCGTAATAGAACGGCGCGTGCTCGCCATAGACGTACCAGTTCAGCATCAGCACGACCTTGTCGGCCGCCTGCGCCGGCATCGCCGCAAGCACCATCAGCGCCGCCGAGACGATTCCTATCCACCGCTTCATTGTCACTCTCCCTTGCCCTTATTGCGTCGACCGTTGGCGGCCGCTCGTTGCTTCACTTCAGCGCCTGAAAATACTTAAGAGGCGAAAATCACGTCTTCGCGCTGGCTGACATGCCAGGGGATGATCAGCTTCTCGATGCGGTCCACGATCCAGAACAGGACCACGCCGAGCAGCGCCAGGATCACGAGGGCCGCAAACATCGTCGGCAGATCGAAGGTGCCGATCGAGCGCTGCATCACGTAGCCGATGCCGGAATTGGAGCCGACGAACTCGCCGACGACGGCGCCGACCACGGCAAGGGTCACCGAGACTTTGAGACCGGAGAAGATCGCCGGCAGCGCATGCGGCAGGTTCACCGCGCGGAACACCTGAAAGCGGCTGCCCTGCATGGCGCGGGCGAGATCGACCATGTCAGGATCGACCGACTTGAAGCCCTGCACGGCCGACACCACCACAGGAAAGAAGCCGAGCAGGAAGGCCGAGATCACCTTCGGGATGATGCCGAAGCCGAACCACACCACGAACAGCGGCGCGATCGCGATCTTCGGCACGGACTGCGAGAACACCAGCAGCGGATAAACGTAGCTCTCCACCGTCTTCGACCCCGCGATCAGCATGGCGACGGGAATTCCGAACAGCGCCGACAGCAGGAAGCCGCAGACGGTCGCATAAGTGGTCGGCCACGACTGGCGCAAGAGCTCCGGCCATTCAGTGCGCAGCACCGCGACGACATCGGCCGGCGACGGGATCTGGTAGGCGGGAATCTTGAACAGCCGGATTGCGAGATCCCAGGCGACCACGATGAAGACCAGGAACAAGAACGGCCGAACCCAGGCCGCATTCAGCATCTTGGACACCGCACTCTGCGGCTTCAACTCAGCCACGTCTCACTCCCGGCATTCTTCTTCGTTACGGGGAGAAATTAACCCGTTGGATAAATACTGTCCAGCCCTTTCCCTGTGACGTTTTGCGGCGGGTTCCGGGCGTTTGGGATCATGCAGCTCGCCAAACCAGCAGTGTCGTCCCGGCGAAGGCGGAACCCATAGCCACAGGGGGAAATTTGGCGAAGGCTGGTCGTTCGGGATTGGCACTAAACACAGCCGAGAGTTCACGCGGTATGGGTCCCGGCCTTCGCCGGGACGACGATGAGGAGGCATATTCGCGCCGCACTCTCGGTGTCATTCCCCGCCACCGGGTCTCGCCTTCGGCGAGCCCGATGACAGGCTCCGGCGGGGAATCCAGTACGCCGCGGCTTATGGGTTCAATCTCAACCGCCTCTGGAATACGGGATTGCCCGCCTGCGCGGGCAATGACGGCGGAGATTGAGGAAACAGCTGGCGCGACGTCGACCAGCGCGCGAACCGCAGCGCTAAACCGTCTGCACCACGCTCGCGCGCGACTTCGGCGCCTTGGCGAGCTCGAACAGCGCGGCGGACTGCCCCGTCAGGGCGGCGAGCACGAGGCCGACCATGTGCGCGAGGCGCTCGTCCTTGGCGTCCTTGGCGAGCAGATCGCGGCCGAAGATCACGCTGAGCGTCGCCGAGTTGGAGAGGTAGAAGAAGCAGAGTCCCGCGATCGAGATGTAGAGCTGCACCGGATCGACCGCGACCTGGAAATCGCCACTGTCGACGCCGCGCCGCACCACGGTGCGGATCATCTCGACGAAGGGCGAGTGCATCGACTTGACCTTGGTCGAGCGCTTCAGGTGCTTTGCGCGCGCGAGGTTCTCGGTCTGCAGCAGCGACAGGAATTCGGGATTGCGCAGGAAGTAATTCCAGGTGAACTCGATCAGGCGGCGGATGGCCTCGGGCGGGTCGAGATGTTCGAGGTCGAGCCCCCGCTCCTCGCTGCGGATCTTGTCATAGGCGCCTTCGAGCACGGTGAGATAGAGCTCGTCCTTGTTGCCGACGTGATAGTACAGCATGCGCTTGTTGGCGCCGGCCTTGGCGGCGATGCGGTCGACGCGCGCGCCGGCGAGGCCATGGGCGGAGAATTCCTGCTTGGCGGCTTCGAGAATGCGCAGCCGCATCCCCTCAGGGTCGCGCTGCCATTTCAGAGTTCGCTTTGCCTTCAAACCGGTTGCTCGCTGGGTGCTGCCGGTATGCATGTAACACGCGGCCGGGCCGCCGCATAGTTTCGTCATTGCGAGGGCGACGGCGGAAGCTAAGCAGGCAGCTTCGTAGGGTGGGCAAAGGCGCGTTTGCGCCGTGCCCACGTCTTTCATCAAGTCGCCAAAACGTGGGCACGCTCCGCTTTGCCCACCCTACGGGAGTCTTCGTCGCATCCGCACAATGACGACGGAAAGACCGGCTCCCTACTCCACCGGCTTCGGCGAGCGCTCCAGCAGCACGGTCTGGATGCCGCAGGTGCCGTTCCGCACTGTCATCACCCTCGTGCCCGGCTTGCGGCCGTTGCGGACCTCCGAGACGTCGAGGCCGCCAGCGATGAGGCGGGCGCGGCTGGCGTCGATGTCGGCGACGCGCCAGCTCAGGCCCCAGAGCCGGTCGTGCGCGGGATCGCCGCCCGCCACCGGGCGGCGCACCACCTCGACGATGAGATCGCCGCAGCGGAAGAACATCAGCTGGCCCCAATCCTGGTGGGAGCGGTCGAGCGCAAGATCGAGCCCGAGCCGCGCGCCATAGAGCGCGGCGGCGCGCTCGGAATCCTCCGTCGTGATCACGACGTGATCGAGCGCGTCGATCGGTGCGATGTCGGTCGCGACCGACTTGGGCCGCTCATCGGCGAGCTCGAGGAAGAACATGCGCACGCCGCGCGTGAGCTCCGTGGCGGCACGCGTGCGCTTCCAGTGCAGCACCGCATCGGATGCGGCATCGCTGCTTTCGACCTCCGCAACCGGATCCGGCCTCAACGCCACGCGCTCCAGCCGGCGGTGCATCTTGCTCATGTCTGCGACACGAAAGCACAGGCTGGCGAGCACGCCCTCCTGGTCGTCGAGCAGCGCGCGCATGCGGTCGGCACTGACGCTGAAGCCGCTCGGCGCCATCAATTCGATCGTCATGTTGTCGAGGGTGAACAGCACCCGGTCAGCGCCTTCGCCGGAATTCTGCCAGGCCGGCGCGCGGGCGAGCAGCGTCTGATAGGCCGCCTTGGCCGCACCGATATCCCTGACCAGAGCGACGACGTGATCGAGGCCGGTGATCATCTTCCCCCCTTTTTGACCGCCCCTTGTCGACCCGGAACCAAGGCCGAAAAACGGCGTTTGTCCGGGCTTGGCATTTCCCTGTCATGGTCGTATTCCCCCACCATGCTGACCTCAAGCGCTTCGGGCGGCAGTCTTGCGAATATTTTCAGCGATCCCTCGGCGGAACCGGTGTTAGAGTAGGCGTGCCGGCCGGGACCACAAGCGCATCACGGACAAGCAATGCAGGCTCTCTTCATCGGACAGACCTATATCGACGTCGTCTTCATCACTGACCACATGCCGACCGGCGACGAGAAGCACGTGGCTTCGGACTACGCGGTTTCCTTCGGCGGCAACGCGGTGACGGCGGCGTTCTGCTGCGCCAAGCTCGGCATCGTGCCCGATCTCATCGCCACCGCCGCCAATGACTGGCTGGGGCGGATGTTCCAGGACATGTGCGCAAAATACGCGATCTCGCTGCACGCGCGGAAGGTGAAGCAGTCCTCGCTCTCCTTCATCATGCCCAAGGACGGCAAGCGTGCCATCGTCCGTTGCCGCGACGACGAGCACATCCATCCGTTCCCGATGCTCAATCTCGGTGGCTGCCGCGCGCTGCACGTCGACGGCCACCAGCCGGATGCGGCGATCCACTATGCCAAGGTGTGCCGCGAGGCCGGCATCTTAACCTCGCTCGACGGCGGCGGGCTGCGCACCAATACCCACGAGCTGCTGGAATATATCGACGTCGCCATCGTCGCCGAGCGGCTGTGCGAGCAGATGGACCTGACGCCGGAGAAAATGCTCGATTACCTCAAGAGCCGCGGCTGCAAGATCGGCGGCGTCACCATGGGCGAGAAGGGCCTGTTCTGGTATGACGAGACCGGGACGGTGCAGGTGATGCCGGCGATGCCGATCCCGCGCGAGCGCGTGATCGACACCAACGGCGCCGGCGACGTCTTCCACGGCGCCTATGTCTATTCCTACCTCGCCCATCCCGGCAAAAGCTGGCGCGAGCATTTTGATTTTGCCCGCGCCGCATCGACCTACAAGATCCAGCGCCTCGGCAACGAGGCCGGCCTGCCGACGCTCGTCGACATCGCCAAGGTCAGGCACGAATTCGAGGTCAGGGTCTAGCGTTCGGAAGGGTGTGTCATGGGGCGCGTCTTCGTCGCCGGAAGCATCAACATGGATGTAGTGGCGACGGCCGATCGCCATCCCAAGGTCGGCGAGACCATCGCCGGCCGCCAGGTGCTGTATTTCCCGGGCGGCAAGGGCGCGAACCAGGCGGTGGCGGCGTCGCGGCTCGGTGCCAGGACCACGCTGATCGGGCGGCTGGGGAAGGATTCCTTCGGAGCTGAGCTTAAGGTTTTCCTGCGCAGTCAGGGCATCGATCTCGGCTATCTCCAGGAGACGACCGCTGCGCACACCGGCACGGCCATCATCACGGTGGCGGAGGCCGACAACACCATCGTCGTCATCCCCGGCGCCAATGCATTGGTCGACGCCGATGACGTCAGCGTCGTGCCGCTGCTGGACGGCGACGTCGCGGTCAGCCAGTTCGAAATTCCGCTGCCGGCGATTGCCGCGTTCTTCCAGCGCGCACGCGCCGCCGGAGCCATGACGCTGCTCAACCCGGCGCCGGCGCAAAGCATGCCCGGCGAGCTGCTCGCGCTGGTCGACATCCTCGTGCTGAACGAGACCGAGCTCGGCTTCCTCGCCGGCACCGAGCTCTCCGACGGCGACGAGGCCGCGCGGATCATCGAGGTGGCACGGCAGCTTCAGGCGCGGCCGGACCAGACCATCTGCGTCACGCTCGGCAGGCGCGGCGTGCTCGCACTGGCGGGGCGCGAGGAGATTTCGGTGCCGGGGCGCGCGGTGCAGGCGGTCGACACCACAGGCGCCGGCGACTGCTTCGTCGGCGCGCTCGCGGCGCGCCTCGCCGATGGCACGGCCTTGCGCGACGCGCTCACCTTTGCCAACGCCGCCGCTTCGATCAGCGTCCAGCGGATGGGCGCCGGGCCGTCGATGCCGACGGCGAAGGAAGTGGCTGCGGTCTCGTAAGACGGAGCGCTTTCATCACCTCGCCCCGCTTGCGGGAAGAGGTCGGATTGCATCGAAGATGCAATCCGGGTGAGGTGGAATCTCCGCGAGCCCAGCTATCACCGTCCCCGCGGAAAGTCCCCCTCACCCCGACCCTGTCTCCGCAAGCGGGGCGAGGGAGAAGAGACTCAAGCCAGCGCGCTCTTCAGGTCAAAACTCTCATCGGCGGCCTGCTCCGGCGTGATCGAGCGATCCATGGCCTGCAAGCGGCGGCCGAACATGTGGTCGCCGGCGCGGTTGATCGATTCGATGCCGAGCAGCTTGTCGCCGTGGTAGCAGAACGCCGAGAACGCCTTCTTGGCGGGATCGCCGCGCAGCACGACGCGGTCATAGCCGGTGGTGAGACCGGCGATCTGGAGCTTGTCCTCGCCCTGGTCGCTCCAGAACCAGGGATGGCCGTCATAGGGCCTTCGGTCGCCGGTCAGCCGCGCCGCGAGGCAGCGGGCGTGATCGGTGGCGTTCTGCACCGATTCCAGCCGCAGCGAGCCGCCGAAGCGCGGGCTTGCGAACAGCGCGCAATCACCGATCGCGGAGATATTGGGATCAGCCGTCGCAAGATATTCGTCGACGATGATGCCGGAGGCAACCGGCAGCCCTGCCTCTGCGGCAAGCTCGATATTCGGCAGCACGCCGACGCCGACCACGACGAGATCGGCGGGCAGATGCCGTCCGTCGCTCAAGGAGACGCCGGTGACCTTGCCGCCCTCCGCCTCGATGCTGGTTGCCTGCACACCGAGATGAATGCGGATGCCGGCCTCGCGATGCCGCGCCTCAAAATACTCCGAGACCTCAGCCGTCACCGCGCGCGCCATCACGCGCGGGGCGAGCTCGAGCACGTCGACCTCGAGGCACTTGATCCGCGCGGTGGCGGCGAATTCGAGGCCGATGAAGCCGGCGCCGATCACCACGACACGTGTCTTCGACGGGATGATCTGGCGCAGTGCCTCGCTCTCGTCGAGGATGCGCAAGTATTTCACGTCGGGCAGATTGGCGTTGGGCAGGTCGAGCAGGCGGTTGCGCGCGCCCGTGGCCAGCACGAGGTGGCCGTAGGGCAGCGCCTCGCCCGAGGCGAGATGCAGCTTGCGCCCCGCCCGGTCGATCGACACAGCGCGGCCGGCGATCAGCTCGATGGTCTGGTCGTGGTAAAACTTCTCAGGGCGGAACATCAGGCTCTCCGGCCCGGCCGAGCCCTTGATGTAGGCCTTGGACAGCGGCGGCCGCTGATAAGGCAGATGCGCCTCGTCATTGATCAGGCAGATGCGCTGCGAAAAGCCCGCCTGGCGCAGGGATGCCGCGACCTGGTAGCCGCCATGGCCGGCACCGACAATGATCACCGGACCATCCGTCATTGCAACAGCCCACTTCCGGAGACACGAGCGTGACCCATGTCGTCTCCTCTCTCGCTGATTTTGATTTGCTGGCCTTACGAGGAGCCGGCGCTCGTGTCCGTCCCTTGGCGAAGGCGGGCCCATTTGAGCCTATCGTTCCGCCCAACGCAAGAGCGGCGGACGGGGATTGTCACCCCTCGCCTTCTGCGATTTAGTTGCAGCAACGAACCTCTTGCCGGGGATTTCAAGATGCCAGCTCCCGTCTCCCAGCCCGATGATCCTGCCCTGCTGCGGATCGATGGCCCGATCGCGACCATCACGCTCAACCGCCCCGCCGCGTTCAATTCCATCAACCTCGCCATCGCGCAGAGGCTCGAACAGCTCGCGTCCCAAATCGAAGGCGACGACAGCATCCGCGTCGTCGTCCTCGAGGGTGAAGGCCGCGCCTTCAGCGCCGGCGGCGATTTGCAGACGATCGGTGCTGCCGCCGAAGCGGGCACGGTAACACCTGTCGTCGGCGAACTGCTCAAGCACTATCACGCCTTCATCGAGATCCTCCGCCGTATGCCAAAGATCTCGCTGTCCAGCGTGCACGGTTCGGCCGCCGGCGCCGGCATGGGGCTCGCTTTCGTCACCGATCTCTGCATCGCCGCAGACGACGCCAAGTTCACGCCGGCCTATGCCAAGATCGGCGTGTCGCCGGATGGCGGCTCGACGGTCGGCATCGTCGGCACGGTCGGCTCCCGCCGCGCGCTGCAGGTCTTCCTGGCCGAGGATAATTTTACCGCGCAGCAGGCCCACGACTGGGGTCTGGTCGCCAAAGTCGTTCCTGCCGCGGAGCTGAAGGCGGCGACGCGGCAACTCGCCGAACGGCTGGCGCAGAACCCACCGGCGGCGATCGCCGGCACAAAGTCGTTGGTCTACCAGGCCGCGACCATGCCGGTGAAGCAGCAGTTAGATGCCGAGGAGCACAAGATCATCATGGCAATGAACACGGAGGCGTTCCGCACCGCCGTGAAGAAGTTCACCAGCAAGGGCAAGTAGCGTTCACTCGAGCAGGCCTACTGCGGACAGATATAGCCCGTGCCGGCCGGCGACTTGAAGCAGCCGACCGACTCGGGGAGCACGTGCCGCGGCAGCCACAGCACCACGCTCGGGAAATAGATTGCAAACGCGATGGTCGCGAGGAATACCAGATAGATCGGCAACGCCGCCCGCAAGGCCTTGGCAAAACTGATGCCGACGAATTTCGACGCCATCAGCAGCACCAGCCCATAAGGCGGCGTGATCAGGCCGAAGGCGAGCGTCGCGATCAGCACCACACCCATGTGCACGGCGTTGATCTCGCCGGCCTCCGTCAGCGCGTTGACCAGCGGCATGAAGATGATGATGGTCGGCACCGGCTCGATGAAGTCACCGACGATGGTGAAAAGTAGCACCATCAACAGCATGATCAAATGCGGGTCGTTCCCGGCGATCGAGGTGATCCACTCGGCGATGTAGGTCGCCCCGCGCAAATAGGCGAGCATCCAGCCGAAGGCGTTGGCGGCGCCGATCGTGATCAGCGGCAGCGAGAAGATCAGGCCCGCGAGGCAGAAATCATAAGGGATTTTCCTGAAGTGCCCGCGATTGAGCGCGGGGATCACGACCAGGACGATCCAGACCACGGCGACGACGCCGGCTTCCGTCGGTGTGAACCAGCCGGTCAGGATGCCGCCGAGCAGGATCACGGGGATCATCAGCGGCAGGGCGGCATCGCCCGCGGCGAACACCACCTGTCGCAGCGGCGCGCGCGGCTTGCGCAAGCCGGAGGGGCCGAAGAAGTAGCAGTAGATCATCAGGCCGAAGCCGATCATCAGGCCCGGCACCACGCCCGCCATGAACAGGCCGGCGATCGAGACGTTGCCGACCGCGCCATAGACCACCGCGGTGATGCTCGGCGGCACTAAGGCGGCGATAGTGGAGGCAGAGGCAATGATGGCGGCGATGAAGGCGGGCTCATAGCCCTCGCGTTTCATCGGCCCACCCAGCGCGCGGCTCATCACGGCGACGTCGGCGGTGGTCGAGCCCGACATCTCCGAGAAGAACATGCTGAAGACCACCACGACTTGCGACAGCCCGCCCCTGATATGTCCGACCAGCGACACCGAGAGGTTGGCTATTCGCACCACCACATTGGCCGAGCTCATAAGCTCGCCGACCAGGAGGAAGAACGGGATCGCCAGCAGCGCCTCGGAATCGACGCCGTCAAAGATCTTCTGGATGATCGCGGCGAGCGACACGTCCGACAGGAGCGCGCCGATGAAGACGCCGGCCATCAGCGAAAACGGCACCGGCACGCCGAGATAGCCGAAGGACAGGAAGCAGGCCGTCATTAAGGCCAGGACGATGGGTGCGCTCACGGCTGCACCCCCATCTGTGCGGCAGCGGCGATCGGCTCCGCATCCTCATCCGGCGGCTCGGGGTGATCGAAGCCGTTGCGCAGGCCATTGACGAGCTGCTCGATGGTGAACAGGCCGATCAGCACGCCCGACAGCGGAATGATCGCATAGAGCGAGGCGATCGGCGTGCCCGACGGCAGACGAAAGCTGCCGAAGCCGCGCAGATAATTCTGGTAACCGTACCAGATCAGGCAGAAGGCGACGCCGAGCACGACGAGGCGGATGATCACCTCGACGATGAGCCGCGAGGTGCCGTGCATCGCCTCGGAGATCGCGGTGAGATAGAGATGGTCGTTGCGCCGGGTCGCGGCCGCCGTCCCGATGAAGATCGCGTAGATGAACAGCGTCGACGTCACCTCCTGCAGCCACAGCCAGGGATGGCCGATGGTGCGGGTGATGATGTCGGCGGTCACCGACAGTGAGAAGCCAAAGCACAGCAAGCCGCAGAGGATCATCAGCGCAAGTTCGAGCCAGTCGAGCGCGCGCCATTTCAGGTGGCGTTGGCGTTGAACGAGCAGTTTGTCGGCGATGGCCATTCAATGTCCCCCGTCGTTCCGACGTGGTGCGGAACGATTTAGTTGAGTCGGTGGCTGTGGGTTGTCTGAACTTCTCCCGCTTGTGGGAGAGGTCGGCGCGGAGCGCCGGGTGAGGGCTCTGCCCCATTGGGAGTCTCTCCGAGGAGACACCCTCTCCCCTACCCTCTCCCGCAAGCGGGAGAGGGAGCGCACCGACTTCCGGCACCACGTCAATTAATCGACCGGATCAAATCCTTGATCTTCTCGGCATGCGGGCCGAGCTCCTTGGCGAGCTTGTCGAGATAGGGATCGGCGATCGCCGTAAAGCTCTTCTTGTCGACGTCCTGGACGAGCTTGACGCCCATCTTCTTCAGCTTCTCAGCCGCGGTTCGCTCAAGCTCGAACGCTTTCGCCGGCTCCTTGGTGCTGATCTCGTTGGCCGCCATCTGCACCCACCCCTTCTGCTCGGCCGACAGGCTCTGCCAGAGCTTGTCGGAGACGAACACCAGCGCGTTGTTGGCCTCGTGCTCGGTGATGTTGAGGACGGGCGCGACCTCGTAATGCTTGTTGACGAGGTAGACGTTGATGCTGTTCTCGGCGGCGTCGACCACGCCGGTTTGCAAGCTTGTGTAGACGCTACCGAACGGCATGTGCACGGTCTGGGCGCCATAGGCGGGGAACATGGTGTCCTCGGTCGCGGTGGCCTGCACCCGGACCTTCAGGTTCTTGACGTCGCCGACGTTGTGGATCTCTTTCTTGGAGTACATATGGCGCACGCCCTGCGATCCCGTCGCGATGACGTGCAGGCCCTGCGTGGTCTCGTCGATCATGGTCCTGAGCGCTTCGAAGACGCGGGGATCGGCCAGCCCCTTGATCACGTGGTTCTCATCGCGGAACAAATAATGCAGCGACATCACGCCGGCCTGCGGCGAGATCGTCGCGGTGTTGGCCGAGGAGATGATCGAGAATTCGACGTCGCCAGCTTTCACGAGCTGGAGCACCTGCGGCTCCTGCCCGAGCTGCGCGCCCGGATACTGGTCGATGATCATGGTGCCCTTGCTCAATTCCTTGAGCTTCTCGGCAAAGAGGTCGCCCGCGATGGAATAGCCGGTGTTGCGGGGCTGGTCATAGGCGAAGCGATAATGCTTCACCTCCTGTGCCCCGGCCTCCGTGACGAACAGCACGGCGGCCATGGCCGCCAACCCATGTAAGAATCTTGGCGTGGATCGCGCAATCATCGTTTCCCCCCTGTTTTATCGCCCGCCGCTTGTGCGGTCTGAGCGCTCGTTCGAGTCTTGATCAGCCCTTCTCGGTCTTCTTCCCAGTCCCTTGCATGAAATCGAAGTCGCAGCCCTCGTCGGCCTGCATGATGGTCTCGTTGAACAGCCAGGCGTAGCCGCGCCGGGCCTCCTCGGGCGCTGCGGTCGGTTTCAACGCGGCGCGCCGCCGCTCCAGCTCGGCCGCATCGACCATCAGCTCGATGCTGCGCTTGGCCACATCGAGGCGGATCATGTCGCCGTTCCGCACCAGCGCCAGCGGCCCGCCGACGGCGGATTCCGGTGTGATGTGCAGCACGATGGTGCCGAACGCGGTGCCGCTCATGCGCGCATCCGAAATGCGCACCATGTCCTTGGTGCCGCCGCGCGCCAGCTTCTTCGGGATCGGCAGATAGCCCGCCTCGGGCATGCCCGGCGCACCCTTAGGGCCGGCATTGCGCAACACCAGCACGTCGTCGGAATTCACGTCGAGATCGGGATCGTCGACGCGCAGGGTCATATCCTCGACGGATTCGAACACCACCGCACGCCCGGTATGCTGCAGCAGTTTTGGACTCGCGGCCGACTGCTTGATCACCGCACCGCGCGGCGCGAGATTGCCGTGCAGGACGGCAAGACCGCCTTCCGTCTTGATCGGATTGTCGCGTGGACGGATCGCGTCCTGGCCGGGCACGTCCTCTGCATTCGCCGCGATATCACGCAGGGTCTGGCCGGTGATGGTCCTGGCGTCGAGGTCGACGAGATCACCGAGCTGCGCCAGCAGTTTCGGCACGCCACCGGCGTGATGGAAATGCTCCATGTAATGTTCGCCGGACGGCTTGAGATCGACCAGCACCGGCACCTCGCGGCCGATCTGGTCGAACACTTCGAGATCGAGCCGGTGCGGCGAGCGATGCGCCATCGCGGTCAGATGGATCAGGCCGTTGGTCGAGCCGCCGATCGCCTGAAGCACGACCTGCGCGTTCCTGAAGGACGCCGGCGTCAGCAACTCGCTCGGCTTCGGCCCCTTGGTCTTCGCCATCTCAGCGGCCACCTTGCCGCTCGCCTCCGCCAGACGGAAACGCTCGGCATGCGGCGCCGGGATCGTCGCGCTCATCGGCAACGACAAGCCCATCGCCTCGATCATGCAGGCCATGGTCGAGGCCGTGCCCATCACCATGCAGGTGCCGACCGACGGCGCGAGGCGCCCGTTCACCGCCTCGATCTCGGCATCGTCCATGTCGCCGGCGCGATATTTTGCCCACAGCCGGCGGCAGTCGGTGCAGGCGCCCAGCACTTCACCCCTGTGATGGCCGACCACCATGGGGCCGACTGGAATGACCACCGTCGGCAAATCGGCGCTGATCGCCGCCATCACCTGCGCTGGCAGCGTCTTGTCGCAGCCGCCGATCACGATGACCGCATCCATCGGCTGGGCGCGGATCATCTCCTCGGTGTCCATCGCCATCAGATTGCGCAAGTACATCGAGGTCGGATGCGCAAAGCTCTCGGCAATCGAGATGGTGGGGAACACGAACGGCATGGCGCCCGACAGCATCACGCCGCGCTTGGCGGCTTCGATGATCTGCGGGACGTTGCCGTGGCAGGGATTGTAGTCGCTATAGGTGTTGGTGATGCCGACGATCGGGCGCTCAAGCGCGTCGTCGGAATAGCCCATGGCCTTGATGAACGCCTTGCGCAGGAACAGCGAGAAGCCGGCATCGCCATAGCTCGTCAGACCCTTGCGCAAACCACTCGTCATCGTGCCACTCCATTCACCTTGCCATTGTGGTACAGCCTGCCCCTCGATTGTCAATAAGATTGGCCAATATTGTCGCACTTTCTGGCTTTTGGCATCCCTTGCGGCACAAATTATTGACAATCCAGGCTTCCCCTGCTCCACAGGGACAAGCCGGCCAACCGCCGGGAGGCTGAGGGCATGTCCGACATTCGCACTGCAGACAGCATGCCGGTCCGGCGCGACGATCCGGACGACGTCGTCGCTCGCCTGGAAGAGGACATCATCTTCGGCCGCCTCGCACCGGGCGCGCGCCTCACCGAGGACGCGCTGATGTCGCGCTACGGCACCTCCAGGCACTTCGTGCGTCAGGCGCTGGTGGAAGCCGAGCGGCGCGGTATCGTCCGCCGCGAGAAGAACGTCGGCGCCACCGTAAGGTTCTACTCGGCGGAGGAAGTCCGGCAGATCTACGAGGTCCGGGAGATGCTGACGCGGCAGGCCGCGCTGATGATCTCCCTGCCCGCGCCGCAAGCCCTGATCGACGAACTCTCCGCGCTGCAACGGCAATATTGCGCGAAGGCGGATGTGCAGGATCTGCGCGGCATTCACGAGGCCAACGACGCCTTCCACCTTGCGCTATTCTCGGCCTGCGGCAATCCCTATCTGGTGCGCTCGCTCCAGCACTACATGAACCTGACGCTGCCGATGCGCGCAAAGAATCTCGCCGACCGCGAGGGTCTTGCACAATCGCGGCGCCAGCACGAGCTGATGATCGAACTGCTCAAGGGCCGCGACAGCTGGGCGTTGGCGCAGCTGTGTGTCGACCACATGCAGTTCAGCAAGTCGGATTATCTCAAGCGCATCGCTGAGGATAAGGCCGGGCTCTAGGTGGGGGCTTCCCGCCACGAAACGAGCCTTATTCGCTCCCCGGAACGTCGCAAGCCCCGGCGCGTTGGAAGGCTCGAGCGAGCTTCATTCGCCCGTCATGCTTTGGACGTAGCCGGGTGACGATCGATCAGCATGTCGGCCCAAGGGAGGGCCGGCTATTTGAACAATGAGGGTCTGCGGAGCGATGCGGGCCGGTTTGTTCATCGCGTTGATTGCAGCGGCCTGGCTCGGCGGACAGGTCCAGGAGTCCCTCGCACAAAAGCGACTGCCCGCGTCTCCGAGTGAAACCGGGAAAGCTCTGCGAAAAGAAAGCACCCCGCGGAAGGAAACGGGACGATCTGCGGATCCGTATACGGTGGGATTCGTAACCGGCACACCGCAATGCACTGAATTCGCGATCGCTCAGGACATTGCAACCACGCTCGCCGGCGGCCAAGAGACCGGCCCTCGTGGCGAGGTCGCCTTGCGGGTCCTGCCCATCGTGGGAAACGGCGGTATCCGCAACGTCCTTGATGTGCTCACCCTCGCAGGTGCCGACGTGGCGATCGCGCCCGTCGTCCTGGTCGACCGGCTCCGGGAGACAAGGACCTTCGGAGATATCTCTGACAAGCTGACCTACATTGCCCCGCTCCATATCGAAGAGTTCCATCTTCTCGCGCGGCTCGAGATCAGAAGTCTGTCGGAGCTGTCGGGAAAGAGGGTCAATCTCGGGGACGACGGCAGTGCCGGCGCCATACTCGGCCGCGAAGTGTTGAACCGTCTGGGCGTCAAGGTCAGCGAGTCGAACTTGGGACCGGAGGCCGCGCTGGATGGTCTGAGGAAGGGAGATATCTCCGCCGCTCTGTTGGTCTCAGGAAAACCGGTCAGCTTCCTGACGCAGGTCTCGCAGCTCGATGATATTCACCTCCTGCCCATCCCCTACTCCAAAGAGCTGCTGCAACAAGACTATCTACCATCGACGCTTCGCCATCAGGACTACCCGAACATCATCGCGGCCGAAGCAAGTGTCGACACGATCGCGATCAAATCCGCTCTCTTCGCCTACAACTGGCCAAGCGGCAACGAGCGATTTCGGTTGCTGGAATTCTTCGTCCAGACATTGTTCGCGCGCTTTCCCGAATTTCTCGGCGATGCACATCACCCCAAATGGCGCGAGGTGAACCTGGCCGCGCTGCTCCCGGGATGGCAACGATTCCGACCGGCAGAGCGCTGGCTCCAGCAGCAATCCGGGGGCGAGGCCGCGCTTCGCAAGGCGTTCGGCCGCTTCCTCGAGGGAAAGCCAACCGCCAATCCGCCAGACCGCGAAGAATTGTTCCGGGACTTCCTGCGCTGGCGAGAACGCAATCCGGACAAGTGAGCAAAATTTGGCAGGCAAATCTCGGGGAGATGTCGATGCGCAACGCGCTTATGAAGGCAGCCCTGGTTGCGTTGCTCGCCTTGATCGCCGACGTAAGGCGTCCTGCCGCCCAATTTGCTCCCTTCTTTCCGCCAGCGCCGCAGACGCTCGCGCCAGCCACCGCGCCGCCGGCCGCCAAGGTCGATCAAACCAGGACAGCCCCTCACCGAAGCAGCAAGGCGCACAGGAAGCACGAAGAGAAGCCCGAAGTCGTTCGTCGGCCGCCAAATCAGCGGAAGGTCGCCGAAAAAAACGGATATAAGCGGGTCAGCGATCTCGTGAACTTCCCGAAATTCTTTCCGGGCCTCGGCGTCATCTTCGTCAAGCCCGACACTTTGCCGCTGGGGCCGTTCCTGTGCTTCGATCGCAGGGATCGCTTGGTGGCGACCGTGTACATGGTCCCGAACAAGGACATCGACGATCACAAGTCATTGGAGGGGGTGGGGTCCGCGGCACCCGTTGATCATGTCAGCTTATATTTCAACGCGGGTCACCCCGGCGTGGATGTGCCGCATTACCATGTGGTGCTCTGGCATGTGACCAAGAAACAGGAAGCGCGCGTTGCAATATGACGTGCGACAGCTCGTGCGATCAAAGGGGCCCGCTTGTTCGAACACGTCACGGACGATCTGCGCGCGGCGCCCGCGGACATGCGGTGATCGGCAACAATGGCGCGACTTGAACTGCAAGCCGGACGCTTGGCCCGGTCGCAGCAATGTCAGGAATTGACGAGAGCGCACCCGAGCGCTTCGCGTCGCGCAATCATCCGGCCGGTGCCTTGAAATCGTATGAGATGCGCCCAGCCGGCAGATAGAACAGTGCAATGACCGCGCCGCCCCTGACTTCAGGATAGTGTCTGCTGCCTGGATCAGGCGCCGTCCAGCCGGCTCCCTGCCAACCCTGTAATCCCCTCAACTCCGCGCCCTTGTTCAAGGGCACCACAAGGTTGAGCTCGCCGTAGGGATGGCCGTGATATTGTCCCCGCAACACGTCGTGGTCGTCCTCGTCCTTGAAGCGGCGCGGATCGGCGCTGTTCATGTACACAGCAGTGATGCTGAACTGGAACGTGTCAGCCGTCGGCTCAAGGATGCGGCTGCGCCGGTAGTTTGGGCCGTCCACCTCCTGGTTTGCGGCCCATCCTTCCTCGACCCCGACCTTGATCAGGCGAGCGAGATCCTGATAGAGCGCGCTCTCTTCCCCATATGTCTCGTTGAGCCAACGCTCCATCTCAGCTCCCGGGGTCATGTCCTTGACCTCCCGAAGAAACGGAATGCTGCACTGGATCAGTTCTTCTCGGCTTTGCATCGTGATCTCCTCTTCGACCAAGCTTCAATCTTCGAAACCAAGGAACGTCGCGAACTCATCGATGTCCGCCCGCGGCATCAATCTGTCCTGCCCCTGAAGCTTGGCCTTGCCGACCGAGATGCCGCACACCACCATTTGCTCTGCCGGAATCGACAGCAGTGGGCGCAGGATTCGATGGTATTTTGCGAACGTTTCCTGCGGGCACGATTGAAGCCCGCGTCCTGCCGCCGCGAGCATTATGTTCTGCACGAACATTCCGAGGTCGAGCCAGCTACCGACTTCCAGGCGACGGTCGATGGTCACGATCAATCCCACGGGCGCGCCGAAGAATGTGTAATTCTTCGCGGTCTGTCTGCTCCTCCCCTCTGAATCGGCTTGATGAATGCCGAGCGAGCCATAGAACAGCCGGCCGAACTCCTGCCGCCGTTTGAGATACAGACCGGGTAAATCGCTGGCGTAGTATTTGTACTCCGAGACGTGTTCGTCACGAGAGGTCTCGTGCGCCTCCAGCAGCGCTGCCGACACCTTGCCCTTGACCTCGCCTGTCAGCACGTAGACGTGCCAGGGCTGGATGTTCGCACCGCTGGGCGCGAATCGCGCGACACGGAGGATCTGCTCGATCGTTCGTCGGGCGACCGGAGCGTTGCAGAACTGGCGGCATGCAAACCGGCCGGTCAGGATCGCGTCGATCGGGCTCGGCGCCACGATACGCGCCTCATCTCCAGCCATCACGGCTTCTTCAGGAGCGGACATCCTCCGTCCTCCATCGGCCTGAAGGCCTCTTCTCCGGGAATGGTCGCGAGCAGCTCATAGTAGTCGAACTTATGTTTCGATTCCTGCGGTGACTTGACCCGGAAGAGATACATGTCCCGGATCAATCTGCCGTCTTCGCGGATCCGGCCATTCTTCGTCATGAAATCATTCACCGGCATCTCGCGCATCTTGGCGGCAACGGCAGATCCATCGAGAGTGCCCGCCGCTTCGGCCGCCTTGAGATAGTGCATCACCGCGCCGTAAGTGCCGGCATGAATCATGGTCGGGACCTTCCGGGTCTTCTCGATGAAGCGCTTCGACCATGCACGCGTGTCGTCGTTCATATCCCAGTAGAATGCCGAGCTGAGCATCAAGCCTTGAGCACTCTGCAATCCCAGACTGTGAATGTCCGCGATGAAAACGATCAGACCGGCAAGCTTTTGCCCGCGCGTGATCCCGAACTCGCCGGCCTGCTTGACCGCGTTGATGAAATCACCGCCAGCATCGGCCAGTGCGATCACATCCGCCTTCGAAGATTGCGCTTGCAGCAGGAAGGAGGAGAAATCCGGCGTGTTGATAGGATGCTTGACCGCGCCCAAGACCTTGCCACCGGTCGCGCCGATGACCCGGCGGCTATCGGCCTCGAGCTGTGCGCCCAGCGAGTAATCGGCGGAGAGGAAGAACCAGGTCCTTGCGCCAAGGCGCGCGATCGCTTTGGTTGTGCCCTGCGACAAAGCAAAGGTATCGTAGGTCCAGTGAATGCCGGTCAGCGAGCATTCGTCGCCGGAGAGGCGCGAAGTGGCGGCGCCAGTGGCGAGAAACAGCTTCTTCTTGTCACGGGTAATGCCTTGTACAGCCAACGCGACGGCCGAATTGGGGACATCGAGAATCACCTCGACACCCTCGTTCTCGATCCAGCGCCGTGCAATCACCGATCCTACGTCAGCCTTGTTCTGGTGATCGCCGGCAATGATCTGGACGGGACGCCCCAAAACCCTGCCCTTGAAATCGTCAACGGCCATTTGCGCCGCGACCACTGACCCTTGCCCGCCATTGTCGGCATAAAGCGAGGACATGTCGGTCAGCACCCCGAGCTTGATCGGTGCCTCGTCGGCAATCGCGGCGGTCGTGAGCATCAGCGAAATCAACGTCGCAACAACCGCCTTACCGGTACCTGTCGTCGCGGTCGATCGCATCGCTCACCTCCTCCGAACACAGCGACTGAATAATGCCGGGATCGGTCTCTTGCGGAAGTGAAACTCTTGCAGATTGATCCTGAACCTCCTTCAGTTTGCCCGGGACTCAAGGCTTGGTTCGATCGTTTGCACCGGTTGCATCTACGGCGCCCCTGACCTTAACTGGTCGCCGTCGCGGCGCGCCGTCAGCCATCAACTGGATCCTCACCGTGTCGGTTTCATTCAAGACATTGGACCTGAATCTGCTCAAAGTGTTCGACGCCGTCATGGAGGAAAGGAGCGTATTGCGCGCCAGCCAGAAAGTCGCGCTCAGCCAGTCCGCCGTAAGCCACTCGCTCGCCCGGCTTCGAGAGATGCTGGAAGATGAGCTGTTCGTGCGCACGGCCGCGGGCATGCAACCGACGGCGCGGGCCTTGACGATGGCCCCCCAAATTCGCGAGGCGCTACGCGTGCTCGAGGCAGCTGTGGAACTGCCGACCTTCGTTCCGGCGACGTCAACCAAGCAGTTTACGCTGGCCGCCAATGACTTTGCCACGATGGTGCTGGCGTCGCCCCTCTTGAAGATACTTGGGCGCGAGGCGCCCCACATTGACCTGACGATCAAGCCGGTCACGCGGATCGACCTTGCCGAGCAGATCGACCTCGGTCGCATCGACGTTGCGATCGGCGTCTTCTCGCTCCCGCCGAGTCGTTTCCGCACGTCGCTGCTATTCGAATATGACGACGTGCTGATTGTCGGCAAAAAGCGCAAGCTTGGTCGGCTGGACAAGGCGATGCTTGCACGGCTGCCGCTGGTGGTGGTCTCCTTCGGTGGAGAGCAGGAGGGCGCGATCGGCGGCTTCATCTCCGAGCGAGGCCTGGCGCGGCGCTCGGAGATGTACGACCGCGATGCGCTCGAGCGGGCGCTCGCCGAGAGCGACCGGCCGCCGCGGATGGCGGTGTCATTGCCGCATTTTCTCGCGGTCCCAGCGCTGATTCGGGATTCCGAACTGGCAGCTATCGTCCCGCGCCCGCTCGCGCAAACACTGGAGCAAAACTACCCGATCGCGATCTACGAGCTTCCCTACACAGCGACTCCGCTGGAGGTCCGGCTGCTATGGCACGAGCGCGTCGACGGCGAACCCTCGCACGAATGGCTCCATGACGTCCTTAGACGCGCTGCTGAGAACCTCAGACGCGGAGACTAGGATGAAGCGTGCGGCGGTATGCAGACCAAGGGCAACAGACTTCCGCGAGTCCAACTCTCACGGTCCTCGCGGTGAAAGCCCCTCACCCCAACCCTCTCCCCGTAAGAACGGGGCGAGGGAGTGCACCTGCATGGTGGCGAGAACCTAGGCTACATCAACAGCCCTACCGCTTATTCCAGTCGATGATCCGGCTCGCATCGCCGTCGAACTCGCTGCTGCAGAAGGCGCCGCCCTGATAGTGGTCGCCGATCGGGTCCGGCTTCAGCTTGGCCTGCTCGGCCATGGCGTGCGCCACATGATCCTCGGAGCGGCCGGTGGGGCGGTAGCCGAACTCGTAGGCACGGTGGTTGTCCCACCAGGCGCGCTCGTTCAGGGACACGCCGTAGAAGATCTCGAAATGGATGTCGGGATGCTCGAGCCCGATCTGGCAGAGCTGCACGAGGTCGTCGGGCTTGAGCCAGATCGCGAGCCGGCGCTGGTCGAGCGGCATGTCGCCGAAATTGCCGATGCGCAGGCACGTCACCTTCAGCCCGTGCTTGTCGGCGTAGAGCGCGCCGACGGCCTCGCCGAACACCTTGCTGACGCCATAGCGACCGTCGGGGCGCGGGGTGACGTCGGTGCCGATCTTGTGGTGGCGCGGATAGAAGCCGACGGCGTGATTGGACGAGGCGAACACCACGCGCTTGACGCCCTTGCGGTACGCGGCCTCGAACAGATTATAGCAGCCGATGATGTTGGCCTGGAGGATGTCGTCCCAGGGGCCTTCGACCGAATAGCCGCCGAAATGGATGATGCCGTCGACGCCCTCGCAGATCGCCTCGCATTGCGCGAGGTCGGACAGGTCCGCCGCCCTAAACTGCTCGTTGGGGCCGAGATCGGCCGGCTTGCGGATGTCGCTGAGCAGCAGGTCCGGATAGATCGACGGCAGCAGTTTCCGCAGGCGCGTTCCAATCCCGCCCGAAGCTCCCGTCATCAAGATGCGCGGCATGTCTTTCCTCATAGTTGCGACCGATTTGCGGCCGTAGATATCTGATGCTAGCAGACTTGGACAGAGGGAACGCAACAACGAGACCTGCACATGAACGATGCATCGTCCCAGACCCAAGAACGGCCGCAAGGCTGGCGGCCGGCGACCTATTACCCCGATCCGGCGATACGTGCACTCGATCCCCGCTTCGAAAAATACTGGCTGAAGCTTTCGGCGATAGAGCGACTCGCGACCGGCCTGCGCTGGGCCGAGGGGCCGGTGTGGTTCGGCGACGGGCGCTATCTGCTGTGCAGCGACATCCCGAACCAGCGCATCATCAAGTGGGAGGAGGAAACCGGCGCCGTCAGCGTGTTCCGAAAACCCTCGAATTTCGCCAACGGCAACACCAGGGATCGTCAGGGCCGGCTCGTCACCTGCGAGCATGGCGGCCGCCGCGTGGTGCGCACCGAATATGACGGCAGCATCACCGTGCTGATGGATCAATTCAACGGCAAGAGGTTGAACTCACCGAACGATGTCGTTGTTAAATCGGACGGCTCGATCTGGTTCACCGATCCGACCTTCGGCCTGCTCGGCAATTACGAGGGCTACAAGGCCGAGCCCGAGATCGAGCCGAACGTCTACCGGCTCGATCCCGCGACCGGTAAAGCGACCATCGTCGCCGAGGGCGTGCTGGGGCCGAACGGGCTGTGCTTCTCGCCCGACGAGAAGATTCTGTACGTCGTGGAATCGCGTGGGCAACCGAACCGAAAGATCCTCGCCTATGATGTCTCGCCTGATGGCGCCACGATCTCGGGCAAGCGCGTCCACATTGATGCAGGTCCCGGCACGCCGGACGGCATGCGCTGCGACATCGACGGCAATCTCTGGTGCGGCTGGGGCATGGGCGATCCCGAGCTTGACGGCGTGGTCGTGTTCGCGCCCGACGGTGTCATGATCGGCCGCATCGCGCTGCCCGAGCGCTGCGCCAATCTCTGCTTCGGCGGCGTCAAGCGCAACCGCCTGTTCATGGCAGCGAGCCAGTCGATCTACGCGCTGTATGTGAACACGCAAGGCGCGGTTGGGGGATGAGGTCGCTCCACCGTCATTGCGAGGAGCACTTGCGACGAAGCAATCCAGACTATCTCCGCGGAACGATGCTGGATTGCTTCGCTTCGCTCGCAATGACGGAAACAAAAAAACGCCGGAGCGGTTTCCCGCTCCGGCGTCGCGTTCATTCAGACGCTAAAGCTTACGCCGCGTTGAAGCCGGCGACGGCCTTCACTTCGAGGAAGTCCTCGAGGCCGTACTTGCCCCACTCACGGCCGTTGCCGGACTGCTTGTAGCCGCCGAACGGCGCGGTGCGGTCGTTGGGCACGCCCTGGAGGTTGACGTTGCCGGCGCGGATCTGGCGGGCAACGCGCCTGGCGCTTTCCACCGTGTCGGCCGAGACGTAACCGGCGAGGCCATACGGCGTGTCGTTGGCGATCTTCACCGCGTCGGCCTCGTCCTTGGCGCCGATGATGGTCAGCACCGGTCCGAAGATCTCTTCCCGGGCGATCGTCATGTCAGGGGTGACGTCGGCGAAGATGGTCGGGCGGACATAGAAGCCCTTGTTGACGCCTTCGGGCAGGCCCGGGCCGCCGGCGACGAGCGTTGCGCCCTCGTCGATGCCCTTCTTGATCAGCCCCTGGATCTTGTCCCATTGGCCGCGGTTGACGACCGGGCCAATGGTGGTGCCTTCGGCGCGGGGATCACCGGCCTTGGTTTTGTCGGCGACGGCCTTCGCGATCGCGGCGACTTCCTTCATCTTCGAGGCCGGCACGATCATGCGCGAGGGCGCGTTGCAGGACTGGCCGGAGTTGTTGAACATGTGCATCACGCCGCCGGTCACCGCCTTCGTGAGGTCGGCGCCTTCGAGGATGACGTTCGGCGACTTGCCGCCGAGCTCCTGGCTGACGCGCTTCACGGTCGGCGCCGCGCGTTTCGCCACGTCGATGCCGGCGCGGGTCGAGCCGGTGAAGGAGATCATGTCGATATCGGGGTGCTCGCTCATGGCCGCGCCGACCTCGGGGGCGAGGCCGTTGACGAGGTTGAACACGCCCTTCGGCACGCCGGCCTCATGGAGGATTTCCGCGAAGATCAACGCCGAGGTCGGCGTGAACTCCGACGGCTTCAGGATCATGGTGCAGCCGGCGGCGAGCGCGGGGGCGACCTTGCAGGCGATCTGGTTGAGCGGCCAGTTCCAGGGCGTGATCATGCCGACCACACCGATCGGCTCGCGCAGCACCATGGCGGTGCCAACCGGCTCCTCGAAATGATAGTTCTTGAGCACGTCGAGCGTGGTCATGAGATGGCCGAGGCCGGCGCCGGCCTGGAGCTTCTCCGCCATCGGCAGCGGCGCGCCCATCTCATCGGAGACGGCAGCGCCGATCTCCTTGAGCCGGCCCTTGTAGATCTCGATGATCTTGGAGAACAGCGCGACGCGCTCTTCGCGGCTGGTCTGGGAGAACGTCGCAAAGGCGCGCTTGGCAGCGGCCACGGCCTTGTCCACATCGGCCTTGGAGCCCAGCGCAACCTCGTACATCGCCTCTTCCGTCGCCGGATTGACCACGGCGGTGGACTTCTTGACGGCGGGATCGACCCAGGCGCCGTCGATGTAGAATTGCATGCGATTGACCATCGTTAACCTCTTCTTGGGGGCTTGGAGGGGGCGTTTCGGCAGGCATCCTTGCACGAAAGCGCCAGCAATTGAACCCGCCATATGCGGGGCCAGTGTTGCGGCGGACGGAGATTATATGAGCCGGTGGCGCGAGCGAGGCAAGGTCTCAACTGCCGTCGTCCTGGCGAAGGCCAGGACCCATTACCAGTTGGCTTGCTCAGACATCTACCGCCCGTCGCCTACAACACCCGCCGCGGCGTATGGGTCCTGGCCCTCGCCAGGACGACGACGGAGACTTAAACCGCCATCTTCCGATGCAGCACCGGCGCGCCGGTGGTGAGGCTTTCGGCCGCATCGATGATGGCATTGGCATCCAGGCCGTAGTGGCGGTAGAGGTCAGCGATCGTGCCGGTCTGGCCGAACTGCTCGACGCCGAGTGCCTCGACGCGGTGGCCACGGACGCTGCCGAGCCAGCCGAGCGCGGAGGGATGGCCGTCGATCACCGTCACGATGCCGCAGTCGCGCGGCAACGGCGCCAGCAGTTTTTCGATGGAGCTGAGATGCTGCACGCCGCGGCGGTCGCGGCGCAATTTCCGTGCGGCGGTCCAGCCTGCGTGGAGGCGGTCGGCCGAGGTGATCGCGAGCAGGCCGACATCGCGGCGGCTCTCGCCGATGAAGCCGGTCGCCTCGATCGCTTCCGGCGCGACCGCGCCGGTATAGGCGATCACGACTTCGGCATTCGGCCCCGGCTTGCGCAGCCAATAGGCGCCGTCGGTGATGCCCTGCCTCAGCTCCGGCGTCATGATGCGCTGCGCCTGCTCGATGCTGCGCGTCGAGAGCCGCAAATAGACCGAACCGCCCTCGCCCGGATCGCGCTGCATGTGCTCGAAACCGAAAGCCATGATCACGGCGAGCTCGTCGACGAAGGCCGGCTCGAACGAGGCCAGGCCGTCCTGCGCCATGCCGATCAACGGCGTTGCGATCGACTGGTGCGCGCCGCCTTCGGGCGCGAGCGTGATGCCCGATGGCGTCGCCGCCACCATGAAACGCGCATCCTGGTAGCAGGCATAGTTCAGCGCATCGAGCCCGCGCTCGATGAAGGGATCGTAGAGCGTGCCGACCGGCAGCAGCCGCTCGCCATTGATCTGGTTCGACAGGCCGAGCGCCGAGAGCATGATGAACAGGTTCATCTCGGCGATGCCGAGCTCGAGATGCTGCCCCTTGGGGGAAGCATCCCAATTGTAGGTCGAGGGAATTTTCTCGCTGCGGAATAAGTCCGCTTTCTCGGCGCGCGCGAACAGGCCGCGCCGATTGACCCAGGGGCCGAGATTGGTCGAGACGGTGACGTCAGGCGACGTCGTGACGATGCGCCTCGCGAGCTCGCTGTCGCTGCGTGCGATCTCGTTCAGCACGAGACCAAAGCCCTGCTGGGTCGACATCTGCGGCGACGGCTTGAAGGCGAGCTGCTGGGGAACCTCGACGACAGGCGCGCTCAACCGGCGGCCGTCCTGGTTGAACGGCACGCGCGCGAGGAAAGCCTCCAACTCGGCCGCATCCTGCGCCAGGCCCTCGAACTTGTCCCATTCATGCCCGGGACGGATGTTCTGGCTGTCGCGATATTTCTCCATCTGCGTGACCGTCATCAGGCCGGCGTGGTTGTCCTTGTGGCCCTGGAACGGCAGGCCGACGCCTTTGATGGTGTAGGCGATGAAGCAGACCGGGCGATCGTGGTCGATGGACTCGAACGCCTCCAGCATGCTCGCCATGTCGTGGCCGCCGAGGTTCGACATCAGCGCCAGCAACTCGTCGTCGCTGCGCTTGTCGATCAGTTTGGTGATCGGGCCCTGGTCGCCGATCTCGTCGTGCAGATGCTTGCGGAACGCCGCACCGCCTTGAAAGCACAGCGCGGCGTAGAGCGCGTTCGGACAATTGTCGATCCAGCGCTTCAGCGCCTCGCCGCCGGGCTCGGCAAAGGCCTCGCGCATCAGACGCCCGTATTTCACGATCACCACGTCCCAGCCGAAATTGCGGAACATGGTCTCGAACTTCTCCCAGAGCCCTTCGCGCACGACCGCGTCGAGCGACTGGCGGTTATAGTCCACCACCCACCAGGTGTTGCGCAGGCCGTGCTTCCAGCCTTCTGCAAGAGCTTCGAAGATGTTGCCCTCGTCCATCTCGGCGTCGCCGACGAGCGCGATCATCCGTCCCTCGCGGCGATCCTTCATCCAGCCATGCGCCTTGACGTAATCCTGCACCAGCGAGGCGAACAGCGTCTGCGCGACGCCGAGGCCGACCGAGCCGGTGGAGAAATCGACGTCGTCGACGTCCTTGGTTCGCGAAGGATAGGACTGCGCGCCCTTGAAGCCGCGAAAATTCTCCAGCTTCTCGCGGGTCTGCCGGCCGAACAGATATTGGATGGCATGGAACACCGGGCTCGCATGCGGCTTCACCGCGACGCGATCCTCAGGGCGCAACACGTGGAAGTACAGCGCCGACATGATCGTGGCGAGCGAGGCGGATGAGGCCTGATGGCCGCCGACCTTGAGCCCGTCCGCGTTGGCGCGGATGTGGTTGGCGTGGTGGATGGTCCAGGACGACAGCCACAGCGCCTTGCGGCTGAGGGCGGTCAATGTGTCGAGACGAGCGGAATCAACGGGCATGGCAATGCTCCCGGAAACAGACGCTGCGATGATACGCCTGCGGGCGGGGGCAAACTTCTCAATTTTTCACGCCATACCCCGAGATATTGGGATATTTTACCAATGTAGCCCGACGAAAGACAGGTTCCATCCCAATGCCCGAGCTCGACGCCATCGACCGCAAGATCCTCGCTTTGCTCCAGACCGACAGCCGCATGACCATGCAGGAACTCGCCGATAAGGTCGGGCTCTCGGTCTCGCCCTGCCATCGCCGCGTCAAGCTCCTGGAGGAGCGCGGCGTCATCTCGCGCTATGTTGCGACCGTCGACCAGAAGGCGCTTGGCCTGCATGTCAGCGTCTTCATCTCGATCAAGCTGGCGCGGCAGAAGGAGGAGGATCTCAACCGCTTCGCACGTGCGATCTCGAAATGGGACGAGGTGCTGGAATGCTATCTGATGACCGGCAACCGCGACTATCTGCTGCGCGTCGTGGCGGCCGACCTCGCCTCCTATGAGACTTTCCTGAAGACCAAGCTGACCCGGCTCGACGGCATCGCCTCGATCGAGTCGAGCTTCGCGCTGAGCCAGGTGAAATACTCGATCGCGTTGCCGGTGTGACGGTTGTCCTCGTCATTGCGAGCGTAGCGAAGCAATCCAGAATGCATCTGCGGAGACAGTCTGGATTGCTTCGTCGCTTCGCTCCTCGCAATGACGATGCATCACCGCCATGGCTGCACGATGATCTTGGTGTGCGCCTCGGGATTGGCGAGATCGGCGAAGGCTTTTGCGACGCCGTCGATACCCACCTCCGCCGTCACCATCGCCGCCGCATCCACCTGCCCTTCCGCGATCAGGCGCAGTGACGCTGCGAATTCGTCTGGCGTGTAGCCGAGCACATACTGGACATTGAGCTCCTTCATGATGCCGAGCATCGGCTCGCTCTTGTCGGTTTCCATGCAGACGCCGACCACGACAATGCGCGCGTCACGCGGCGCGCCTTCGAACACCTGCTGCAACAGGCCGGGCACGCCGACACATTCGAAGATGATCGCAGGCTTCAGCGCCGGCAGCATGGCCTGGAACGGCGGTCGCGCCGCCTTCTCCGCATCCGACATCTGCGCGTGCTCGGCCCATGTCGCATAAGGCTGCGACACCTTGGGGTCGACGACGATATCGGCGCCGAGCCTCGCCGCAAGCGCACGCCGCGCCGGCGAATAGTCGGCGGCGACAATCGGATGCAAGCCTTTGAGCTTCAGCGCTGCGATCACCGCGAGGCCGACCGGGCCGCAGCCGATCACGAGCGGCACCTCGTCACCACGGATACTGGCTTTTGCGACGGCGTGAACCCCGACCGCGAGCGGTTCAGTCAGCGCGGCATGTTCCGGCGCAAGACCGTTGGGCACCTCGAGCAGCAGCGCTTCGCTGAGCAGCATCGCCTCGGCATAGCCGCCGATATTGTCGTTGGAATAGCCGATGCCTTCGATGCCCGCAGGCGTCACCAGCGCCGGCAGCGAGCAGACGCGTGTGCCCGGCTTGAGCTTGCGCGCGGTGTCTGGACCGTAGTCGACGATCTCGCAGCAGAACTCATGACCGAACACGACATCGCGGCTGAGGTCCATCGGCTTACGCCCGGTCTTCCGCGCCATCTCCACCATGCGGTGCGCGTGCTGTCGCGCGTGCAGATCGGAACCGCAAATGCCGCAGGCGAGCGTCTTGACCAGAACCTGACCGGGACCCGGCGTCGGCTCAGCCATCCGGTCGACGACAATCTCACCGTTCCTGAAAATCGCAGCGCGCATCCGGCTCCTCCCGTGGTGTCGGAGCCGTTCATAGCACGACGCGGGCGTGCGATCTTGCGTCAGGGGTTCGGGGAACGCTCTTCCAGCACCAGGAGCTGGGCGCGGCGCACCCGCTCGCGATGGGCGATGTAGAGGCCGCTCGCGACGATGAAGGCCGCGCCGATGATGGTCCAGAGATCAGGCACCTCACCGAAGATGAAGAAGCCCAAAATGCTGACCCACAGCAGCTGCGTGTAGGAGAACGGCGCCAGCACCGAGGCATCGCCATAGCGATAGGCCAGCACGATGATCCACTGGCCGACGGTCGAGGCAACACCAATCACGATGCCGAGCCCGATCGCGGTCCAGCTCGGCGTGACCCAGACGAACGGCACCATCACGGAAAGGATCGCAACGCCCGTCAGCGCGGAATAGGCCATGGTAGTGAGCACCGCCTCGCGACCGCTCATCATGCGCGTCAGGATCAGCGCGGCAGCCCAGCAGAACGCCGAGATGATCGGGAAGAACGCGGCGGCATGAAACGCGCTGGAGCCCGGGCGCAGGATGATCATCACGCCGGTCAGACCGATCGCGGTGGCGATCCAGCGGCGCAGGCCGACCTTCTCGCTCAGGAAGATGATCGACAGCGCGGTGACGAACAGCGGCGAGACGAAGCCGGTGGCAGAGGCTTCCGCAATGGGGAGGAACCGCAGACCGGTGATGAAGAACAGCGAGGAGCCAAGCAGCGCGGCGCCGCGCATTAGCTGCAGGCCGATCCGCTCGGTGCGCATCGCATGCAGCGGTGAGCCCGGCAGCATCACCGGCGTGAACATCAGCGCGAAGGTGACGAAGCGGATCCAGGTGATCTCGATCGACGGCAGGCTGGTCGAGAGATATTTCGCGGTCACGTCGGAGGTGCCGAGAAACACCGTCGACAGCAGCACCAGCGCAATGCCTTTGAAGGGATGATCGACGCGCGCGGGCGCACGACGAGCCGCCTGCTTCTTCTCCGGTACGGGCATGGGAATACTGTCGAGCCTTGCGGCTGCGGCGGGCGGCGGTGTCACGGCTGGAACCCGGAAATAATGCGAATCGAGAACGCTCGTAAAAAACGACAAATGCGCCGCGTTCACAACTTCCGAAAACAGGATGCCGATATGCGCTGACGTCCGCGCGCGTCAATATTCCATTAATAATGGGCGTTTTTGCACTACAACATGGGCAGGCTGCGCGGCTTCGGCCCGCGCGGAAACGCCGCATCGAGCGCCGCAATCTCCTCTTTCGTCAGCACGAGATCGCCGGCGGCCGCATTTTCGGCGGCATGTTCCGCGGATGAGGCTTTCGGAATCGCGAACACCGTAGTTGCACGGGTGAGGAAGCTCAGTGCGACCTGACGCGGTGTCGCGCGACGCGTCTCCGCGATCTTCACCAGCACGGCGCCGCCCTTGCTGCGCACATCCGGAAAATCATCGTGTCCGAACGGCGAATAGGCGATCACAGCGACACCACGCCGCTCACACCAGGGGATTACGGCGTGCTCGATCGCGCGTTCCTTGAGATGATAGAGCACCTGATTGCATGCGATCCGTCCCTCGCCCGCAACGTCGAGAATGTCGTCGAGATCGTCGGCATCGAAGTTGGAGACGCCCCAGGACTTGATCTTGCCCGCTTTCACCAGCTCATCGAACGCAGCGACGGTGTCCTCGAGCGGATAGGAGCCGCGCCAATGCAACAGATAGCAGTCGAGACGATCGGTCTTCAGCCGCTTCAGCGAACGCTCACAGGCCGTGATCGTGCCGCGGCGCGAGGCGTTGCTCGGCAGCACTTTTGAAACGAGAAACACCTCATCGCGACGGCCCGCAATCGCGTCCGCAATGACGAGCTCGGCGTCACCGTACATCTCGGCGGTGTCGATGTGGGTCATGCCGAGATCGAGCCCGCGCTGAAGCGCGGCAATGGCGCGCTTGCGGTCGCCGTGGTCGGGATACCAGGTGCCCTGCCCGATGACGGAGACGTTGGCGCCGGTCTTGCCGAAAGGGTTTGTGTTCATGTTCTTTTCCGATCTCCGCTCTGTTCTCTCCCTCTCCCCGTTCTTACGGGGAGAGGGTTGGGGAGAGGGGCTGCCTCCGCCAATTCGCTAGCAGTTGGACTCGCGGAGACTCCCCCTCACCCGCCGCGCTTCGCGCGTCGGCCTCTCCCCGCAAGCGGGGCGAGGCGAAGAGCCATGCGCTACAGACCGCTGATGTCAGCGACTAGTACGCTCCCGGTCGAGGACTCCGTGATATAGAGACGATCTTTCCTTTCGCCACCGATCGCCACATTCGTGCAATTCGGCCCCGCGCACGACTTGATCCGCGCAATCAATTCGCCGTTGGGCGCAAATACGAAGACGTGACCGAGCGAAGCGTGGCCGACGAACAGCCGACCTTTGGCATCCATGGTCATGCCATCAGGGCCGCTGGTGCCGAACAGCGAGCAGAAGCGGCCGACCTTCGACACGCTGCCATCCTGCATGAACGGCAGCCGCCACACCGCATTGTCGCGCGTCATGGCGACGAACAGGACGGTCTCGGTCGGGCCGAGCACGAGGCCGTTCGGGCTGATGCCGGTGTTGATCAGGCAATCGAGCCGGCCATTCGATGCCAGCCGATAGACCCGACCACTCGGATCGTGCAGGCCGGTCTGGCCCTGATCGGTGAAATAGATGTCACCGTTGGACGCGAGATGCAGATCGTTGCAGCCACGAAACGATTCCGAATTGCGCGCGGTCAGGACCGGCTTGACGCGGCCGGCTTTGGCATTGAGCTCCATGATGCCATGCATGTAATCGGCGATCAGGATGCGGCCGTCGGATGCGACCTTCAGCCCGTTCGGCCAGCCCTCATATTCGACGACCTGCGACCACTCGCCATCAGGCGCAATACGGAAGATGCGGCCGAAGGGAATATCGACGATGTAGAGATTGCCTTCCTTGTCGAAGGATGGCCCCTCGATGAAGCTATCGGTCGGCACGCCCGGCCGGTTGGCGTCGGCCCAATCCGTCCGCACGCCCTTGCGGCGGAACTTGTCAGGCATGGCGGAGAAGATTCTTGTTTCGATCAGGCGCGGCGGCGTTTCCAGGTACATCATTGTTGTTGTGCGCGTTGAGAGGGAGAGCGCGGCAACATAAGGCACAATGGCCGGTGCGTCGATTGGGGCGGAAGGCATGGCGCCCTGTCCTTGCTGTCATTCCCCGCGAAAGCGGGGAATCCAGTACGCCGCGGCCCCACCGCCTAATCACAGTTGTCTCGGCGTACTGGATCGCCCGGTCAAGCCGGGCGATGACGGCGGAGTATACGGCGACGACTGAGAATGTCGCGCCTACCCCGCCGCGCCCGCGAGCTTGGCCTGCTTCGCCGGCGCTTCCGTCGTCGCGATCAGCCGCTTCAGTTCGGGGATGCAGGAGCCGCAATTGGTGCCGGCCTTGAGCTTGGCGCCGATCTCGGCCGCGGTGCGTGCGCCAGCGGCGATGGTGTCGCAGATGGTGCCGCGGCCGACACCGAAGCAGGCGCAGACGATTGGCCCGGTCGAGGCCGTTCCCTCCGTCGACTTGCCTGACAGCAGCATGCGGCGCTGCTCGTCGGTGACGTGATCGGCCGCAAAGGCAGTTCTGATCACCTCCCAATCGCCGGCGTCATGCCCGGGGCCGACAAACAGACAGGCCTCGATGCGATCGCCCGCGAACGAGGCAGCGCGATAGATGCCGCCGCCGAAATCGCGATATTCGGCGATGTCCTCGCCGGCAACGCCGTCGAGCCAAACCGGCCAGCGCGACAGATCCGCGTTGTCGGCGAACAGATAGCCGAAACCGCCGGCAACCGTGACGCGGGTCCACAACAGGTTCGGCGGCAGATCGAGCTGCTGTCGCGACAGCGCAAAACCGCGGAAGACGAATTCGTAAGGCGCGATCGCAGCCGGCGTCGCCTTGGACTCGGGCTGGCCCGAGAACGGATCGGTAAACGACTGCACCAGCGCGCCGACGCGGCCATGTGAGGCGTTCATCGCGCTCCAGTGGATTGGCGCGAACAGCGTGCCGCGCTGCTGGCGCTCGCTGACGACGACTTTCAGGATGCACTGGCCGTAATCGGTGGTGATGCGGGCGTAGCCGTCGTGAGCGACGCCGTATTTGCTGGCGTCATCGGGATGGATCTCGACGAAAGGCTCGGGCAGATGTGCGCCGAGCCGCTGGCTAAGGCCCGTGCGCGTCATGGTGTGCCACTGGTCGCGGATGCGTCCGGTATTGAGCCTGAGGGGGCGCGAGGCGCCGGTCTCGCTGCGCAACGACGGCACTTCCGGCGCGACGAAGCGGCCCCTGCCGTCATTGGTGAAGAAATCGCCTTCCGCAAAGAAGCGCGCGCGGGGCGCCTCGCCTTGGCGCGCCGGCCACTGCACCGGCTTGAGCGCATCGAAGGCTTCGTTCGACAGCGAGGTCAGCGCGCCGATGTCGAAATCGCGGCTGCCATCGTTCTCGAAGGCCGAGAGCGCGGCATGCTCGCGGAAGATGTCGGCGGCGGATTTGTAGTTGAAACTGTCGCCGAAGCCGAGCCGCTTGGCGGTCTCGCTCAGGATCCACCAGTCGGGGCGCGCCTCGCCCGGCGCCGGCAGGAACGAGCGCTGGCGCGAGATGCGGCGTTCGGAGTTTGTCACCGTGCCCGACTTCTCGCCCCAGGCGAGCGCCGGCAGCAGCACATGCGGCCCGGCCGCGACCGTGTCGTTGGAGAGCACGTTCTCGGAGACGACGAACAGTTCGAGCTTCTTCAGCGCCTCGCGCACCAAGTCGGCATCGGGCAGCGACACCGCCGGGTTGGTCCCCATCACCCAGAGCGCTTTGACCTCACCGCGGTTGATCGCCTCGAACAACTGCACCGCCTTCAGCCCTTCATGGGTGGCAATGCGCGGCGCCTTCCAGAACCGCCTGACACGATCGATGTCGGGCGGCGTAAAACCCATGTGAGCGGCGAGCATGTTGGCGAGGCCGCCGACCTCGCGGCCGCCCATCGCGTTGGGCTGGCCCGTGAGCGAGAACGGCGAGGCACCAGGCTTGCCGATGCGGCCCGTAGCAAGATGGCAGTTCAGGATCGCGTTGACCTTGTCGGTGCCCTGCGCCGACTGGTTGACGCCCTGCGAATAGAGCGTGACGACGCGCGGCGTGTCGCGGAACATCTGGAAGAAGGTCGCAACGTCCTGCTCGGACAGTCCCGTGGCGAGAGCGGTCGCGGTGACGCTGCCGGCAATGTTGCGCGCGCGAGCCAGCGCGTCATCGAAGCCCGACGTGTTGTCCGCGATGTAGTTCTGATCGAGCGCGCCGTTGTCGGCGAGGTGGACGAACAGGCCGGAGAACAGCGCGGTGTCGGTGCCTGGCTTGAGGCCAAGGAACAGATCGACGTCATCCGCGGTGTCGGTGCGGCGCGGATCGATCACGATCATGCGTGCACCTCGTTCCTGCCGGTTCTTCAGCATACGCTGGAACAGAATGGGGTGGCACCAGGCCGCATTCGAGCCGACGAAGACCAGCAGATCTGCCTGGTCGAGATCCTCATAGCAGCCGGGCACGGTGTCGGCGCCGAAGGCGCGGCGGTGGCCGGCGACCGAGGACGACATGCAGAGTCGTGAATTGGTGTCGACATTGGCAGTGCCGACAAAGCCCTTCATCAGCTTGTTGGCGACGTAATAATCCTCGGTCAGCAGCTGGCCGGAGAGATAGAACGCAACCGCGTCGGCGCCGTCGCGTGCCACGATATGCTGCATGCGATGCGCGACATGATCGAGCGCATCGCTCCAGGCGACACGCTCCAGCACGCCCTTGCAGCGGATCATCGGATAGAGCAGACGGCCTTCGAGCCCGACGGTCTCGCCGAGCGCGGAGCCTTTCGAGCACAGCCGGCCGAAATTGGCGGGATGCTCAGGGTCGCCGGCGATCGCTGCACCACCCTTGCTGTCGGGTGTCGCCAGCACGCCGCAGCCAACGCCGCAATAGGGACAGGTCGTCTTGGTGGCGCGGAGCGTGGGGTCGATCGCCGTCATATCAAGCTGCCTTGTCAAGCTGCCTTGGAGGGACGCGCCAGCGCGCGGCCGAACATCATGTCGGTGCGGATCGCCGCGACCTTGTCGCGATTGCGGATCAGCTCGAGGTACCAGAGCGCATCGAGGGTATCGCCGATCAGCACCGCGCCGGTGAGCCGGCCGTCGGCGATGACGAGCTTCTTGTAGGTGCCGCGCCTGCGGTCCGACAGCACGAGGCTCTCGCTGCCCTCCCCGCCCATGAAGTCACCGGCGGAGAACACGCTGACGCCGGAGACCTTGAGGTTGGTCGAGACCACGCTGCCCTGATAGGCGGCAGGACGGCCGGCCAGATGCCGCGCCAGCACCCGCGCCTGCTCATAGGCGGGCTCGACCAGGCCATAGCAGGTGCCGCGATGCTCGGCGCATTCGCCGAGCGCGAAGATGTCGGGCGAAGCCGTCTGCATCACGTCATTGACGACGACGCCGCGGTTGACCGCGATGCCTGCGTCCTTCGCAAGGGCGACGTTCGGCCTGATGCCGGCGGCGAAAATCACGGCGTCGGCCTCGATGCGGCTGCCGTCGGCAAGCTCGACGGCCTCGACGTGACCATCGCCATGGATGCGGGCGGTGGAGGCGTTGAGCAGGATGCGGATGCCCTTGCGCTCGACCAACATCTTGAGCAGGTCGGCCGCGGGCGCATCGAGCTGGCGCTCCATCAGCCGGTCCATCAGATGCAGCAGCGTCACGGGGGCACCGGCCTTGGCGAGGCCGTAGGCAGCCTCGAGTCCGAGCAGTCCGCCACCGATGACGACGACGCGCTTCTTCGCCGCAGCCAGCGTCAACAGCAGGTCGACGTCGCGCGTATCGCGAAAGGTATGCACGCCGGCAAGATCAGCGCCCGGCACGTTGAGCCGCAGCGGCGTCGATCCCGTGGCGAGCACCAGCTTGGAATATTCCATGCTCTCTTCGCCGGCGATCTTGAGCTCGCGGCGGCCGACATCGATCTCGGTGACGCGATAGCCGTAGCGCACCGTGACGCCGCGATGACGCCACCAGTCCGCCGGCCTGAGCTCGATCTCGTGCGAGCCGGTCTCGCCGGCCAGCACGGAGGAGAGCAGCACGCGGTTGTAAGCGAGCCGCGGCTCTTCACCGATCACGGCAACCGCGTAGCGGCCGAGCGCGGTCTTGGCGAGCTCGTCGACCAGACGCGCGGCCGCCATACCGTTACCGACGATGACCAGCGGTTCACTCACGAGGCATCTCCTATTCAGCGGCCTGCGGCCGGGCGCCGTAGGCTTCGGACATCATGTAGCCGGACAGCACGCCATAGGCGTCGGTCCAGGCTTTTGCCAGTTCGGGCGTCCATGCTTGGCCAAGACCCTTCTCCAGAGTCCACAGCAGGGTCGCGCCGACCACGGGATAGTGCTCGGCCATCGCACCGTAAGCGACGTGACGCTTGGCGAGCGCGGAGGCCGCGGGAAGAATCGAGTCCAGGTTCGACAGGCCGCCGACGACGGCAGCGAGCATGCCCATCAGCTTCTTGCGCTGCTCGGTCATGTCCTCGGGAAACATCGCGCGCACGGACGGCGCCACCTCGAACAGACGATCGTAGAACAGCACCGCGGCCTGCTCCGACATCGGCGCGACCTTGGCGAAGCTCTGTTGGATGAGAGTGATCTGTTCGGGCGTCATGTGGTTCTCCTGTCTGTTTCAGTTTGCCTTGGTGCGCGCCGTTGCGAACAAGGTTCATGGGTCAAACGTCATCAGAGAGTCTTCTCCCCGCGTACGGGGAGAAGCGAGTTTCATACCAAGTGTCACACTCTTGCTTCGGCGAGGCTTGGTGCGCCTTCGGTCTGCGGGCCGCGACGCAGGTAGAACCACCAGGTCAGGGCGAGACAGGAGCCGTAGAAGGCGAGGTAGATCGCGAGCGCGAGCTGCGGCCCGCCGGTCATGGCGATCGACTTGCCGAAACCGCTCGGGATCAGATAGCCGCCGACGGCGCCGATCGCGCCGATGAAGCCGACCGCCGCGCCGCTCTCGATGCTCGCGGTCTTCAGGGCAGCCGCACGCGCGACATCGCCCTTACCGCGCACCTTGAACAGGTTCTCCTCGCGGAAGATCGAGGGGATCATCCGATAGGTCGAGCCGTTGCCGATGCCGGTCGTGACGAACAGGATCAGGAACATCGACAGGAAGCCGATGAAATCCTTCTGGCCGACGAAATAGAGCACGCCGATCGTCGCCGCCGCCATCGCAATGAAGTTCCACAAGGTGATGATCGAGCCGCCGAGCTTGTCGGCAAGCCAGCCGCCGAGCGGACGCGACAGCGAGCCGACCAGCGGGCCCAGGAAGGCGATCGAGATCGTCACGGTGGGGAACTGCGTCTTGATCAGCAGCGGGAACGCCGCGGAGTAGCCGATGAAGGACCCGAACGTGCCGATATAGAGATACGCCATGATCCAGGTGTGCTTGCGCTTGACGATCGCGAGCTGGTTCTTCACCGAAGACTTGGCCGTGGTGAGGTTGTTCATGAAAAACACCGCACCGAACACGGCGACCGCGATCGGCAGCACCCACATCAGGCCGGCATTCTGGAGGAAGATGCCGTCGACGGGCGTTGCCTGGAACAGGTTGAAGACGGCGAGCGTCATCAGGATCGGGGTCAGGAGCTGCACGCTGGAAACGCCGATATTGCCGCCGGCCGCGTTGAGACCGAGCGCCCATCCCTTCATCCGGTCGGGAAAGAAGAAGGAGATGTTGGTCATGCTGGAGGCGAAATTGCCGCCGCCGAGACCCGCGGTCGACGCGATCAGCAGCATCAGCCAGAACGGCGTGTCGGGCTGGCTCACGAAATAAGCAAGCGACAAGGTCGGAATGAACAGGATCGCCGCGCTGAAGATGGTCCAGTTGCGGCCGCCGAAGGTCGTCACTGCAAAGGTATAGGGAAAGCGCATCAGGGCGCCGATCAGGCCCGGCACGGCGACGAGCTGGAACAGCTGGTCGGTGGTGTAGTGGAAACCGGCCTGCGGCAGCTTCGTGGTGACGATGCTCCAGATCAGCCAGACCGAGAAGCCGATATGTTCGGCTACGATCGACCAGATCAGGTTGCGCCGCGCGATCGTCTTGCCAGTCGCATTCCAGAACGCCTCATCTTCGGGGCGCCAGTCTGAAATCCAGCTGGAGTTCAGAGTCGGATTCTTCGTCATTGAGTATCCCTTCTAAGCTCACCGCTGCGTCGTTGCAGGCTCAGCCTCCGGGCCACGGAGGCGCGCTCCGAGGCTTCACCCCGGTGGCGAGTTCACGATGCTGATTGATGATGTTGAGGGACGTCGTCGTTGGCGTCGCTCAAAGACACTTCAATTTCCGTGCCAGTTGCGCGCACGCTGGAAATACAGGGATTTCAGCACGTTATTCGTATTGCCCGAATTTCTTGCAGGGCTTTTTCGCACGCTAAATTTGCGATTCGCTCAATCCTTGTGCGGCGCACAAGGATTGAGCGGGATGTCGATTATTTAGGCGCAGACGTTTCGCGCATTAACCTTTGGTTTACGCCGCTTCTACGAAGCGATGACGCTCGTAGAGGAATTCGAGCACGCGCTGCCGGCACTTCAAGTAAGTGGCGCTGGTCGCAAGCTCGAGCCGCTTGCGCGGGCGCGCCAGCGGCACCTCCAGCACCTCGCCGATGCGCGCGGAGGGCCCGTTGGTCATCATCACGATGCGGTCGGACAAGAGCACGGCCTCGTCGACGTCGTGAGTGATCATCAAAATGGTGTTGCCGAGCTTCTGATGCAGCGCCATCACGGAGTCCTGGAGATGCGCTCGGGTCAGCGCGTCGAGCGCGCCGAACGGCTCATCCAGCAGCAGCACCTTCGGCTCCATCGCCAGCGCCCGCGCGATGCCGACGCGCTGCTTCATGCCGCCGGAGATTTCGGAAGGACGCTTGTCCCTGGCGTGGGCCATCTGCACGAGATTGAGATTGTGCATCACCCAGGCGTCGCGTTCGGCGCGGGACTTGGTCCTGGCAAAGACCTTGTCGACGCCGAGCCTGACGTTCTCGTATACGGTCAGCCACGGCAGCAGGCTATGGTTCTGGAACACGACCGCGCGATCGGGTCCCGGCGAGTTGACCTCGCGGTTCTCCAGCAGCACGCCGCCGATGGTGGCATTGGTCAGGCCTGCGATGATGTTGAGCAGGGTCGACTTGCCGCAGCCGGAATGGCCGATGATCGAGACGTATTCGCCTTTCTCGATCGTGAGATTGATGTCCTTCAGCACCTCCGTGGTGGCGGCGCCGCGGGTGAAGACCTTGTCGATGTGGTCGAGCTTCAGATAGGCGGTCATGTGCCCCCTCCTCTCAATTCTGCGCGGTGCCGCGGGTGACGAACTTGCCGAGGCCCGCGATCAGGCGGTCCAGCACGAAGCCGACGATGCCGACATAGAACAGCGCCAGGATGATCTCGCTGATATGCGAGGAGTTCCAGGCGTCCCAGATGAAGAAGCCGATACCGACGCCGCCGATCAGCATTTCGGCGGCGACGATCGCGAGCCACGACAGGCCGATGCCGATGCGCAGGCCGGTGAAGATGTAGGGCGCGGCCGCCGGGATCATGATCTTGGAGAAGAATTCGAGCGGATTGAGCTGCACCACCGCGGCGACGTTGCGATAGTCCTGCGGGATGTTGCGGATGCCGACCGCGGTGTTGATGATGATCGGCCAGATCGAGGTGATGAAGATGACGAAGATCGCCGAGGGCTGGCCGTCGCGAAACGCTGCAAGCGAGAGCGGCAACCAGGCGAGCGGCGGAATGGTGCGCAGCACCTGGAACAGCGGGTCGAGCCCGCGCATCGCCCAGACCGACTGTCCGACCAGAACGCCGAGCGCGATGCCGGCGACGGCGGACAGCGAATAGCCGAACGCAACGCGCTGGAGACTGGCGGACAGATGCCAGAACAGACCCTTGTCGATGCCGCCATGATCGAAGAACGGATCGAGGATCAGCTCCTTTGTATCCTTGAACACCTTTGACGGCGGCGGCAGCGCCGAGCCGGCGCGGCGGCAGACCAGCTCCCACACCAGCGTCAGCAGCGCGATCACGACCAGCGGCGGGATCACGCGCACGGCCGTCTCCCGTGCCATGCGTGCGTAAGCTTCGGTGCGCGGGGGACGCTTTGGCATCATTGCGACGACGGGCGCGGCGGTGACCGCAGGCGTCGCGGTTTCAATCTCAATCTTGGCGGCAGACATATTCATTGCAATCTCTCTCCGGCTTCAAAAGACGATGCGGCCGCCCGAAGGCGGCCGCTGGCTCCATCAGACTTCGACACGCTTGATCGCGAGCGACTTCAGATAGGCAGCCGGATTTTCCGGATCGAACACCTTGCCGTCGAAGAAAATCTCCTTGCCGCGCGAGGTGGAGGCCGGGATCTCGGAGGCCGCGACGCCGAGCGTCTTGGCCGCGTCGCGCCACAGGTCCTCGCGGTTGACCTTGGCGACCAGCGCCTTGGTGTCGAAATTCGCCTCGTATTTGCCCCAGCGGATGTCCTCGGTGAGGAACCAGAGATCGTGGCTCTGGAAGGGGTAAGAGGCGAAGTCGCGCCAGTACTTCATGATGTGTGGGGAATTCTCGACCACCTTGCCGGGGATGCCGTAGTCGAACTTGCCGGCGGTGCGGTCGAGCACGTCCTCGACCGGGCAATTCATCCACTGCCGCTTGCCCATGATGGCGGCGAGCTCGGCCTTGTTCTCGGCCTTGTCCGACCACTGCTGGGCTTCCATCACGGCCATCAGCAGCGCCTTTGCCGCCTTCGGATATTTGTCGACGAAGGCCGCGCGCATGCCGAAGGATTTTTCGGGATGCTTGTTCCAGAGCTCGCCGGTGGTGACAGCGGTATAGCCAATCTTCTGGTGGATGAGCTGCAGGTTCCATGGCTCGCCGACGCAGAAGCAGTCCATGGTGCCGACCTTCATGTTCGCCACCATCTGCGGCGGCGGCACCACGATGGTCTCGATGTCCTTGTCGGGGTCGATGCCGCCGGCGGCGAGCCAGTAGCGGATCCAGAGGTCGTGGGTGCCGCCGGGGAAGGTCATCGCCGCCTTCACGGCCTTGCCGGACGCCTTCTTCTTCTCCAGCGCCGCCTTGAAGGGCGATGCATCGACGCCGAGCTTGAGATCGGCATATTCGTTGGCGACGGAGATGCACTGACTGTCGAGATTGAGCCGGGCCAGGATGTACATCGGCGTCGGCTGGTTGTTCTGCGTCACCTTGCCGGCTGAGATCAGATAGGGCATCGGGGTGAGGATATGCGCGCCGTCGATGCCGTTGCCTTCGGAGCCGAGCACGAGGTTGTCGCGCGTGGTGCCCCAAGAGGCCTGCTTCTGTACGTCGGTGTCGGGCATGCCGTATTTGGCGAACAGGCCCTTGTCCTTGGCGACGAAGAGCGGGCCGGCGTCGCTGAGCGCGATGAAGCCGAGCTTGGCGCCCTTGACCTCGGGGCCCGCCTCCTGCGCGAAGGCGCCAGCGGGGAAATTCAGCTTTGCGGCGGCGAGGAGTGCGGCGGTAGAGCCTGCGGCCTTCAACAATTGGCGGCGGCTGAGCCCATTATCCGAGGGCCGGCGGGTGCGCTTCGTCATAGGCAGTGTCGTCCTTTGCGTCGTTGCAGAATTGATTGGCGTCAGTGCACACGAGCAGCCCGTCCGTCCGGTGGCGCCGTCTTTGGCGCGTGCGAACGCACGACGGGGAAGACCCCCGTCTGGTGGCGTCAGCAAATCGGATGAGAAGTCTCGCGGGACGGCTTCAATGGCGTCGGACTGGAACCATTCAAGCTTCATGCCAAGCCCGACGACCAAGAAACAATCGAATAATCAATATGTTATGGAGGTTGCGACAGGCTGCCGCAGGATCGCCCCGCATGTGAAACTTGCGGACCGCTCAATTCTTGTGCGCCGCACAAAGTTTGTGCAACAGCTCAAGCACAAGGCTGGCGGCGCGGTGGGAGAGAATCAGGACACGGCCCATCGCATTGATGTTGCTTTCATTTTCCTCACGCACCGAGACGGCACGCAACTTGCTTATCCCTAAGCGTCAACGAAGACTGCGGCTTGCCGCATTGTTGCAGCCTCTGGCGGCTGCATTCCGGAAGCTCAACTGCTTCGCGGCCCTCTGGGCCGTCGTGACGCGATTCCCAAGGCTTCCAATCTCCATAGCCCTCGTGCGCGGCAGGCCGGCCCGCACGGCCCAAGACGTTCAGCCGCGCTCTCCAAGAGGGTGTGTCGATCTCACTTACGAAGCAAAAGGAACCATTGATGTCGTATCTCGCGCCTTCGGAATTCGTCACCAAGATGGTGGATGCAGGCGAATCCAAGATCTTCATGTCCACCCGGGATACCATCATCCGCGCCTACATGGCCGGCGCGATCCTCACGCTCGCCGCATGGTTCGCGGTCACGATCAACGTGAACACGGGCCAGCCGCTGCTCGGTGCGCTGCTGTTTCCGGTCGGATTCGTCATGCTCTATCTGCTGGGCTTCGATCTCCTGACCGGCGTATTCGTGCTCTCGCCGCTTGCGCTGATCGACAAGCGCCCGGGCGTCACTCTTGGCGGTGTGCTCCGCAACTGGGGCCTGGTCTTCGTCGGCAATTTCGCCGGCGCCTTCACCGTGGCCTTCATGATGGCCTTCGTGACAACGTTCGGCTTCACGCAAGCTCCCGACAAGGTCGGTGCCGCCATCGGCATCATCGGCGAAAGCCGGACGCTCGGCTACGCCGCGCATGGTGCGGCCGGCATGGCAACGCTGTTCATGCGCGGCATGCTCTGCAACTGGATGGTCTCGACCGGCGTCGTCGGTGCCATGATCTCGACCTCGGTCCCGGGCAAGGTCATCGCGATGTGGATGCCGATCCTGGTGTTCTTCTACATGGTGTTCGAACATTCCGTCGTGAACATGTTCCTGTTTCCGTCCGGGCTGCTGCTCGGCGCAAAATTCTCGATCCTGGACTATCTGATCTGGAACGAGATCCCGACCGTGCTCGGCAATCTCGTCGGCGGGCTCGCCTTCACCGGCATGACCCTCTATGCCACGCACGTCATGACCCTGCCGAAGCGGCAGGCCGACAAGGCCGTAAAGCCCCGCGTCGCGGCCTGATCAAACACGACTCGACAGGGGAGCCTCGCCCGCGCAGGGTGAGGCTCCCCTCTTCCGGTGATGACGATGACCCCCGGTCTCCTGATTTCGGTCGGCCAGCATTCCGACAAGGGTCGCAAGCCCATCAACCAGGATTTTCACGGCGTCCTCATCCCGGAGGAGCCGCTGCTCAGCCTGAAAGGCATCGCCGCCGTCCTCGCCGACGGCATCTCGAGCAGCACGGTGAGCCAGATCGCCAGCGAGTCGGCGGTCAAGAGCTTCCTGATGGACTATTACTGCACGTCGGAATCCTGGACGGTGAAGACCTCCGCCCGCCGCGTGCTGGACGCCACCAATTCCTGGCTGCATGCGCAGACGCGCAAGAGCCAATATGCCTATGACCGCGACAAGGGCTATGTCTGCACGCTGAGCGCCATGGTCATCAAGGCGACCACCGCGCACATCTTCCATGTCGGCGATTGTCGCATCTACCGCGTCGCCGGCAAGGCGCTCGAGCAGCTGACTGACGATCACCGTATCATCGTGTCGTCGGAGCAGACCTATCTCGGCCGCGCGCTCGGCATCAACCCGCAGCTCGAGATCGACTATCAGGCCTTCGAGATCGAAGCGGGCGACATCTTTCTGCTGGCGACCGACGGCGCCTACGAATTCGTCGACGCGCGCTTCGTCACCAGTGCACTGAACGAGTATGCAGGCGAGCTCGACGGGGCGGCGAAGGCCATCGTCGAGGAAGCCTACCGCCGCGGCAGCGACGACAACATCACGGTTCAGATCCTGCGCATCGACGCAGTGCCCCAGCGTGAGCCGTCCGGCATCTTCAATCAGACCTCACAACTGCCGCTGCCTCCGCTGCCGGAGCCACGCGCGATCTTCGACGGCTACCGAATCGTCCGCGAGATTCACGGCAGCAGCCGCAGTCATATTTACCTTGCCGTCGACACCGAGACCGAGGAGCCGGTCGCGCTCAAGCTGCCGTCGGTCGACCTGCGCGACAATGCTGCCTATCTCAAGCGCTTTCTGATGGAGGAGTGGATCGCGCGCCGGATCGACAGCCCGCACGTGCTGAAGCCGATGTCACAGTCGAGACGGCGCAGCTATCTTTACGTCGCGACCGAATTCGTCGAAGGCCAGACCCTGAAGCAGTGGATGACCGACAATCCGCGCCCCGATCTCGAAACCGTCCGTGGCCTCATCGAGCAGATCGCCGCCGGTCTGCGCGCCTTCCACCGCATGGAGATGCTGCATCAGGACCTCAGGCCGGACAACGTCCTGATCGACAAGACCGGCACCGCGAAGATCATCGACTTTGGGTCAGTCAGGGTCGCCGGCGTCGCGGAAGCCGCGCCGCCGGACGAGGCCGACGAAATCCTGGGCACGGTCCAATATACGGCGCCGGAATATTTTCTTGGGCAGGGCGGCTCGCCGCACTCCGACATGTTTTCGCTGGCCGTGATCTGCTACCAGATGCTGACGGGAAAGCTTCCCTATGGCACTCAGGTCGCCAAGATCCGGCGCAAGGCGGACGTGCGGAGACTTCAGTATCGCCCAGCCGACGACGATCGCAACGTGCCGGCCTGGGTCGACGGCGCGCTCAGGCGCGCGCTGCATCCCGATCCGTACAAGCGGCACGAGGATCTGTCCGAATTCGTCTTCGAGCTTCGCACACCCAATCCGGCCTATCTCAACACGCGGATCACGCCCCTGTTGGAGCGCAGCCCGCTGATGTTCTGGAAATTGACCTCGGCGGCGCTCGCCTGCGCGGTCGTCGTGCTGCTGGCACTGCTACACGCGCGTTAGAGCATGATCCGGACCCCGAAGGGCCGCGTTAGCGCAAAGTGTGCAGCGGTTTTCCGAAACGATCATGCTCAAACAATAACTTAAACCGCGATGCGATTCATCCTAATCTCATCGCGTTTTAGTCGTCAGGCCGGCTGGGCCGCCTTCGTCCCCAGCGGCTTCGGCGCCATGCCGCCGCCGGGCTTGAGGTGGAATTCGTAGCTCATCAGGTGCCACTTCCCATTCGCCTTACTGCCGTCGGGCATTGCCGGATCGTTGCGCGGCTCGACCTTGGCGATGAGGTCGTCTTTCACGCCGAACACGACGTCGGTATCCAGATATTTGTCGCCGTCCATGAAAACATGGGTGATCAGCGGCTCATAACCCTTCGCATTGACCAGGAAATGCACATGCGCCGGCCGCATCGGATGACGCTTGGTCTGCGTAATCATCTCGCCGACCGGGCCGTCGGTCGGAATCGGGTAGCTGCACGGCAGGATGGTGCGGAAGAAGAAGCGGCCGTCGTCGTCGGTGATGAAGCGCGCCCGCGCCGAGGTGCCGACCTCGTCATAGTTGGCCTTTTGTGAATCGTAGAAGCCGTCATCATCGGCATGCCAGACGTCGACGGGGACGTTCGCGAGCGGCTTGCCCTTCAAATCCGTGACTCGGCTCTGCACGAACATCCGCTCGCCGGTCTGGTTGTTCGGGGAGATATCGGTGCCGTGCGCGGTGACCTTGTGCTCGCCGACATAGAACGGACCGAGCACGGTGGTCTCCGTCGCGCCCTCGCGGTCACGATGGTTGACGGCATCGACCAGCATGGAGACGCCGAGCACGTCGGACAAGAGAATGAACTCCTGGCGGGTGTCGGTGCACTTCTGGCCGGTGCGGGTCAGGAAGTCGATGGCATATTCCCATTCCGCGAAGGTGAGATCGGTCTTGCTCACGTAATCGTGCAGCGACTTCACCAATTCCTGGAGCAGGAATTTCGCACGCGGGTTCGGTGTGCTGTCGAAGCTCCTGACGACGGCTTCGGTGAGTTCGGTCTCGTTGAACTGGGTCATGGTACGTTTTGCCCTGGGTTTTTCTCGTTGGCCCCATGCGAGGCCCCCTTGGGGCTCCCTGGAGGCGTTCCAGGCTGCAGCCTACACCAGCAGGCCTGCTCCCGTTAAGCGCGCCGCCCTTGGAATGAGGCCGGCATTTCGGCTATCAACTGACAGACAAAACTGCCCCGGAGGAACTGATGCTCGCGCCCACCCCTGCCTCGCCCGAATCCGTCGGCATGTCCAAGACTGCACTCGACCGCGTCGATGCGCATGTGAAGAGCCGGTACATCGATGCCGGCCGGTTCCCCGGCGCGCATCTTCTCGTCTTCCGCCGTGGCAAGGTCGCATACAGCTCGGTTCAGGGCCTTGCCGACGTCGAGCGCAAGGTGCCGGTCAAGGATGACACCATCTACCGCATCTATTCCATGACCAAGCCGCTCACCAGCGTCGCCTTCATGATGCTGGTCGAGGCGGGCCTCGTCGCGATCGACGAGCCCGTCGCCAAATACATTCCGGAATGGAAGGATCTCGGCGTCTTCGTCGCCGGCACCTATCCGGCCTTCCTGACCCGGCCGCCGTCCCGGCCGATGCTGATCGTCGACCTCCTGCGTCATACCTCCGGCCTCACCTATGGCTTCCAGCAGCGCTCCAATGTCGATGCCGCCTATCGCGCCGAGAAGATCGGCGAGGTCGAGAAGTCTGGCACGCTCCAGACCATGATCGAGAGCCTGGCAAAGATCCCGCTGGAGTTCTCGCCGGGCGAGGCCTGGAACTACTCGGTCGCGACCGACGTGCTCGGCTATCTCGTTGGCAAGATCTCAGGCATGCCGTTCGAACAGTTTCTGAAGGCACGCATCCTCGATCCGCTCGGCATGAGCGACACCGATTTCCACGTGCCGGCCTCGAAGGCCCATCGTTTCGCCGCCTGCTACTCGGCAGACCCCGGCGGCGGCATGACCTTCCATGCCGGCCAGCGGCGCGAGGGCCTGACGCTTCAGGACGATCCGGCAACCAGCTCGTTCCTGTCGCCGCCCTCCTTCATCTCCGGCGGCGGCGGGCTGTGCTCGACGGTCGCCGATTATCTCACCTTCTGCCGCGCGTTGCTCAATGGTGGCGAGCTCGGCGGCGTCAGGCTGATCGGGCCGAAGACGCTGGCACTGATGACCACCAATCACATTCCGGGCGGACGATTCCTGCCCGAGGTGTCACGCTCGCTGTTCTCGGAAGCGGCCTATAACGGCATCGGCTTCGGTCTCGGCTTCGCCGTGACCATGCGCCCGGCGGAAACGCTGATCGCCGGCAGCCCCGGCGAATATAACTGGGGCGGCGCGGCCACGACCTCGTTCTGGATCGATCCGGCCGAAGAACTGATCACCATCTTCATGACGCAGGTGTTGCCGTCGAGCGCCTACCCGATCCGGCGCGAGCTGCGCAGCATGGTCTACGCCGCGATCACCGAGAGCAATCTGTAACCATTGAATCGATCCCGCGGCCGTCGGCCGCGGGACTTTACTCTCAGAAGCTCATTTGCAGACGCTCATCTGAGCATCTCCGGCACGATCAGCCGCGGCAGGAACAGCGACACGCTCGGCCAAATGATGACTGCCGCCAGCACGAGCAGCATCGGAACCAGCATGATCACCGTATCCTTCAGAGCATAGCGCAGCCGTACACCGGCGATCGAACAGGCGATCATCAGGCATAAGCCATAGGGGGGCGTCACCAGTCCGAAGGCCAGCGATACGATGGAAATGATCGCGAACTGAACCGGATGGAGATCGACGGACTTTGCCAGCGGCTCCAGCACCGTGCCGACGATGATGATGGCCGGAATGGCGTCGAGGAAGCAGCCCACCACCAGAAAGCAGAAGGAAATGAAGAAGCCGGCGGTGACGGCGCCCATGCCCCATGTCGAGACATTGGCCAGCAGCTCCTGCGGAATCCTGTAGTAGGCGAGCAGCCAGCCAAACGCACTTGCGGTGCCGACACAAAACAGCGCCACGCCGGCAAGGCGCCCGGTGTCGAGCAAGGCCTTGTACAATTCGCGTGGACCTGTCTCGCGGTAGAAGAACGCCGAGAGCGCGATAGAATAGAGCACCGCGACGCAGGCGGACTCGGTCGCGGTGAACCACCCGAGCAGAATGCCGCCAACGATGATGAGCGGCGTCATCAGCGCCGGTAACGACTGCCAAATGGCGCATCGCATCTCGACCCAGGTCGCCTTCGGATAGGTCGGGTAGCCGCGGCGCACCGCATAGACGTGCACCGTCGCCATCTGCGCGCCGGCGATCAGCAGGCCCGGCACGATGCCGGCCAGATACATCGCCGCAATCGAGGTCGAGATCAGCCCGCCCCACACGATCATGAGGATCGACGGCGGGATGATGACCGCTAGCACTGCCGACACCGCCGTGATGGCGATCGAAAATGAGAGATCGTAGCCCTCCTTGGTCTGCGCATCGATGAAGATCTTGGACTGGCTCGCCGCATCGGCCGTGGAGGAGCCTGAGATGCCGGCAAAGAATACCGACAGCACGACGTTGATCTGCGCCAGCGATCCCGGCCAGTGCCCGACCATCGAGCGCGACAATGCCACCAGGCGGTCGGTGATGCCGCCGATGCTCATCAGGTTCGCCGTCAACAGGAAGAACGGCACCGCCAGCAGGATGAATGAATTGTACGCATTGAAGGTCTCCTGCGCGAGCGTCATCAGCGACAGACGCGGCTCGATCAGCAGGATCGGCACGCAGGCAAGGCCGAGCGCGAAAGCGACCGGCACGCGCACGATGAGCAGGCCGATGAAAACCCCAAACAGCACCATCGCGGCCTGCCCGGCAGAGAGCACATTGCCGCTCATCGCCCTGCCCCAACCAGAACGCGCATCTCATCAACGATCTGCTCACCCGCAAAGACGATCCACGTCGCGCCGGTCACAGGCCAGGCAACGTGAATCAGCCAAAGCGGCAGATCGGCCAGCTCCGAAGTTCTGTTCCAGCCAAAGCGGGTGAACTCCATGCCGGCCGATACGAACACCAGCGCCAGTGCCAGTACGCCGAGACGCGCGAGGATCCGCACCGCGGCCTCCGATCGCCGCGACAGATTGGGCCACACGTCGACCTCGAAATGCTGCGCTTCGCGCACACCGACCATGGCGCCGATCATGATCGTCCAGATGAACAGGAACCGCGCCATTTCCTCCGTCCAGATGTAGGAGGGAATGAAGGGCGTGTAGCGCGAGATGATTTGCAGCGTGACCGGAACGATCAGGACGCCGACACAGGCGGCCAGCAACAACTCCAGCAACTTCGCATAGGCCGCGGTGACGCGACGCCACAGCGACCGTGTGGACAAGTCGGGCGTTTCAGACATTGGGGCTCCGTGCGGCAGCTCATCCCCCTTCCGGGCAAGAAGCGGGGCCTGCCCGAACTATTGTCGGCGGACGCAACGACCTCAGACGACGTTGATCTTCTCGAAAATGCCTTCCGCGCCAATTTCCTTGGCGTAGGTGGCCATCACGGGATCGGCGAGCTTCTTCATGGCGTCCCGCTCCTCGAAGGGAACGCGCTTGAGCTTGCCGGCTTTCTCGAGCGTGTCGAGCTTGACCACCTCTTCGCTCGACTCGAGCTGACGGCCGTAGTCGCCTGCCTCCTTGCCGGCCTTCATGATCGCGTCCTGCAAATCCTTCGGCAAGGTCTTCAGCGTCTTCACCGAGAAGCAGATCGGCCGGATCGACACGGCGTGCTGGGTCAGGCTGAGATGCGGGGCCACTTCGTAGAACTTCATCGCCTCGACGCCGGCCGCCTCGTTTTCGCCGGCCGAAATCACCCCGTTCTGGATCGCGTTGTAGATCTCGTTATAGGCGATCACCGTCGGGCTCATGCCGACTGCCGCGAAGGTCTTCGACCAGATCGGCGCCCCCTGCACGCGAACCTTGAGACCCTTAAGATCGGCGAGATTCCTGAGCGGCTTGTTCGCGAAGATGTTGCGGATGCCACCGCCGGCGTAACCGATCAGAACGACCTCGGCCTTCGCCGCGACCTCGTCGGCGATAGGCGCCAGGATATTGGCCTCGACGACCTTGTTCATGTGCTCGATGCCCTTGAACACGAAGGGCGCATCGATGAACGGGGCCGCCTTGGCGAAGGTCGACATATGGGCCGGCGAGACGATGCCGTAATCGACCGCCTTGCCCTGCGACATGTACTCGAAATACTGCTTCTCGAGGCCGAGCGAGGAGTTCTTGTGCAGCGTGAAATTGACGGGCTTGCCGTAGTACTTCTTCACCAGCTCCTCGAACCGGATCAGCGCGCGGTTGAAGGCATGGTCGTCGTTGAACTGGACCGCGCCGTTCAGCGTGATCGGCGCTTGCGCCCTGAGGATCGACGGCATGCCAATCGTAGCTGCCGCAGTGGTCGCACCGATACCAGCGAGAAATGACCTTCGCTTCATCGTCTCCCCTCCCATTGATGCCCCGCCCCTGTCGCCGGGGCGTGAGCGCAGCCGGTTAACGGCCAGCGTTCGGGGAGCGTATGAAAAACGACGGCGGGACGGAAGTCATTTCGCGCACGCCGGAGGCACTCTTCGTCGCAGAGCGACGCCCCCACGACCTGTTGCACTGCAACTCGCACTCCTGCTGGCGTGCGGGGCCGCATAGGCGGCCTCCCGCTCTCGTAGAAACGGCAGACTTGCGGACCTGTGCGCTGCACGCAGAGGCCCGCTCGCCTTCCTCGACAGGCCTAGTGCATGTGACCAATCAGATAGATGCCGCCGCCGATCACAATGATCGCTGGCACGGCCCAGAGAATAAATACGGGGATCACGGGCATCACATTCTTCCTAATTGGATGTGCAGACCTTGACGGTCTTCATGCCGCTCTCAGCCTCGGTGCGCGTCTTGTAGACCGTGCCCGACGGGCTGACCACGGTCATGGAGGCGTCTGTCGGCTTCTTGTCGACGATGGTGCACTTCTTGGTCTTCACGTCCTGGACCACGTAGAACTCGTCGGCCGCAAAGGCCGGCAAGGACAATGCAGCAACCATCAGCGCTGCACTCGCTATTCTCAGCGTCATTATCTCCTCCTCCAATTTCCCGAGCTTCCGGGCCCGGTCGATTCAGAAACGGGAAAAAATAGCAATTTGTTCCTACGCGGGAGGAACGGCGCGCATGGTGAGATGTTGTTGCGGCGCATATTCCTGTGAGGAGGATAAGATGAAAAAGCTGTTCCTGCTGTCCGCCGCGGCGGTCCTGATTTCGACCGGCGCGTTCGCGCAGTCCACCGTGGTGACCACCACTGGAACCGGTCATGCGGCGGCAGTTCAGATCGAGCCGGAGTACCGCACCAAGATCAAATCCTACATCACCGAGCACCGCGTTCGTCCGGTGGTGACGAAGGAAAAGATCATCGTCGGTGCGACGGTGCCGACCGACGTCGAGCTTGAGGCCGTTCCGACGGATTGGGGTCCCTCACTGACGAAGTATCGCTACGTTTATTCCGGCGATCGCGTGATGCTGGTGGATCCGGGCTCACGCGTGGTCGTTCAGGAAATCGATTGATCGCGACGCGACCTCCGGGCGGCTGCTCCCCAACGGCGGCCGCCGACCTGGAGTTGACCGTATGAAATCGCATCGAGAGGCCCGGATCGTCGGGCTCAGTCTGGCAGCTGTCTACGCCACGTGTCTGCTATTGACCGCGATCGCGATGATCTGACCTCGGCCCCGACTGCATCGCAAAATCTTCTCCCGGACTGCTCGCAGATGCGAAAATCGTGGCGCCGGGCAAGTGCTGCCCTTATGGTCTTGCCAAAACCATAATCCGGCGCCACCGGCTTTGGACGGTATCCCTGCTCGATACCAAGGGCATTGTATTCGCACGCGCGCCGAACCCGAGCGAGACAGTCGGCAAGCAGGCTTCCGGCGCGGTGACGTGCGTGCTGGACGAGACGCGTTGAATGGACGAAAAGGATATCGACGATGAAGATCACTCATGTGGACCGCAAGGCCTGGCGCGCTTCGCGGTCAGCTCGTCGGCGTAGCTAAGAATTACGAGAGCTCGGGAGCACCTTTGGAGCCCGGCTTGATGGCCGCTTGCACGGCATGGATGCCCGGCCCGTAAAAGGCGATGAGCGCAAGGGCGCCCAGCAGCCCGAGATTCTTCAGGAAGTTGATGGTCTGCATCACGACCTGCGCCTCGGGAGCGGCCCAGAAATTGTGAAACATCAGCGTGGCGACGATGGTGAACGGGATCAGGACCGCCGCCGCCGGGCGCGCAAACAGGCCTAGCAGCAGGGCCGTGCCGCCTCCGAGTTCGACTGCAATCGCGCCAGCGGCCAGCACCGCGCCGAATCCCTCGGCGCCGCCGGGAAGCCGGCCCGCGGTCGTGGCAAATGCCATCACCTTTCCGATGCCGCTGTAGAGAAACAGCGGCGCAATCGCGACGCGTGCGAACAGAAGTACCCAGGCGTCGAACGCGCCTGCGGTCGCAGCGGAACGAGTGGATGTCGGCATTTCGGATCTCCTTTGGTGAAGCTGGCCAGTCAAGGCGCGGCCGGTGATTGTCGATCGGCCCGCCTCATCACTCCGCGGGTGCGATATCGGCGCGCGGCAGACGATTTGCTGCGGCAGCACTGAGCGATCCGATCGCCAGCGCACCGACGATGGACGCGCCGCCGATCGCCCAGAACACAGCGTCGGGGCCGCCGGTCGCCTGCTGCAACAGACCGATGACATAGGGACCGAGGATCGCTCCCACCCGGCCGATGCCCAATTCCATTCCGACGCCGCTGGCGCGGAAACAGGTCTCGTATGACCCGGCGGTGAAATTGTTGAGCACGTGCTGGGCGCCGATGATGCAGAAGCCCGCAACGGCGACGATGGCGAGATTGACGCCATGACCGCTGACGAAGACGAGCGCCAGTACGGCAATTCCGCCGGTCAGCCACCAGGTCGCGAGATAACGTGGCGTCAGCGAGAAATTGCGATCGGCCAGCATTGCGAGCGTGAGGCCGCCGATGAACGACATCGCCTGCATCAAGGCACCGAAGCCGAATGATGCCGCGAAGGTCTCGCCGCGCTTGAGCATGACCGTCGGAATCCACCCGGTGAGACCGAAGATCGCGAACAGGCTGAGAAACGCGGTGATCCAGATGGTCAGCGAAACGCGGCGATAGCGCGGGCTCAGCAATGCCCCAATCGTGCTCTGCGGCCGCGTACCGTCATCCGATGCGAATGACGCATTCTGGTAGGCGGCCGCCCGCTCGGGCCGCAGCCGTGCCAGCAGCGCACGCAACTCCGGGACCCGCGATCGGGTCGCCAGGAATTGCGGACTTTCCGGCAGGATGGCGTGTGCCACGAAAGTCAGCGGGATCGACAGCGCGCCAACGTAGTAGAGGATCTGCCAGCCGTGCTGCGGCGTCAGGAATACGCCGACGAGACCGGCGCAGACGCCGCCGAGCGACCAGCCCAGCGTCACGCCCCACAGCGAAAACGTGTTGCTGACACGCTTGGGCGCGAGCTCGTTGATGAAGGTCGTGCCGAGCGGCAGCAGCACGCCGAGACCGAGCCCGGTGACGAAGCGAAGAGCGCAGTAGCTCCAGAAATCGTTCGCCAGCACGGCCGTCAGCAATGTGAAGACGTTGACGACCCACAATCCTGCGAGCAGTGTGCCACGCCGGCCGAAACGGTCGGCCACGCTGCCGTGACTGATCGCCCCGAACAGAAAGCCGACGAGACCCGAGCTCACCAGAAACCCCGCTTGGCTTGGCCGGAGTCCCCAGGGCTGGACCACGTAATGGATGACATAGGCGGGATTGAAGGTGTCATAGCCGTCGAACAGCGTGATGAGCGTGATCAGGATGCCGAGCAGCTTGTGGAACGGGCCGATCGGAGCGCCGGACAATTCCTCATGCACGTCGATTTCGGACGAGAAGCTCACGGGTTTCCTCCATTGGGATTGCTGACACGTTCTGCTCTGCGGCAGATTGGGTCGTTGCTTTGCCGAGCCCGAACAGGGCACGCGCATTGTCGCGGCCGATCTTGATGCGGTCGCCTTCGGAAATCGCCGCGCTGTCGAACCAGTCGGCGGCATGATCGATGTTCTCGAACGGCCAGTCGGCCGAGAAGAGAATGCGGTCGGCACCGATCTCCAGGATTGCGTCGATCAGCGTCTGGGTGCGGAAGTTGCCCGATGTGGTGATGTAGAAATTCTCCCGGAAATAGTCGGCGATCTTGCGCCGCGCGGGATAGGCATTCTGGGTCCGCATCCACTTGTTGTGGTTGTCGACCCGCCACATCGAGTACGGCAGACCCTCCCCCATGTGACCGAGAATGATCTGGAGCCGCGGATGCGCGTCGAACAGTCCGGAGCCCATCAAGCGCAGGGCGTGGACCGCAGTCTCCTGCCCAAACGCCCAGGTCGGTCCCAGCAGCCAGCGATGCCCTTCATAGATCGCCGAGTCTTTCGGCAGCGGATTGCGCGGGTGCAGATAGAAGGGAATGCCGAGGCGTTCGACTTCCGACCAGAACGGCCAGAACTCCTTGCGGTCATAATAGATCGCATGATCGGTGCCGGCGAGCTCGCTGAAGCCGTTGACGAGCGCCCCGCGAAATCCAAGCGTGCCGACGCTGCGATCGAGCTCGCGCGCGGCCGCGTCGGGATCCTGCATCGGCAGTGCTGCAAGGCCCTGGAAGCGGTCCGGCCGCTTCGCGACCTGCTCGGCGAGGAAGTCGTTGGCACGGCGTGACAGCTCCAGCGCACGGCTGCGGTCGGGAATGGCCTGGACGGCCGGCGCGTTCAGCGACAGCAGCATTATCTCGATTCCGTGACCGTCCATCTCCGCGAGCCGGCGGTCGTGGATATCGAGCAGCCGCGCTTCCAGCTCGCGCCAGTCGTCGGCCGGCGCGAAGCCCGCGCTGTCCTGAACAGTCTCCCGAAGCGCGAAGTGCTCCTCGAGCGCGATCTTTCCCTGCATGGCGTCGTCCCTTCAATTCTGACGTTGACAAAGCAAAGCACCGGGCGCAAATACTTGTCAATGATAAAGTTGTATTTGCAAATGATGTATACGCAAATATTGCATATGCGAAGGTTGACCCTTATTCCGGGCGGAGTTCTCCCGCCAGGATCCAAGTCCATGTATCGATTTTCGAATTCGCTGCCCTATCTGCTCGCCCGGCTCGGCGTTCGCATGGGCGACCTCTTCGCGCGCGTGATCCGTCACGAGAAGTTGACGCTTCCGATGTACCGCGTGCTGGCCGCACTGTCAGAGCAGGGCCATCCGTTGCGCCTTGGAGAGATCGCCGAACTGACGTCGGCCGACGTGTCCACCCTGTCGCGCATCGTCGCGGAGATGAGCCGCACCGGCCTTTTGACACGCGACCGGCCTGAGAACGATCAGCGCAGCCTCCAGGTCGTCCTGACGCCCAAAGGTGCTGAGCTGGCAGGGCGGCTCATGCCGCTCGCCGCCTATTATGAAGAAGTCGCAACCGGCAGCATGTCCGCCAAGGAAGCGGCGGAGCTCAAGCGCGTGCTGGTCGAGCTCTACAAGAATATCGATCGGCTCGAGCAGGAAGTCGAAGCCGGATTGATCAAGGTGCCCCCATCGGCGCGGCCGAAGGACGTTCTTGACGAGCAGCCGGAGGCACGCGGCAAGGCGAGGCAGCCGCGTGCCAGGACATCAAGAAAATAGGAAACCACCGAGGAGAGGACATGCGACAGGATCCCATCATCATTGTCGGCGGCGGCATCGGCGGACTTGCGGCCGCGATCGCGCTGGCGCGGAAGGGTTTTCACGTCACCGTCCTGGAACGCGCACCGCGCTATCAGGAGATCGGCGCCGGCATCCAGCTTGGTCCCAACGCATTCCACGCCTTCGACCGACTCGCACTCGGTGATGCCGCACGATCGATCGCCGTCTTCATCGACCAGCTGCGGCTGATGGATGCGATCTCGGCGGAAGAGATCACCAGCGTCGATCTGACCAGCTATTTCCGGCAACGCTTTGGCAATCCCTATGCCGTGGTCCATCGCGGCGATCTTCACGGCATCTTCGTGCGCGCCTGCGAGGCGCACCCCCACGTCACGCTGCGGTCCGATTGCGATGTCATCGGCTACGAGCAGAACGATGCTTCGGCAACGGCACTGCTCAAGTCTGGTGAGCGTGTCACCGGGTGCCTCGTGGTTGGCGCGGACGGACTTCGCTCCCGCATTCGCCAGCAGATGGTCGCCGACGGCGCGCCGCGGGTCGCCGGCCACACCACCTATCGTTCAGTGATCCCGACCGAGCAGATGCCGGAGGATCTGCGCTGGAACGCCGCGACATTGTGGGCCGGCGCCAAGTGCCATCTCGTGCATTATCCGCTCTCGGGCTGGAAGGTGTTCAATCTCGCAATTACCTGCCATAACGATCCCGTCGAGGCGTTTGCGGCAAGGCCCGTGACCCACGAGGAGGTGCTCGAAGGTTTTCGGGACGTGCACCCTCGCGCCAAGGCGATCATTCATCATGGAAGGGACTGGAAGGCGTGGGTGACCTGCGATCGCGATCCGACCGATCGCTGGATCGACCGGCGCGTCGCTCTCCTGGGCGATGCTGCGCATCCGATGCTGCAATATTTCGCGCAAGGGGCCTGCATGGCGCTGGAAGATGCCGTCTGCCTCGCGGACGAACTCGACGAGACGGAAGGCGATGTCGCCCACGCGCTGGACCAATACAGGAATGCCCGGATGCTGCGCACTGCGCGGGTCCAGCTTCAGGCCCGGGAACTCGGCGATCACGTCTATCATCCGGCCGGAGTCCACGCGCTGCTGCGCAATCAGCTCATACGCGAGACAAGCCTGGAGCGCTTCTGCGAGAATCTCGCCTGGCTCTATCAGTCGCCGTTCCCGGAACGGGCGCCGGCTTCGTGAAAAGACCCGGGCGGTCCTGGAGCCGTTGCAGCTCGCCGATCCCGCTCTAGCCGATCGTCTGCAACGCCGGGAACGTCTCCAGCAGCCAGATGCTCACATTCGAAACCGCGCCGGTGAGGAAGCCGATGCCGGTGATCACCATCAACACGCCCATGGCGCGCTCGACATTGACGAGCTGGCCCTTCATCCGCGCGAACAGCGCGGAGAACTGCTCGATCATCAGGGCGGCGATGAGGAAGGGAATGCCGAGGCCCGCGGAATAGACGGCGAGCAGGCCGGCGCCCTTGGTGACCGTCGCTTCCGCCGCGGCGATCGACAGGATGGCGGCGAGGATCGGGCCGATGCAGGGCGTCCAGCCGAACGCAAAGGCGAGCCCCATGATGTAGGCGCCCCAGAGCCCGACGGGATTGGGGATCGGCAGCCGGCCCTCGCGCATCAACAGGCCGATCCGCGTCAGTCCCAGGAAATGCAGGCCCATGATGATGATGACGATGCCGGCGAGGATCGACAGCTCGGCCGACCAGGCGCGGATCAGGCCGCCGATCAGCGAGGCACTGGCGCCGAGCGCCACGAACACGGTGGAGAAGCCGAGCACGAACAAGAGCGCCGACATCAAGATCGCGCGCTTGGAGGCCGCGGCCGGCTCGTCGCTCTCGACATGCTCGATCGTGGCCCCCGTGAGGTAGATCAGATAGGGCGGAACCAAGGGCAGGACGCAGGGCGAGAGGAAGCTGACGAGGCCGGCAATCAGCGCCGCCGGGATCGAAACATTTTGCATGATGCAATCGGAGCCATCTCAGGCCCGACACGACGCGCGGGGAGCGCGCGGACCGGAGCCGAACCGGCTCTGGTGTAACCGATGGCTCGGAATGCGCAACAGAGGCGCGCGAAACCAGGGCTCCTCCCGATGCCGTCCGTGATCACAGATGCGGCATCGGGACGCGCACAAATCTCCCCAAAAAGCGAGACTCGGCGGCGCGGCTACTTCACCACGCGGAGCAGCGGACGCCGGGGCTGGTCCTGCGTCTGCTTGGAAGGGGACCGCGGTTCGCTCGCAGCGCTCCGCAGCATTTCGTCGCACAATGCCTTGAGATCGGCATCGTCAATTCCTTTGAGCTTCATCCTGACGTCGAGGATGACCATGGACAGCAGCTCGGCCGAGTCGCGGCTGTTGCTCGCATTGAGAACCCTGCGGCACTCTTCGAGCGTTTCCAGGACCGACTGCAACTGTTCGTCTGAATGCGACACAAGCGTTCTTTCCGTTAATTCGGCCTGCGAGAATTGTCTGTGACGACCCCTGCGGCCCCCGTGGAGCGGCAAGGATAGCACGAGGCCGCTGAGCCTCTGAACATGATTTCAGTGTGTTTCTGCGATGAAACCGCGGTTCCCGCCAACATCGTGCCACGACGCCGTTGGCAATCGTCGGAGCGATTCGGGACAAGACGCTTCGTGCGCTGCGATTGCTCCATCCGGGACCACGGCAACCGCTGTTGCGCAGGAATGTCCACTGCGGACAGCGCCGACAATCCCGCAGCCATCTCGAGGCTTGCAACGGAACTCACGCGATACCCCTCAAACGGGCAACAGGCTGCCCGATCCCAGCCCTGGCAGCACTCAAATACCGCTCGCGCCGCAGTAAGGATGACGTTCAAAACTCATCACCCCCGCAACCCGCCGTGGTTGTAGTTTGCGCCAGATTCTGCCAGTTTAGCAAACCAAAGGGAATTGTATGCACTCCTTGGCGGAAAGGGGCGTTCCGTTGGAAGAACGCCCGAAGATAAATATCAGCGGCCTCTCCGATTGGGACGCGGCCCGCATATTCCTGGAAGTCGTCCGATGTGGAAGTTTCCGCTCGGCGGCCGAACGTCTGTCCCTGTCGATCAACGCCGTCCGTCGCCGGATCGATGATTTCGAGCGTCAGACCGGCACCACCCTGTTCACCCGCGACGTCCACGGCACCCATCTGACCGATGAAGGCGCGATCGTGGTCTCTGCCGTCGAGCGCATGGAGGCGGCGGCCTTCGACGTGATGCGGACCAGCGATTCGACGGTCAACGCCCTGTCCGGCGAAGTCCGCGTCGCCGTCACCGAGGGACTTGGGACGTTCTGGCTTGCCCCGCGGCTGGTCGAATTCCAGCAAGCCTATCCGAAGATCCTGGTCGACCTGCATTGCGCGATGCGCTCGGCCGACGTCTCCCGCCACGAAGCCGACGTCGCTATCCATCTGTCACGTCCCTCGGCGCTCGACGTCAAGCTGGTGCGGCTCGGCCGCATGCATCTGATGTTCTGGGCCTCAGAGAAATACATCGCAAAACACGGCGCGCCGCGCTCGGCAGCGGAATTGATCAAGCATCGCCTGGTGCTGCAATTCGCCGACCAGCTCGCCGCCAAGGAATCTTTCGAGAGCTTCTTCCCGGGCGTTTCGGAACGTGACCTTCTGGTCATGAAAACCAACGTCTCGAGCGCCAACTACTGGGCGGTCGCGAATGGCGCCGGAATCGGCGTATTCCCGAGCTACGCCATTGCGCTTGGCGGGAAGTTGATTCCACTGGAGGTCGAGCTGAACCGACCGCTGGATATCTGGCTGTCCTACCATCCCGGTAGCGGACGGATTCCGCGCGTGCGGCACATGATTGACTGGCTGATCGAGGCTTTCAATCCGGCTCGCTTCCCGTGGTTTAAGGAGGAGTTCGTGCATCCGCATGAATTCAAGGACTCGTATATGGGCGAACCCCTGACCCAGCTCTTCGGGGGATTTTCAACCGAAGAACAACGGTGAGAAGTATGAAAGCAGCGGCGAAGAGAATGAAGCAGCGCAGTGCCGGCAAGCCGGACATTGAGCTTGGCAAGCGGATCCGTTTGCGGCGAGTCGAAATGAAGATCTCGCAGGCCGAGCTGGGCGAGAAGCTGGGCGTCAGCTTCCAGCAGGTGCAGAAATACGAGAAGGGCGTCAATCGCGTCGGCGCGGCCAGGCTTCAGCAGATCGCCTCCGCCCTCGATGTGCCCGTGACCTTCTTCTATGACGGCGACAACAAGGCGCGCGAAGTGGAGAGCCTGCTCTTCCTCGACAGCGCCTTCAGCCTCCGGCTGCTGCGCGCCTACAGCAAGATCAAGGATCAGACGGTGCAGCGTCAGCTCGTCTCGCTGATGGAATCGATCGCAGCGAACGAAAGCTGATATCGATCGACGGTCCGGCCTTTGCGGCCGACGTTCAATCCGCCGCGTCGCGGGGGCGCGGCCGGATTGGACGAGGCCGGACGAGAAGATATGTCTGCGCCCGCGCGCTTGCGCGCGGTCTTTCTCGGGGCGGTCTAGTCGCCCCTTTTTCTTGGCGATCTGCTGCCATGCGCCGAACTTCGCGCGCGCCATGCAATCGCAGCACAGGCGGATGCAAGCTCGCCTACCCCGGCTCCGGTTGACCGCGGTGGCGCCCGCGCCGCACATTGCCTCGCCAACGATCAGCGAGCGCGCGATGTCCGACATGTCCAGCACGACCGAAACGGCTTACGCCGACGGCAAGATCCTCAAGCACACGACCCGCGGCGTCGGCGTGATCACCTTCAACAATCCCGAAAAGCGCAACGCGATGTCGCTGGAGATGTGGGAGGGATTTGGCGAGGCACTGACCAGCCTGCGCGACGACGAGACGGTGCGGGTCGTAATCCTGCGCGGCGCCGGCGGCAAGGCGTTCGTCTCGGGCGCCGACATCAGCCAGTTCGAGAAGGTCAGGCACAATGCAGCGGCGTCCGAGGAGTACGCCAAGCGCAGCGCCGCCCAGCGCGCGCTGCTCGCCAACTATCCCAAGCCGACCATCGCCTGCATCCAGGGTTTTTGCCTAGGCGGCGGCATGCAGGTCGCGATGCTTGCCGACATCCGCATCGCTTCGCACGACAGCCAGTTCGGCATTCCCGCCGCCAGGCTCGGCATCGCCTATGGCTATGACGGCTTGCGTCACCTGGTGTCTCTGGTCGGCCCGTCCTGGGCGCGCCTGTTGATGTACACGGGCATGCGCATCGATTCCTCTGAGGCGCTGCGCATTGGCCTCGTCGAGCGCGTGATCCCCGACGACCAGCTCTGGGGCGAGACCATGGGAATCGCGCAGACCATTTCCGAAAACGCGCCGCTCGCCATCAAGGCCGCCAAGATCACCATCGCGCAGGTTCTGAAGGACGAGAGCCAGCGCGACATAGACACGATCAAGGCGATCGGCAACGCCTGCATGGACTCCCAGGATTTCCGCGAGGGCCGGCAGGCCTTCATGGAAAAGCGCAGACCCAAGTTCCAAGGGCGGTGAAACTGAACCTTCGTTCAGGAAGATTAAATTTCCCACGCGCACGCACCGCGATAGCAACCAGTTGATCTGTCGAAAGTTCTCTCGCCACCAACGAGGGAGATTGCGATGAAACTCAAATTTGCTGTTCTCGGTCTGGCTGCCTTGGGCGGTGCGGCGCTCGCTTCGGGTCCCGCTCTCGCGGCAATGCCGAACGGCATCCCGCAGGCGGACAAGATTGCAGGCGGTCCCGCCGCCGATGTCGATCAGGTGCGCTGGGTCTGTAACCCGTGGGGCCGCTGCTGGTGGCGTCCGAACTACTACGGCGCCTACGGCTATTATGGCGGCCCGCGACGCTTCTACGGCCCGCGTCCGTGGGGCTGGGGTCACCGCTACCACCACTGGCGCCACTGGTGAACGACAGGGGGCCTGCGGGCCCCTTTTTCCTTGACTACAGCGCCGCGAGTACCGCTTTCGTGATGTCCGCCGTGCCGTTGTTGCCGCCGAACTCCATCGGCTTGATGCCGCCGGCGTAGACCTTGTCTACCGCACGCTCGATCGTCTCGCCGGCCTCCGTCGCGCTCTCGACGCCATGCTTGTCGGCGAGCCAGTCCAGCATCAGCGCTGCCGACAGGATCATGCCGGTGGGATTGGCCTTGCCCTGCCCCATGATGTCAGGCGCGGTGCCGTGGCACGGCTGAAACACCGCATACTTGTCGCCAATGTCGGCCGACGGCGCCATGCCGAGGCCGCCGATCAGGCTCGCGGTGATGTCGGAGACGATATCGCCGAACATGTTCTCCATCACCATCACGTCGAAATCCCAGGGCCGCTTCACCAGCATCGCCGAGCAGGCATCGACATAGAGCCGGTCGGTCTTCACCTCGGGATGCTTTTTGGCGATCTCGTCGAAGATGCCGCGGAAGAAGGCGAAGGCCTTGAACACGTTCGCCTTGTCGACGCAGGTGAGCGCACCGGGCTTGCCGCGCGCCTTGCGCCGCTCGGCAAGGCGAAACGAGAACTCGAACAGGCGTTCGGACGTCTTGCGTGTGATCACCATGGTCTCGCGCGCATCCTCATGGGTGACGACGCCCTTGCCCATCGAGGCAAACAGGCCTTCGGTGGACTCCCTGATCACAACGAGATCAATGCCGCGCCGGTCGGCGCCGACGATTGGGCTCGGCACGCCCGGAATGAGCCGCGCCGGACGCACGCCGGCATAGAGATCGAAGATGAAGCGCAGCTCGATCTGCGGCGCGATCTCGGTGTTGTCGGGGTAGCGCACCGAAGGCAGGCCGCAGGCACCTAACAGGATCGCATCCGCCTCCTCGCACAGCTTGATGGTGGTGTCAGGCATCGACTTGCCGGTGGCGAGATAATTGTTGGCGCCGGCCGGGGCCTCCGTGAATCGGAAGCGCAAATCCGATTTCTGTTCGATCTTGCGCAGCACCTCGATCGCCGGCGCCATGACTTCGGGACCGATGCCGTCACCGGCGAGCACGGCAATGTGGAAGGCGTTATTTGCGGACATAAGAGCCTCAAGGAAGGAGGAGTTAGCCAAGTCGTCATTGCGAGCGAAGCGAAGCAATCCAGAATCTTTCCGCTGGGGCAGTCTGGATTGCTTCGTCGCTTCGCTCCTCGCAATGACGGAGGAGAGAGCGTTCGTTATGGCGTCAGCACGGTGCGTCCGACCACCGCGCCCTGCTGCAACTGCAGCAGCGCGTCGTTGGCCCTGGCGAGCGGCACCGTCGTCACCGGGATCGGCGGCACTTTCTTCGCTCGCACCAGATCGAGCAATTCCTGCGTCTCACGCAAATTGCCGACATAGCTGCCCTGGATCGTCACGGCCTTGATCGGAATCAGCGGCAGCGCCCAGGTCGCACCGCCGCCGAACAAGCCGACGATGACGAGCTTGCCGCCCTTGGTCAGGCAGTCGAAACCGAGCTGCGTCGTCGCGGCATTGCCGACGAGGTCGATCACGGCGCGGATCGGCCCGCCCGCCTTCTTCGCGAGTTGCTCCAGCGCATCCGGGGCCTTGGGATCGACCGTCGCGAGCGCACCGGACTTTTCCGCCGCTTCGCGCTTCTTCGCATCGATATCGACCATGATCGCGCCCTTGCCGCCCATCGCTTTCAGCAGCGACAGCGCCATTAGGCCGAGGCCGCCGGCGCCGAACATCACGATCGGCGTGTCGAAATGCTGCTCGACCTTCTTCAGCGCGCTGTAGGTGGTGACGCCCGAGCAGGCATAGGGCGCGGTCGTCGCGGGGTCGAGCCCTCGTAGATTGAGCAGATAGCGCGGATGCGGCACCAGCATATGGTCGGCATAACCGCCATCGCAATAGACGCCGAGCGAGCGCGGCGTCAGGCACATGTTCTCCTCGCCGCCAAGGCAGGTGGCGCATTTGCCGCAGCCGATCCAGGGATAGACCAGGCCGACATCGCCGAGCTTGAGGTCGCCCTGGTCGGTCGGCTTTACGTCGGGCCCGAAGGCGAGGACTTCGCCGACGGTCTCGTGGCCCATGGTCAGCGGCAAATTGATGCCGCGGTCCTTCAGCGACAGCGGCTTGCGGCCGTGACCGAGATCGTAGCCGCCTTCCCAGATGTGGAGGTCGCTGTGGCAGACGCCGGCCGCCTTCACCTTGATCAGAACCTGGGTGCCCGAGGGCTGCGGCGTGGCCTCGTCGACCTCCTGCAGCGGCGCCTTGAAATCGGCAACCTTGAAGCTCTTCATCGACGTCCTCCCGGCATGTTCTTGTTGTCGCGCCAGCATGCCACGACCGGCGAGGCGAGACAAACCCCGACCGTCTTAGTTTAGGCCAGCGGATGATGGCAAGCCGCGAACTGGCCGGGCGCGATTTCACGCAACTCCGGTATCTCCGCGCTGCATCGCTGATCGGCCCGCGGACAGCGGGTGCGGAAGCGGCAGCCGGACGGCGGCGCAATCGGCGATGGCGGCTCGCCACTCGCTACACTCTCAACGGGACGCACATCCGGATCAGGCACCGGGATCGCCTGCAACAGCAACCCGGTATAGGGATGCGCCGGCTTTGCGAACAATTGTTCCGACGGCCCGACCTCGCAGAGCCGGCCGAGATACATCACCGCGACGCGGTCGCTGACCGCTTTGACCACCGCGAGATCATGCGCGATGAACAGCAGCGTCAGGCCGAAGCGCGCCTTCATCTCCTCCAGCAGATTGAGAATCTGCGCGCGGATGGAGACGTCGAGCGCCGACACCGGCTCGTCGCAGACGATGAACTCAGGATTGAGCACCAGCGACCGCGCGATGCAGATGCGCTGGCACTGCCCGCCGGAGAATTCATGTGGCAGACGACCCGCCACGATATCAGGGTCGAGCCCGACCGCGGAAAGCACCTCGTGAACGCGCCGCTTGCGCTCGGCAGCATCCTTGACGCCGGCGATGATCAGCGGTTCGGCGACGATGTCGCCAATGCGCCGGCGCGGATTGAGCGAGGCGATAGGATCCTGAAAGATCAGCTGCACGCGGCGGCGCATCTTGCGCAGCGCCTCGCCCTCCATCGCCGTCAGATCCTCGCCGTCGAACATCACCCGCCCGGATTTGGCGCGGCGCAACTGCAGGACCGCGCGCCCCAGCGTCGACTTGCCGCAGCCGGATTCACCGACCAGCCCCAGCGTCTCGCCGCGTGCGACCTGAAGGCTGACACCGGAGACGGCATGCACCGTCTTGTTGCCGAGACCATATTCGACGACGAGATTGTCGACGTTCAGCAGCGGCTCGGGGCGCACGGCAAGCTGCATCATGCGCCGATCCCCTCGGCCATCTGGATCGGATGGAAGCAGGCATAGAGATGCCCCGGCACCTCCGCGCTCTTCAGCTCCGGCTTGGCCTCGTGACAGCGCCCCGCGGCATAACGGCAGCGCGGCGCAAAGGAGCAGCCACGCAGCGGCCGCGTCGGGTCGGGCGGACGGCCGGAGATCGCAGGCAGCGGCGTATGCGGCGCGGTCTCAAGCTTCGGGATCGCCGCCAGCAGCGCCTCGGTGTAGGGCATGTGCATGCGCTTGAACAGCGTCGGCGTCGGCGCGCGCTCGACCACCCTGCCCGCATACATCACGGCGACCTCGTCGGCGCGGCCGGCGACGACGCCGAGATCATGGGTGATGATGATCATCGCCATGTGGCGCCGCCGCTGCTCGCGCGCCAGGAGATCGAGAATCTGCGCCTGGATGGTGACGTCGAGCGCCGTCGTCGGCTCGTCCGCGATCAGCAGTTTCGGCTCGCAGGACAGCGCGATCGCAATCGCGATGCGCTGGCGCATGCCGCCGGAACATTGATGCGGATATTGCGCGAGCCGCTGCTCCGGTGCCGGAATGCCGACGGCCGCCAGCAGCTCGATGCTGCGCTTCCTGGCCGCCGGGGCATCCAGCTCGAGATGTTCCTGGATCGTCTCCATCAACTGAGTGCCGATGGTGAGCACGGGATTGAGCGAGGTCATGGGATCCTGGAACACGACCGCGAGATCGCGCCCGCGTAGGCGCCGCAGCCGTTCCGCATTAAGCCGCACCAGATCCTCGCCGTCGAACATCACCCGGCCCGTCAGCTTCGCCTTCTTCGGCAGGAGTTGAAGCACCGCGCGCGACAGCATGGTCTTGCCACAGCCGGATTCGCCGACGATGCCGAGCGTGCGGCCGGCCGCCAGCGACAGGTCGACGTGATCCACCGCGCGCAAATTGCCGCGCGGTGTCGGCAGCTCGACCGCGACGTCCTCGATGGTCAAGAGCGGCGCGCTCACAATGCCCCCTGACGCGGGTCGGTCAGGGCCCGCAAGGTGTCGCCGACGAGGTTGAAAGCCAGCACGGTCAGGAACAGCGCCGCCGCCGGCAGGAAGGCGAGCCGCGGCGCGACGTCGAGGCTCTCGCGCCCCTCGCCGATCATGCTGCCCCAGCTCGCCATCGGCGGCGGCACGCCGAGGCCGAGAAAGGACAGCGCCCCCTCGACCACGATGGTGACGGCGACACCGAGCAGGAAGAAGGCGAGCAGCGGCAGGATCACGTTCGGCAGAAGCTCGCGCAGCAGGATCCGCGCGTGGCTGGCGCCGAGCGCCTCGGCGGCAATCACGAATTCGCGCCGCGACAGCGTCAGCGTCGCCGCACGCGCCACGCGCATGAAGGCGGGAATGCCGAGCACGCCAAGGATCAAGGTCAGGTTGGGGACGGATTGGCCGAGATAGGCAGTCACGGCGAGCGCGAAGATCAGCGGCGGAAAGGCCAGCAGCACGTCCATGCTGCCGACCACCAGCGTCTCGAACCGGCCGCGGAAATAGCCGGCGAGCAGGCCGAGTGCGCCGCCGAATACAAGGCTGATCATCGGCGCGATCAGCCCGACCGTCAGCGACACTCGCGCGCCGAAAATCAGGCGGGCGAGCTCGTCGCGGCCGAGCCCGTCGGTGCCGAGCCAGTGCTCGCCGGAGAACGCCGCGCGGCGTTCCAGCATGTCCATGTCGGTCGGGTTCTGCAGCGGCAGCACCGGCGCCAGGATCGCGAGCGCGAGAATGATCGCAAGCCAGCCGCTCGCGAGCCAGAACAGCAGGCCGAGCTTGCGCCTGCCGCGAACGGGCGCGGACGCCGCCTCGTCCTGAATCGAGAGCTCAAGCGTGGCCATGGCGGATCCTCGGATCAAGCACGGCGTAGAGCATGTCGACGATGAAGTTGACGAGCACGAAGCCGCAGGCGACCAGCAGCACCACGCCCTGCAGGATGACGAGGTCGCGGGTGTAGATCGCGCCGACCAGCAGCCGTCCGATTCCGGGTAGTGCAAAGATCGATTCCACGATCAGCGTGCCGCCGAGCAGACGGCCGATATTGATCCCGGTCACCGTCACCAGCGTCAGCGACGAGGGCTTGAGCGCATGTACGAACAGGATGCGTGCGGGCTTGAGGCCCTTGGCCTTGGCGAGCGCGATATAATCCTCCTGCAACGTGGCGATCATGTCGGAGCGCAGCACCCGCATGATGCCCGGCCATTCCGCCAGCGCCAATGTCAGCGCCGGCAGCACGAAGAAGCGCAGATTGGCCAGCGGCGCCTCGGTGAACGGCACATAGCCGGTCGCGGGCAGCCAGTGCAGCTCGACCGCGAACAGATAGATCAGGAGGATCGCGGTCAGGAAGGACGGCATCGACAGCATGGCGAAGGCGCTGCCGGTCATGAAGCGGTCGAAGGCGCCGCCGGCGCGCGCGGCGCAGGCGATCGCAAGCGGCACGCCGATCACGAGCCCGATGAACTCGGCCATCAGCATCAGCTGGAGCGAGACCGGGATGCGCTCGGCCACCGCCTGGAGCACCGTCTGCCCGGTGCGGAAGGAGCGGCCGAGATCGCCCTGCAGGACATGGCCGAGCCAGCTCAGGTAACGCCACCACAGCGGTTGGTCGAGCCCCATGTCACGGCGCAGCGCCGCGACATTCTCCGGCGTTGCCTGGTCGCCGAGGATGACCAAGGCGAGATCGCCCGGCAGCAGCGAGGCAATCAAGAAGGTCAGCAGCGAGACGGCCAGCAGGACCGGCAGAATCGCAAGGAGCCGCCGAACGACGAAGTTCAGCATCGCGCTTTCATTCCAGCCAGGTGTTCGAGACGTCGATCACACCGTTGTAGATTTTCGGAAAGCCCTTCAGCTTGGCGCTCGACAGCGCGTAATAGGTGTTCTGGAAGGTCCAGAACCAGATCGCCTGCTTGTTGATCAGGCGGCTGATCGCGCAATAATCCTCGGTCCGTTGGCCGAGGTCGGCCGTGACGCGGGCATGATCGAGCAGCCGGTCGAGCTCCGGATCAGCGTAGTTGGACAGCGCGAGCGGACTGCCGCTGCGGAAGTTCGCATACATCTGCGGATCGGGATCGGCGAGATCGACGATGCGCCACGGCGTCAACTGGAACTGGCGGGTGAAGGCGCGCGACGGGATGGTGGCCTGATCGACCTGCTCGATCTCCATGTTGCCGCCGACGCGCTTCCAGAACTGCTGGAGCACCTGGCCGATCATGCGGCCGCGGGGCGTCGCGGTCACCAGCATCTTGAACTCGACCGGCTTGCCATAATCCTTGATCAGCGCCTTGGCCTTCTCGATGTCGAACGGCAGCGCGCCGTCGTCCTTGCACTTGACCCAGGAACCGTCGCCGTACGGATTGGTCGCGGGGCGGCTCAGGCCGTTGCTGATTGCCTGCGACATTTTTGGACGGTCGATCGCCATCACGAGCGCCTGCCGCACGCGGACGTCGTCGAACGGCGCGACCTTGGTGTTGAAGGCGTAGACCTGCGCGCCCGAGCCCTTGTAGGTGTGCACGGTGAGCTTTGAGTCCTTCTGCGCCCTCATGATGTTGTCGGCGTCGTTCTCATCGTCCCAGATGATGTCGGCCTCGCCCGATTGCAGCGAGGCAAAGCGCGACTGTGCGTCGGGCAGCGGCTTTAAGATGATGCGGTCGAGATACGGACGGCCCTTGTCCCAGTAGTCCGGGTTCTTCTCCAGCACCATGCGGTCGCCCGCAGTCCAGGATTTCAGGATGTAGGGGCCGGTGCCGACGGGATTGCGATTATAGTCGTCGCCCTTGGTCTTCCAGGCCGTCGGCGAATGAATGGCGTTGTTGGAGCTCTGGATGGTGATCACCGCCGGCAGGTTCACGGAGGGATCGGTGAGATTGTAGACGATGGTGTATTCGTCGGGCGCCAGCACCTCCTTGACGTTGGTGATGTAGAAGGCGCAGCGGCACTTGTTGGCGGGATCCTTCTGCCGGTCAAAGTTTTCCTTGAACGCCTGCGCATTGAACGGCGTGCCGTCATGGAATTTCACGCCCTGACGCAGCTTGAAGGTCCAGCTCTTGTAGTCGTCGGAATGGGTCCAGGACACCGCGAGTTTTGGCGCCGCCTCGCCTTTCTCGTCCAGCGTCGTCAGCGTGTCGAAGATCGCAGCGGCTGCGGTGAAGGTGGAGGTGTCGTAGACGCCGACCTTGAGCGGATCGAAGCCTGCAATCTCCAGCTCCTGACCGACGGTGATGCTGCCGCCCGACTTCTGCGCCTGCGCCGGCGCTGCCAGTGCAAATGCCGCAACAAGGAAAATCGGCACGCACTTGCGTGCCACGGCAGCCGCACTCGTCATGGTTCCTCCCGGGGTCCCTCGTCCGATGTTTCGGATCGTTGAATGACTCGGGGAGCGAGATTGGCGACAAATGTCCGCCACGGCAAGAGGAACGCACGAAGGGTTCGAGCGCCGCATACCGCGGCGCGATGCGTTCAGCACGTCGCGGCCGTTTTGCCTGATGGAATTGGCGCTTCGTCCGCGAGGCCGATCTCATCGCGTAGCGCATCCGTGTGCTCGCCGAGCACGGCCATCGTCTTGGCCGGCGTGGTGTCGGCGCCCGACATTCGGAACGGCAGATTGAGGACCTGGAATGAACCGCCCCCGTCCCGCACCTCGGACAGCGCCTGCCGGTGCGCGAGCTGCGGATCGGCCAGCGCTTCTGACACGGTGCGATAGGCCGAGGCCGGGACGCCGGCCGCGCCGAGCGCGGCAAGGCATGCATCGGTCGTGAGCTGCCGTGACCAGGCTTCGACGCCGTCCATCATGTCGGCCCAGTTCTCGCGGCGCGCGGCGTAGGTCGAGAAGCGCGGATCGGAGATCCAGGCGAGGCGGCCGATCACCCCCATCAAACCCTGAAACGTCTTCTCGCTCGCGATCGTGATCATGACATAGCCGTTTTCCGTCTCGGTCGGCCCGAACATCGGGCGCGGCGGCGGCTTCACGGCGAATTGCGAGCTCTGCAACTCGGTCAGCGTCAGCGACAGCATCGTTTCCAGCATGGAAACGTCGATGTGCTGGCCGAGACCCGTGACCGTGCGCTGATAGAGCGCCGAAGCGATCGCGCCGAAGCCGTACGTGCCGGTGACGACGTCGGCATGATAGATGCCGCAATAGTCGGGGCGGTTGCGGCCGGGCTGGTAAGCGAGATGCGCCATGTCGTAGCCCGAGGCCGCGTGGATCACCGGCGCATAGGCCGGCAGCTCGGCCGAGGGGCCGGTCTGGCCGTAGCCCGAGATCGAGCAGTAGATCAGCTTTTGGTTGACCTGACGCATGCTGTCGTAGTCGAGCCGCAGCCGGTGCATCACCCCCGGGCGGAAGTTCTCGACCAGGACGTCGGCGGTCGCGGCCAGCCGGCGCACCGCCTCCTTGCCGTCCTCGGATTTGAGGTCGAGCACCACGCTTTTCTTGCCGACATTGAGCTGGCCGAACGTGGTGCTGCACCCCTTGCGCAGCGGCGGCCGGGTCCGCATCGTCTCGCCGCCGTCGGTCTCGATCTTGATCACCTCGGCGCCCATGTCGGCGAGCATGCGCGTGCAGTGGGGACCGGCAATCGTGGTCGAAAAATCCAGGACCCGCAGGCCGGCGAAGGCCTTTGTCGTCGTCCCCTCATGCTTATCTGCTAGCTGCATGCCTGCTCACGTCCTTGGGTGTCTTAGGAACTTATCGAAGTTCTCTGTTGTTGATGCGGCGACCCTAGAGGGCGGCGGCTGAGTAGGAAAGTGTTTACCGAACCGACGCGCCGCATGGGCGGGCTTGGGAATTCCGGAACAACTGGACCCGTTCTTGCATAGCAGCGAACGGGATCGGCAGAGGGCGGCTGTTCTTGAGGGTCTTGTTCGTCACGACAGAGATGGACGACTTCGTCCGCGTCGGCGGACTTGGAGCCGTTTCTGCTGCTCTCCCCCGCGCCCTTCGCTCCTTTGCCGATATCCGGATCATGCTGCCCGGCTATCGCGACATCATCGAACAACTTACGCACATTCAAATCGTTGGCCGCTGTCCGGCATTTGCGGAGATGCCAGCCTGCTCGCTCGGGCGGGCCGCGACCAAGGACGGCCTGCCGGTCTACGTGCTGTTGTGCTCACAGCTCTATGACCGGCCCGGCAATCCCTATGGCGACGAATCCGGGCGCGACTGGCCGGACAACGACATCCGCTTCGCGCGCCTTGCCTCGGCCGCCGCTGAGCTGGCCATGGGCACGCTGGACAAGAATTGGGCAGCAGACCTGATCCATGCCAATGACTGGCAGGCCTCACTCGTGCCGGCCTATCTCGCCTGGCGCGGCGCCAAGCTGCCGTCGATCCTGACCATCCACAACCTCGCCTATCAGGGCCTCTTCCCAAAGGACTCGCTGCGGCGGATCGGCGCGCCGGAGAGCTCGTTCCATATCGACGGCGTCGAATTCTACGATCAGGTCTCCTTCCTCAAGGCCGGGCTGGTCTATGCCTCGCACCTCACCACGGTCAGCGGCACCTATGCGCGCGAGATCACCACGGCCGAATTCGGCTGCGGTCTCGAAGGCCTGCTTCGCGTCCGCTCCGACGCCGCCGAGCTCACCGGCATCCTCAACGGGATAGACGAGAGCTGGGACCCACGCTCCTGCTCACAGCTCGCCCAGCAATTCGGCGCCGGCGACTGGATCGGCAAGAAAGCGAATGCGGACTACGTGCGCAAGCAGTTCGGGCTTGCGGTCTCACGCGGCCCCATGTTCGGCATCGTCGCCCGCCTCGTGCACCAGAAGGGCATCGACCTCGTGCTGTCGGCCGCCGACGAGATCGTCGATGCCGGTGGCCAGATCGTGATCACCGGTTCCGGCGAACCGGCGCTCGAGCAGGCCGTGATCAACGCGCATCGCCGCCGCCCCGATGCCATCGGGGTCGTGATCGGCTTCAACGACGCCCAGGCGCGCCGCATCTTCGCCGGCAGCGATTTCACCCTGATGCCCTCGCGCTTCGAACCGTGCGGGCTCAGCCAAATGTACGCCCAGCGCTTCGGTTCGCTGCCGATCGGACACCAGACCGGCGGTCTGGCCGAGACCATTACCGACGGCGAGACCGGCTTCTTGTTCGCAAGGCCCTCGCGCGAATCCTTCATCGGCGGCGTCCGCCGCGCGTTCGAGGCGTTCATGGCGCAGGACCAGCTCGATACCATGCGCCGCAGCGCAATGGGACGATCGTTCTCCTGGAGCATCTCGGCCGGCTGCTACAGCGCGCTGTACCGGAAGCTGGCGTCGGTGTGAGATTGGGCCGAGGCGTGGCTACGCACTCCGTCATTGCGAGCGTAGCGAAGCAATCCAGAGTCTCTCCGCCGCGGTAGTCTGGATTGCTTCGTCGCAAGGGCTCCTCGCAATGACGGAAGTTGTTGGCAGCAGCGGAGGACCTCACCCCTTCCCGCGCACGTCCATCTGCGGCCGCCCGATCCAGGCGCGGTTCAGGCACCGGATCATCCAGTCGGGCTGCGGCTCGCCCCGCAAGCGCGCCTGCGCCTCCTGATAGGGGCCGACATAGCGCAGCCGGTCGGGCAGTTTCGGATAGACGCGCCTGATCCAGGTCAGCGCATTGTCGGCAGCTTTGATGTCGCGCGCGTCAAGCACAAGGCCGAATCCGGCGCGCAGCCGCTCCGGCAGCATGCGCGCCGCGAGCGCGCGGTACCATCGCGGTGGCCGCAACCAGGGGCGGGCGCCTCTGAAGATCTGTTCGGCGATCTGGCGCGCGGCCGGGCTGACGGTCAGCGTATCCGACTGCGCCATCGCCGCATTGTAGGCTGCGAAGCCGGACCAGTCCGCCGGCAAATCATCCCCCGTCAGTCCGAACAGGGCGCCGTACAGCCGGGCCTCGCTCCAATAGCGCTCGCGCTCCTCCGCCGAGAGCGGCGGCAGCACCAGATCATGCACCATCAGCGCGGTCTCGACCAGCGTCGCATGGACCCAGCGGAGCGAGGGAATGTCGTTGGCGCAATAGCGCGAGCCGGCCGCGAACGGACCGACGGTCTCGGGCATCTCGCCAATGATCATGCTGTGGCGCCGGTGCAGCTGCCGGGACGACAGCAGCGCCCGGTCCAGCGAGCCGAACACCATGGTAAAGACGATGTCGAAAGTGCGATGGAAGCGGCCGATCGGGTCGGCAAGGGTGCTCGAATGCTCGGCGATCGCCGCCGCCACCCACGGATGCGCCAGTTGCAGCAACAGCGCACGGCCGGCGCCGAGAAAGATCACGGCCTCCCGGTCGATGCGCCAGGTCAGCGAGGACGGACCGAACACGCCGGCGACCGGTCCCGCCGCGTTCGCACGCAGCGTTTCGAGCGACGCCTCCAGATCTTTCTCACCGACCAATTGCAAGCCTCGCGACGAAGACACGGCGACAATACCCCGGACCGCGCCGCTGCGAAATCGTCATCACGTAAAACAATGAAGAACAAGGCCCTCACTCCGCCGCAATCGGCAGCACGTCCATATGCTCGTGCAGCACCACGCCGGCGAGCGGATCGAATTCACCGATCCAGGGCTTTCGCGCAAGCACGGATCTCGTGTGGGCATAGCCTGCATCCCAGCGCTGCATGATGCCTGACGGACTGAAATCGATATCCTTGGTGTGGCTCTCGCGGTCCAGCTGCGGGGCGAGCAGGCGCACCACATGCATGCGCGTTGGGCAGCCATGGCTCGTGAGCTCGCGCACCGCCGGATCGCTGCGCTCGCGCTCGGGCAATCGCGCGGCGAGCTGGTTGATGACGTGGCGCAGGCGATGGGCCTGCTGCTGGCGCGCGATCTGGCTGGCGATCCGGCTGGAATATTGCACGTCCTTGTGACGGTTAAGCACCTCCGCCATCGTGGTCGGCTCGGCTCCAACCGGATTCCACAGATGCACCGCGAAGATCAGCGAGTCCTTACGCGGATTGTCGTCGAACACCGCCTCTGTCGGCGTGTTGGACAGGATGCCGCCGTCCCAATAGAGCTCGCCGTCGATGCGCACCGCAGGGAAGGCCGGCGGCAGCGCGCCCGAGGCCATGACGTGCTTCACCGAGAGATCACCGTCGCGGCTGTCGAAATAGCGCATCTGGCTGGTGCGGACATGAGCCGCACCGACCGTCAAGCGCGGCGAACAGCGGTTGACGAGGCTGAAATCGACGAGTTCGAGCAGCGTCTTCTCCAGCGGCGCAGTCGAATAGAAGCCGGCGTGGTCGGCGCCGAGCGGAAAGGAATCCCCCGCATGCGCCAGCGGATTGGGCCGGAAGAAGCCGGGAATGCCGTTGGTGACCGTCGACCAATAGGTCAGCTTCTCGTTGAAGCCGGGAAACGCGGTGCGCAAATTCCAGATCGGATTCTGCTCCATCCGTTTCCAGAACTCCCTCAGACGCGCGAGTCGCTGCCGAGGCGCGTTGCCCGCAATGAGGCTCGCATTGATGGCGCCGATCGAGGTGCCGATGATCCAGTCAGGCTCGATGCCGGCCTCGTGCAGCGCCTGATACACCCCGGCCTGATAGGACCCGAGTGCGCCGCCGCCCTGAAGCACCAGCACGACCTGGCCCGGCAGGTCCGTACCATTGTTCTGCGCGTTGTCCTGCATGCCGTTCATGTCTCGCTCCTCATGAGCTTGCGCCGATCGAATGTTCGCAGTCCGCCGCAGCTTGTTGCGCCGCCCCATGTCAATGCGCGGTCCAGCCGCCATCGACCGGAAGCGCAATGCCGGTGATGGAAGCGGCCGCTTCCGTCGCCAGGAACACCGTGAGCGCGCCAAGCTCCTCGACCGTGGCGAAACGCTTGTTCGGCTGCTGCACGAGCAGCACGTCACGGATCACCTGATCGCGGGAGACGCCGTGCGCCTTGGCCTGTCCGTCGATCTGCGCCTCGACCAGCGGTGTGTAGACGTAGCCCGGACAGACGGCATTGCAGGTGATGCCCTCCTCCGCGGTCTCGAGCGCCGTCACCTTGGTGAGACCGACGATCCCATGCTTGGCGGCGACATAGGCCGCCTTGAACGGCGAGCCGACCAGACCATGCGCAGAGGCGATGTTGATGATCCGGCCAAAACCGTTCCGGCGCATGGCCGGCAACGCGAGTCGCGTGGTGTGGAAGGCGGACGTCAGATTGATCGCGAGGATCTGGTCCCATTTCTCGACTGGAAACTGGTCGAGCGGCGCGACATGCTGGATGCCGGCGTTGTTGACGAGGATGTCGAGCCGGCCGGATTGGGCGATGGTGGCCGCGATCATCTCGGCGATCGATTTGGGCCTCGTCATGTCTGCGGGCGAGTAGCTCGCCTTGATGCCGAATTCGGCGGCGAGCTGCTCGCGCGTCCGGTCGATCTCGCTCGCGACACCGAGGCCATTGAGCACGATGTCGGCACCCGCGGCAGCCAGCGCCCATGCGACGCCGAGCCCAATGCCGCTGGTCGAGCCCGTGACCAGCGCAACCTTTCCGGCCAGCGCGCGCGCAGGTTGAGACGTCTGTGGCTTCAGCGATATGTTCATGCGAGATCCTCCATTGGCGATCGCTGGGCTTGGCCCCGGCGCCCGCTTTCGCAGGACCATGAAGCGGCGCCGGCCCGAATGGAAATGCCGCCTGGCTTCCGAAACCATACGCGCCCGCTATTGCGGCCGGGATGTCATTCCCTGCCCCGATCGGCTAGAGTTCTGCTGCCCGATCCTGCTGGGGAGCCGATCCATGGAAATGCATCAGGTCCGCTATTTCCTCGCGGTGGCGCAGCTGTTGAACTTCACGCGTGCCGCCGAGGAGTGCAACGTGACGCAGCCGTCGCTGACGCGCGCGATCAAGCAGCTCGAGGCCGAGCTCGGCGGCGACCTGTTTCGTCGCGAGCGACCGGCTGCGCAGCTGACCGAGCTCGGCCAGCGCATGCATCCGCTCTTGAAGCAGTGCTATGACGCCGCCGTCGGCGCGCGTTCCCTCGCCTCCTCGTTCAAGAGCGGTGAGATCGGCGCGCTCCGCATTGCGCTGACACATTCGATCGATCTGTCGCTGCTCATTCCCCATCTCAACCAGATCAGGCGGCAGTTCAACCGGCTCGAATTCCGCTTCCTGCGCGGGACGAGCCGCGAGGTCGGCGAATTCCTGAAGAAGGGCGAGGCCGAGCTCGGGATTGCCGCCGAGATCGATGAGGCCTGGGAACGGCTCGACGTCTGGCCCCTCTTCACGGAAACTTTTGAGCTCGTCGTCGGCGATGGCCATCGGCTGGCCGGCCGCAGCTCGGTCGAACTGGAGGACTTGCGATCGGAGCAGCTTCTGAGCCGGACGTTCTGCGAGCATTCCGGCCGGATCTCTGCGAGCCTGCGCGAACACGGCATCGACATCGAACATGGCCACGAAGTCTCGAACGAGCGCGATCTGATCGAGCTGGTCGACGCCGACATGGGCATCGCCATGCTGCCGCACACCTCGCCCGTGCCGGAACGGCTGACGCGCGCCGCGGTGACGGGGCTGGACGCCCGCCGTACCGTCAGCCTTTACGGGGTGGCCGGCCGGCAGCGCACGGCAGTGGGCAATGCCGTGATGCGCATGCTGCGCGGCGCGGACTGGCGAGAGCTGGCGGGCTAGCGCGGACGCTGCTTTCCCCTCTCCCCTTGCGGGAGAGGGTGGCTCGCGACAGCGGCGAGACGGGTGAGGGGTTGTCTCAGCGCGCTAGTCTCTTGCATCGTCGTCCGTTAAGAAGGCGAATTGAGCGTGGCGTGACGGACGAACGTGCGCCATAGCTGGACCAGGATGAGGCACAAGAGTTCTCTGAGCCAGGCGAGGATGCGGCGGAAGTTGTGGCCGACGGCGGAGAGGATGACGTTGGCCGCATCTCCGGCGCGGCCTTTAAGGTAGCAGCGGCCGAGGTGACCATCGGCCTTCAGGTGTCCGATGATGGGTTCGATGGCGGAGCGGCGGCGCAGCTCGCGCTTGATGACACCGAAGACGCCGCGCTTCTGGCCAGAGATGAAGACGCGTCGGGGATTTTGAGCGTCGTGGCCGCGGTATCCCTTGTCGACATAGGCCCGCTCGATCGCGCAGCCGGTGAGAGTCTCGGTGCGGTCGATGACGTCCCGCAAGGTGTGACCGTCGTACGGGTTATCGGGTAGCGCCCTGGCGTGCAGCACGAACAGGCCGCCGGGAGCACGGCGGTTGTTGGTGACGATGGAGGCTTTGACACCGAACTCGTAAGGCGCGGCTGCTTTGCCCTTGCCGATGCACTCGACCTCCGGAGCGTGGAAGGAATACAGCTTCCAGCCGCGCTGGCGCTGTTGCTGCGAGCGGATCTGCGAAGCCCGGCTGAGCGGGAGGGCGAAGGCGTTCTCGAGCACGGTCTGACCTTCGATCTTGCGGCGGATATCGCGGATGATCCGGCCCAGCCGGCTGCGCAGGATGCGCAGCTGCCGCTGATGCCGCTTGAATTGCTTGGCATGGGCGTAGCGCCCCGCCATCATGGCCGCGGTCTTGGCAATGCGAAGATAGGATTGCCGCAGCCTGACCCCGTGCTTCCTCGCCAGGCGGTTGAGCCCCTTGATCGCCGCGTGCAGCAGCTTGGCATCGGTCGGGAAGGTGATGGCCTTTGGCTGCACCGTGGTATCGACCGTGACGCGCTTGAGGTCTTGGCTGCGTAACGCGCCGGCCTCGTGCGCCACCCGCAGGCTCTCGGCCAGCAACAGCTCCAGCTTGTCGCCGAGCCGCTTGCGCCAGTGGCTCAGGTCCGAGCGCTCGTGCGGGAACGCGTGCTGGAAGAACTCTTCGCCGGTGACGTACTGGAAATACGGGTCATGGACCCAGCGCTCGCACACCCCCTCATCGGACAGGCCGTAAATCTGCTTGAGCAGCAGCAGCCCGATCATGAAGCGGGTCGCGATCCCGGGCCTGCCGTTCTCGCTATAGAGCGGCGCGACCTCGCCGTCGATCCAGTCCCAATCGACCTTACCGGCGAGCTGAACCAGCTCGTGCTTCATGTTGATGATCTGGTCGAGCCTGGCGCGGAACAGATCGTCCGATCCCGTCGTCCTGTGCTTCTTCGGTCGCATCGCCACCTCCGATGCGACCACGGAATCATGACTGGCGATTCGACGGAATCCTGAAAATGAAATCGCAAGGTTCCGACGCCCGAAGCATCAAAACCCTGCAATCCCAAAACAGCCGATCCGCCAGATTACGATTCCAGATCAGTCACTTGGTCGCTCTTAACGGACGACTAGCATCGAGGGCGCAGAGAGAACCCCTCATCCGGCGCTTCGCGCCAGCTTCTCCCACAAGGGGAGAAGGGAATAAAGCGCGTTATGCGAAGCTCAGCTTTCCCCTGCGTGCATCCTCCAGCGCGGCCAGGAGATCATCGATCTCCATGCGCTTGCGGAAATCGGGATCGACGAAGCGGGCCTTCACGAGGCCGTCGCGTCCGACCACGAACACGGCCGGGATCGGCAGGACCCAGCCGTCATTGCCGTGGAATTTCGCCATGTCCTGATAGGACAACAGATGCTGGATCTCGGCGCCGAGCCAGATCGCGAGATTGAGCGAGAGCGCGTAGCCGTTGTCGAGATCGGTCAGGATCGGAAACGGCGCACCGGCATCTGACTTCAGCTGCCGCGTATATTCCTGCGTTTCCGGCACGATTGCGACGACCTGTGCCCCTATCGCCCTGATGCGGTCGAGTGCCTGGACCACCGCGCGGACATTGAGCCGGCAATACGGGCACCAATGGCCGCGGAAGAACATCACCGCAACCGGGCCGCTCTCCAGCAGCGCATTCAGCGCGACGAGACGTCCACTCTCGTCGGGCAGCATGAACGGCGGCATCGCATCGCCCGGACGCGGCGCCGTCTCACCACCCCCGTTTCCATTTAACCGCGCGACCAGGCGATCGACCGCCTCGCCATAGGCGGGGAACACCTTCCGGCTGGCGTCGGCATAGGCGCGGAGCTGGTCGTTCAGCGTACCGTCCATGTCGCGGCAGCGCTGGAAAGCAAGCCTGAGCTGTTCGGCGTCGGCGGGCGAGAGAGACGTCATCTTCTGCTCCGGCGTTCAGGGGACGAATATTAGTTGTGTGGTCGGGCCGCCCGCAAGGGGGCGGCCGTCCTGCGCACGCGATCAGTTCACGTAGAAATTTCCGGTCGGATCCAGCCGCCCCGACGTGGAGTACAGCGTACCCTTGTCCATGAAGAAGACGGTGTTGTCGGGAACCCTCTTCGCGTTCTTCATCATGGCGTCGTGGTTCTTCTCGGCCGGCGCCATGGCCATCGCCGACATCTTGCCGGGTCCGCCATAGACGTAAGCCATGCCAGCCTTGAAGTCCCAGGCGGCCTCCGAGAAGGCCGACGTGGCGATGACGGCGAAGGCCGCGCTAAAGATCAGGGTTTTGGACACTTTCGTCATGAGATGCTCCTCCGGATTGACGTGAACGCCCGCCAATCGGGCGCCCTGCCATCGGACGCCAGATCCCCCGGAGGCGGAAATGCCGATGCCCAATCGGTTCGATAGCCGCGGCGCATCAACATAGCGCCGGGCTATCGCATCGAAAGCGAGCCGGCATTTCAACATCGACGCGGTCTCGACGAAGCTCCTGCCATAGCCGGCGACCACCACGGTTGCGGCCAACACAGGAGAGTTCCCATGTCTAGGCATCACATCGTGTCGCGCGTGGTTTGGACAGGCGTTGCCGTTCTCGGAACGCTGACATTTGCGACACCGGTTTTCGCCGGCGAGTGCCCCACCGACAAGATCAAGCCGAACGCCCAGCAGATGGTCGATTACAAGCCGGTCGGCGTCACCGACGTCACGCTCGGTGCGATCGACCTCGGCAAGCAGCCGGCGCATATCGAGGGCCGTGAGCTGCGCTTCCGCAAGCTGACGATCGCGCCCGGCGGCATCGTGCCCTGGCACAGCCATGACGACCGCCCTGCTTTGATCTTCGTGCAGCAGGGCGAGATCGTCGAATACGCCTCCAACTGCGCCGATCCGATCGTGCACAAGGCCGGCGACATCCGTCCCGAAGTCTACGGCACCTCGCACTGGTGGAAGAACCTCGGCAAGGAAACCGTCATTCTCTATGTCGGCGACGTCCGCAAGGACCCGAACGACCACCACATGTAACGAGCGCACGGCCCCGGCGTATCGTTACCCGATGTGGTGCCCGGATCTCGTGCCGGGCGCCACATCCCTCACAGGACAAGCGTGCCATGATCGATCTTTCCACTCCGATCAAACCGGGCGCGGTGCCCATGGATGGGCTTTCCCCAGGTCTCGCGCTGCGTTCGCTCGTGATCGGCCTCACCGCATTCCTGACTGTCGTCGACCTGTTCGCGACGCAGGCGATCCTACCCTCGCTGACGCGCCACTATGGCGTCACGCCGGCGGCGATGGGCTTCGCGGTCAATGCCAGCACCTTCGGCATGGCCGTCGCGAGCCTCGTCGTTGGCTTCTTCAGCCCACATATCAATCGTCGGAACGGCATCTTGCTCAGCCTGGCACTTCTTGCGATTCCGACGAGCCTGCTGGCGTCCGCACCCAATCTTGCCGTCTTTACCGCCTTACGCGTAGCTCAGGGCCTCTGCATGGCATCCGCCTTCGCGTTGACGCTCGCCTATCTCGGCGAGCAATGCAGCGCGATGGACGCCGGCGGCGCGTTTGCCGCCTATATCACCGGAAACGTCGCCAGCAATCTCGTTGGTCGGCTGATCTCAGCGGCCGTCGCCGATGGCCTCGGCCTCGCGTGGAATTTCTACGTTTTCGCTGCCCTCAATCTCGCCGGCGCGGCGCTGGTCTATGTCACCATCAAGCACGTCCAGCCGACGCATGCGATGAGCGCCACGGGGTCGCCGCTCGCCGCGATGTTCGCACATTGGCGCGACCCGCGATTGCGCGCCGCCTACGGCATCGGCTTCTGCATCCTGTTCGCCTTCATCGGCACCTTCACGTTCGTCAATTTCATTCTGGTGCGGCCGCCGCTATCGCTCGGCATGATGGGGCTGGGCTTCGTCTATGTCGTCTTCCTGCCCTCGGTGCTCACGACATTGCTAGCGGGCAGAATAGCATCGCGCCTCGGACCACGGCCGACGATCTGGGGCTCGCTCGCCGTCGCCGGGATAGGTTTGCCGTTGATGCTGACGCCGCATCTGGGCGCGGTGCTCGCGGGGATGGTCCTGGTCGGCGTCGGTACGTTCTTCGCGCAAGCGACCGCCACCGGTTTCGTCGGACAGGCGGCCACCGACGGCCGCGGCATCGCCAGCGGCACCTATCTCGCCTGCTATTTCTGCGGCGGGCTCGTCGGCACGGCCGTGCTCGGACGGCTGTTCGACGCCTTCGGCTGGCAGGCCTGCGTGGCCGGCGTGGGTCTGGCCCTCGCGGCGGCAGCTCTGCTCACGATTGACTTGAAGCGCTAGCGCTAGTCGGCGCCTGTTGCGGCGGCTCGTCGTCGGCAAACGCGCGCCAGGCGGCGCCGTCGAGATCGTCGTATTGGCCGCTCCGCAGCGACCAGAGAAAAGCTATGAGACCGGCACTGCCGAGAGCCAGCGCCAGCGGGACCAGAATGACCAGGATCTCCATCACGCCATCTCCCGCGAGGCGCTGCGCGCCCGCAACGAATTGAGCATCACCAGGATCGACGATCCGCTCATGGCAGCCGCCGCGATCAGGGGGGTCACCACACCGCTGATCGCGACCGGCACGGCGAGGACATTGTAGCCGATCGCAAGCCAGAGGTTCTGCCGCATCAAATGCAGCGCCTTGCGCGCGGAGTCGATGGCGGCGACGACTGGAGCGAGCGGCCGGCCGAGGAAGACGAGATCGGCGGTGGCTTGGCTCAGATGCGCGGCGGAAATCGGCGACATCGAGACATGGGCCGCCGCCAGCGACGGCGCATCATTCATGCCGTCGCCGACCATCAGCACTTTTGCGCCACGACGCTTCAACTCCTCGATCCGCGCGATCTTGTCGGCCGGCGTGACGCCGGCGCGCCATTCGGGAATGCCGAGCGCGTGCGCCGCCGCCTTCACCGCCGGCTCGCGGTCGCCGGAGAGGATCTCGACGCCGATGTTGCGCGCCTTCAGCGCCGTGATCACGGCTTGCGCGTCGGGGCGCAGGCCCTGGCGGACGGAAAGGATGAACTTTTCGTTGCCCTTGCTGAATGCCACGATTGAGGCTTCGGGATCAAGCGTGGCGCCGCCGACCAGCGTCTCGGCACCGCAGAACGGCGGACGGCCAAGGCGAAGCTCGACGCCGTCGACGGTCGCGCGGACTCCCTGACCGGATTCCTCGACAGCGCCGACGATCGGAGACTTCGCACCGGCAGCCTGCGCAACTGCGGCTGCGACCGGATGATGGCTCGACAGCGCGAGGCGGCCGGCGAGCGCGAAGATATCGGCAGGGATGTCGGCGGCATTCATGACTTCGAGATCGGGCAGCGTCAGCGTGCCGGTCTTGTCGAAGATGACATGGTCGGCTTCGGCCAGCCGCTCGATTGCGTCGCCCGCATTGAGCAGCACCCCCGCCTTGAACATCGCGCCCGAGGCCACCGTCTGCACCGTCGGGATCGCGAGCCCGAGCGCGCAGGGGCAGGTGATGATGAGGACGGCGACGCCGGTCACGATCGCATCGTGCCACCCAGCACCCGCGATGACCCAGCCGAGGATGGTCAGGAGCGCGGTCGCATGGACGACAGGCGCATAGAGCCGCGAGGCACGGTCGGCGAGCCGCATGTAGCGCGAGCGCGCCTGGAGCGCGTTGTCGAGCAACCGCGTGATCTCGGCGAGCAGCGTCGCCTCCGACGCCGCCGAGACCCGCACCCGCAGCGTGCCGGAGATGTTCATCGACCCCGCATAGACCGGCGTGCCCTGCTCGGCCGTCACATAGAGCGTCTCACCGGTGATCAGGCTCTGGTCGATCTCGGAACGTCCTTCGATCACGGTGCCGTCGACCGCGCAGCGTTCGCCGGGCCGCAGCAGCACGATGTCGCCGGGATGGATCGCCGCCACCGGCACGTGCGAGATTTCATCGGGGCCGACGAACTTGGCCGCCGTCTCCGCCTTCAGCGCCGCGAGATTGCCGGCGACCGCACGCGTCCGCCGCCGCATGTTCTGGTCGAGGAAACGGCCGACCAGGAGGAACGTCAGCAGCATGATCGCGGCGTCGAAATAGGCGTGCTCGGCGTGGTGGATGGTCTCGACCACGGATATGCCGAGCGCGAGGATCACGCCGATCGAGATCGGCACGTCCATGTTGGTGGTCTTGGCCGCCAGCGCGCGCCAGGCCGAACGGAAGAACGGCTGGCCGGCATAGGCCGCCGCCGGCAGCGCGATCAGCGCCGAGAGCCAGTGGAAGAAGTCGCGCTGCTCGGGCAGCATGTCGGAGACGTTGCCCGACCATACCGGGATCGACAGCATCATCACGTTCATGGTGGCGAACGCGGCGACACCGAGGCAGCGCAGCAGGAAGCGAGATTCGGCGACCTCGGTTGCCTCCGCGCTCTCGGTCTCGAACGGATAGGCCTTGTAGCCGAGCTCTTCGAGCCGATCGATGAATCGGCCAGGATCGAGCGTGCCCGCCTTCCATTCCAGCGCGACGCGGCGGTCAGTGAGGTTCACCCGCGCCAGGGTGACATCAGGGATGGCGGACAGCCCGCGCTCGATCTTGGCCATGCAGCCGGCGCAATGGACGCCTTCGACGGCGAGATCGATGTGCTGGAGGCCCTCGCCCGCGGTCCGGACGTAGTGCGAAAAATCCCGCGTGACCTGCATGACGAAATCCCTTCAGTTCAGGATCACGCGGTTGCGCGACAGGAACACACGTGCCCCCCGCGCCTCGCCCTCGATCACCAGATCCCACTGGCCGGGCGCGACGGCGGCGGCATGGCCGCGATAGATGCCGATGCCGGCTTCCGTGAGCTCGACGGCGAGATCGGCGCGTTTGTCGGTCGGCCGCTCCAGGCGGCCGCCGAACTTCAGTCCGGCGATCGGCTGGCCGCTCGCATCGCGTGCTTCGACCTGAAGCACGGCGCCGCCGTCGTTGCGGCGCTCGACATGGGCGTTGACCTTCCATTTGCGCAGCGCCTGGTCCTGCGCCGCCGCGATCTCGCGGTCATAGGTGAGGCCCGCAGCATAAGGACTGTCGACGTCGGTACCGGGCAGCGTCGCAATCGCGAGCTTCATCATGGTCACGTTGACGCTGATCACGAGACCGAAGAAGGCGACCAACATCAGGAACACCTTGGTTCCGGTCAGCGGCTTGGAAGCCATGGCTGTCTCCTGATCCTTAAGGCGTGACGAAATTGTCGGTGGCGCTCGCGGCGACGCCCAGTCCGATGTCCATGACGTGGAAGCGGACCGGAATCGACTTCTCCGGATTATTTTCGGCCGGTGCGGTGACGAGCAGCCGCAGTTCGCTGGTGGAGTCGCGCGGAACCACGATGATCGGGCGGTCCGGCGTCACCGAATCGACGCCGACGACGTGCATCGTCGGGTTGACTGGCCCCTCCACGTCGATGGCGATGACGCGGTCGTAGCCGCTCTTGTTCAGCAGACGCACCGTGTAGGCATTGCGGATCGAGCCGTCGCTGAGCTTGACCGCGACTGGATTGCGGTCGTGCAGGACGTTGACGTCGAGCAAGCTGCGGGTCGCGAGCGTATAGATCATGATGCCGCCGACCGCCGCGATGATTGCGCTGTAGACGATCGTGCGGGCACGAACGATGCGGTAGATCGGCGCCTTGCCTTCTTGACGGCGCTGGATGTTGATGTCGTTGTCGTAGCCGATCAGCCGCTTCGGCCGACCGATCTTGGTCATCACGTTGTCGCAGGCGTCGATACAGAGTCCGCACTGGATGCATTCGAGCTGCGGCCCGTTGCGGATATCGATTCCGGTCGGGCAGACCGCGACGCATTGATAGCAGTCGACGCAGTCGCCGACCTGCTGGCCGAGGGCGCGCAGCTCCGCGGCCTTCTTCACCGAGGTGCGCTTCTCGCCGCGGTCGTAGCGATAGGTGACGTTGAGCGCCCATTCGTCGGTCAGCGCCGCCTGGATCCGCGGCCACGGGCACATATAGGTGCAGACCTGCTCGCGCATGAAGCCGGCGAGCACATAGGTCGACGCGGTGAGGATGCCGATCCAGACATAGGCGATCATCGGCGCCTGGAAGGTGACGAGCTCTTTGACTAGCGTCGGCGCGTCATTGAAATAGAGCACCCAGGCGCCGCCGGTCCACCAGGCGATCAGCAGCCAGATCGAGTGCTTGAGCACGATCTCGTAGATGCGCTCGAGTTTGATCGGGTCGGACGATTTGTCCTTCCTCATCCGCTCGCGCCGGTCGCCCTCGACGAGACGCTCGACGGCATAGAACAGGTCGGTCCACACCGTCTGCGGACAGAGGTAGCCGCACCAGATCCGGCCGCCGATGGAGTTCATCAGGAACAGCGCGACCGCGGCGACGATCAACAGGCCGGTGAAGTAGTAGACCTCCTGCGGCCACAGCTCGATGAAGAAGAAGTAGAAGCGGCTGTTGGGGAGATCGATCAGCACGGCCTGGCTGGGCGCGCCGAGGCCGCGGTTCCAGCGCACGAACGGCAGGAGATAATAGACGCCGAGGCAGAACGCCATCAGGCCCCATTTGATCCGGCGAAACGTGCCGGAGACGCTCTGGGGATAGACTTTCTTGCGCGCAGCGTAGAGCGGCGCGTTGTCGTCCGCCGGCTTGAGTTCGTTCGGGTTGACGGTCTTGTTCATCGCGGAATCTTCTCAAGAGGTGCGATCAAACCTAGACCCGGCGCCGGCACGTCCCTTGATCCAACGCAAACGGGGGCGCTTTTCTTCGCCCCCGCCGGAAGTCGTTGGCCGTGGATCGGCTTATTTGCCGCCGCCGAGCGAATGAACGTAGACCGCCATCGCCTTGATGGTGGCGGGATCGAGCCGCCCTTCCCAGGCCGGCATGACGCCGGCGCGGCCCTGGCTGATGGTCTCGATCAGGCTCGCCTCGTCCGAGCCGTAGAGCCAGATCTTGTCGGTCAGGTTCGGCGCGCCCATCTCCTGGTTGCCCTTGCCGCCGTCGCCGTGGCAGGCGACGCAATTCTCCGCGAAGATCTTCTCGCCCTTGGCGGCATCAAAGCCCTTGCGGGTCGAGAGGCCCGACAGCGACCGCACGTAGTTGGCGACCGTGACGATCTCGTCGCCCTTCAGCACGCCGTCCTTGCCGAAGGCGAGCATCTGGCCTTCGTGCGTCTTGGCATGGCCGGAACGCGCGCCGTACTGGATGGTCTGCATGATCTGGTCGAGCGTGCCGCCCCACAGCCAGTCGTCGTCGTTCAGGTTCGGGAAGCCCTTGGCGCCGGCGCCGCCGGAGCCGTGGCACGGCGCGCAATTGTCGCCGAACACGGTCTTGCCCTTGGCACGGGCGAGCGCGAGCAGCGCGGGGTCCTTCTCGATGTCGGCCAGCGAGGCTGCGCCCAGCGCCACCATCTTGTCACCGCGGATCTTCTCGAGATTGGCGAGCTCGACCGCGACGTCGGCGCGCGACGAATAGCCGAACAGGCCCGTGGTGTTGCTGGCGATCAACGGCCAGGCCGGATAGACGATCCAGTAGCCGATCGCCCACACGATGGTGAGGTAGAAGGCGATCACCCACCAGCGCGGCAGCGGCGTGTTGAGCTCCTTGATGCCGTCCCATTCGTGTCCGGTCGTGGACTTGCCGGTGACGGTATCGACTTCGCTATGATCGGTCATGGTCTCTCACTCCTCCCGCAACGGCAGGTGTGCTGCTTCGTCGAACGCAGCCTTGTTACGGGGCCAAAATGCGTAGGCGATGATCGCGAGAAAGATCGCGACGAACACCGGCGTCCAGATCGTCGTCACCAGCTCGGACGCGAGATTATGGACTGTCAGGATAGCTTTCATCGTTGATGCCTTCTCAGCGAAGATTGGCTTTCTCGTTGTAGAGCTTGAAGTCGACCAGCGTGCCGAGCATCTGCAAGTAGGCGATCAGCGCGTCCATTTCGGTCGGCGTGCCGGTCTTGCCGTCGAAGTTGCGCACGACGGCCTTGGCGTAGCGCTTGCTGAAGGCATCGCCGCCGGTATTGTCCGGATCGGCCTGGGCCTTCAGGTCGGCGCCGGCGCTCGCGATCTGGTCGTCGGTGTAGGGCACGCCCACGGCCTTCAACGTGCGCATGTGGTCGGCGATCGTGTCCGGATCGACCTCGGTGTGGCTCAGGAACGGATAGCCCGGCATCACCGATTGCGGCACGATGGCGCGCGGGTTAGTCAGATGGGTGACGTGCCAGTCGTCGGAATATTTCGCCCCGACGCGGGCCAGATCCGGACCGGTGCGCTTTGAGCCCCACTGGAACGGATGGTCGAACATGCTCTCGGCGGCGAGCGAGAAGTGGCCGTAGCGCTCGACCTCGTCACGCAAGGGGCGGATCATCTGCGAATGGCAGAGATAGCAACCTTCGCGGACGTAGACGTTGCGCCCGGCGAGCTCCAGCGGCGTGTAAGGCCTGACGCCGTCGACCGCCTCGATCGTGCTCTTGAGGTAGAACAGCGGGGTGATCTCGACGAGGCCGCCGATCGCAACCACGAGCAGGATGCCGACGACCAGGATGATCGAGTTCTTTTCGAAGACTTGATGGCGTGTCCAGAATGACATTGCTTGAGCTCCTCATTCCGCCGGCTGAAGAGCGACGGGCATCTGGACTTCCTGCTCGCCGACGCGGACGGTCATCCAGAGATTGTAGGCCATGATCAGCGCGCCGATCAGGAACAGGCCGCCGCCGGCGGCGCGGATGATGTAGAAGGGATGCATCGCCTCGACGGTCTCGATGAAGGAATATTCGAGGAAGCCGAGCGAGGTGTAGGCGCGCCACATCAGGCCCTGGAGGATGCCGGACACCCACATCGCCGAGATGTAGAGAACAATGCCGAGGGTGGCGATCCAGAAGTGCCAGTTGACGAGCTTCAGGCTGTAGAGGCCCTTGCGATTCCAGGCCCACGGCACCAGGCAGTAGAGCGCGCCGAAGGAGACGAAGCCGACCCAGCCGAGCGCGCCGGAATGCACGTGGCCGATGGTCCAGTCGGTGTAGTGGCTGAGCGAGTTGACCACCTTGATCGACATCATCGGACCTTCGAAGGTCGACATGCCGTAGAACGCGACCGAGACCACGAGCATGCGCAGCACGGGATCGGTGCGCAGCTTGTCCCAGGCGCCCGACAGCGTCATCAGGCCGTTGATCATGCCGCCCCAGGAGGGCATCCACAGCATGATCGAGAAGGTCATGCCGAGCGTCTGCGTCCAGTCCGGCAGCGCCGTGTAGTGCAGATGGTGGGGACCTGCCCAGATGTAGAGGAAGATCAGCGCCCAGAAGTGGATGATCGACAGCCGGTAGGAATAGACCGGCCGCTCGGCGCGCTTCGGAATGAAGTAGTACATGATGGCGAGGAAGCCGGCGGTCAGGAAGAAGCCGACCGCGTTATGGCCGTACCACCATTGGAACATGGCATCCTGGATGCCGCCCCAGGCGACGTAGGACTTCGAGCCGAACACCGAGACCGGGAGCGCCGGATTGTTGCCGAGATGCAGGACCGCGATCGTCACGATGAAGGCGAGATAGAACCAGTTCGCGACGAAGATGTGCGGCTCCTTGCGCTTGAAGATGGTGGCGAGGAAGACCAGCAGGTAGGCGACCCAGACGATGGTCAGCCAGAGGTCGGCATACCATTCCGGCTCGGCATATTCCTTCGACTGGGTGACACCGAGCAGATAGCCGGTGCCGGCGATCAGGATGAAGAAGTTGTAGCCGATCACGACGAACCAGGGCGCGAGATCGCCGGCCAGACGCGCGCGGCAGGACTTCTGCACGACGTAGAACGACGTGCCGATCAGCACGTTGCCGCCGAAGGCGAAGATCACCGCGGAGGTGTGCAGCGGCCGCAGACGGCCGAAGCTGGTCCAGGGCAGGTCGAAATTCAGCGCGGGCCAGGCCAGCTGCGAGGCGATGATGAGGCCGACAAGGAAGCCCGCGATGCCCCAGAACATCGCCATGAAGGCGGTGAACTTGATCGGCCCCATGTTGTAGTTGGGCCGGCCATTGATCTCCGCCGGCGGCAGCGTGGCCGGCCGTTCGAAATAGCGGTTCACGATAAAGAACACCGCAGCCAGGCTCGCCGCAGCGCTGAGCGCAGCGTGGAAGGCAAAGGGCGCATCGAGCGCCTTGGCCGCAGCGATCACGCAGAGGAAGGCGGCGACTGCAAACACGACAGACAGGCCGCTTTCGCCGATGGTCATGGATTTGGAGATGGAGGGCTGGCTCATGCGGATTCTCTCTCGAAAGAACACGACGCCAGAAACCACATTCACCCTCGCGGGGAATTGATTGAAATCAAGATGGCCTTGGAGGTTAGCCGTAGCCGACGAATATTTTCTGGGTTCCTCCGTATTTTTTCGGTGCGGCCAGTTAAAGTGCCCTCTCCCCTTGTGGGAGAGGGCAGCGAGGACAGCGCGGCAAACTCGCTTGGATGAGGGGTTGGTGCGGCGGGGAACGGCGTCTCTGTGGAGACATACCCCTCATCCGGCGCTTCGCGCCACCTTCTCCCACAAGGGGAGAAGGGGGAAGGCATCGCGTCAGTCCCGCGCCGTCGCCTTGAGTGCCGCGATGACGTCCTCGCGGGCGATGATTCCGGCCAGATTCTGCGCGCCGTCGAGCACGATGATGCTCCTGATGCGATGCTCGACCATGATCTGGAGCACGCGCGTCAGCCGCGTCTCGGGGCCGACATAGATGAACTCGGGTGTCATGACGTCGCCGATCTTGCGACTCATCAAGTCGGGATAGCGCGGTAGCATCTGGCTCGGCGTGAAGGCGAAGCACTTCAGGATGTCGAACTTGGTGACGATGCCGACCACCTGGCCGTCATCCACGACCGGATACGAGTTGAAGTCGTCGGTCTCGAACATCTCGCTGAGCTCGAGCAAGTCGCGGTCGCGCTGCACCGTTTTGACGTTGCGTGTCATGTAGCGGTCGACGGTTTGTTCGAGAAATCTGTACATGGCGCGTCCTCCTCGATTCGCTACTGGCCGGGCGGCCGGCCCTCAGTGCGACAGCAGCACGCTGCGGGCAGATTGTGTGACCAGATACTGGGTGACGCCGCCCAGGATCAGTTCACGAAATCTCGAATGACCATAGGCGCCCGCAACGATCAGGCCGGCGCCAACGTCGCCGGCGACCTTGTCCAATTGCGCGGCAGCGCTTTCGTTCCGCGCCGCCTCCGAGACGCGCGCTGTCGCGGTGACCCCGTGACGGGCGAGCCAGGCGGCCACGTCGCTGACGCCGGCCATCACGACCGAGCGGTTGTCGCCCTGCTCCGGAATTTCGACGATGGTGACGTCCCTCGCCTTGCGCAGCATCGGCAGCGCGTCGACGACTGCCCGCCGCGCCTCCGGCGTGTCCTTCCACGCCACCAGCACGCTGCGCAGATCGAGCCAATTGGCGTTATCGGGAACGACCAGAAGCGGCCGGCCGGCCTGCATCACCAGGTCCTTGGCGCTTGCGAGCGCAAAGGCGTCAGAGAAGGCGGGGCTCTGTCCGCCGCTGATGACGATGTCGGCGCAGCGCGCCTGCTCCAGGACAAAACGCGTCGGAAAATCCATGGCGCTGCGCCACTCTGTGTGTCCGCCGCGATTCCTGGTGGCGGCGCGGAACTGCGCCTCGAGACCGGCGAGCCGCCGCTTGACGGACGCTTCGCCGTCCTCGATCAGCACTTGTGCTTCGGCGCCGTCGGCGAAATAAAGCGGCGGCGCGAACTGAGCCGCGGCAACGCCGACGATGGCCGCCTCGAATCGCTCGGCGAGCTCGCCCGCGACCTGAAGGCGCGCCTCGTTGGACTGATCGAGTGCGAGGCTGACCATCACGGTCGCATATGTCATCGGGATTCTCCGGCAGGCAATGAACTGCCGCGAAATCTAGCCTCGCCGACGCAAGGCAGGATGAGATAGATCAAATCGCCGGCCGTCATGTCGCAGGAATTCCGCTAATGAATTCAATCCGGCTTGCCTCCGAACGAACCTTGAGCGACATTGTCATGAGCGGTAAGCGCATCCTGCCGACCGCGCTTTAGCGAGGAGTGAAGTTTGGCGCCGACCCGCGTAACCCATCCGGCAGACGATGGTCGGGGCGAGCATTTCCGGCTCCGCATCGAGGGATTCGGGGTTGGCACCTGGGATCTCGATTTGCGAACTCGGGACCTTGAATGGTCCGAGATGTCCAAGCGGCTGTTTGGCCTCGCGCGGGATGATGCCGTCAGCCACGATCTCTTTCTGTCGCTGCTGGCCCCCAGCGATCGGGACCGCGTCTTGCAGGGAATCGAGCGCAGCTTGGAGAACGGCGCGGGATTCGACGTGTCCTTCAAGGTTGGCGGTCCTTCGGGGAAGGGCCAATGGATCCGGGCCAGGGCCGGCGTGATCCGAGACGATTCGGGCTCGCCACGTCATCTCAGCGGGATATTCCTCGACATCAACGAGGAAAGACATCTGGAAGAGGCCCTGCGCTCTCAGGAGAATCATCTTCGCTCGATTCTCGAAACGGTGCCGGACGCGATGATCGTGATCGATTCGCGCGGCATCATGCAGCTCTTCAGCAGCGCCGCGGAGCGGCTGTTCGGCTATAGCAGGCAGGAAGCCATTGGTCGGAACGTCAGCATTCTGATGCCGGAGCCTGATCAATCGCGTCACGACAGCTATATCGTGCGTTACCTCAAGACCAACGATCCCCACATCATCGGCATCGGCCGCATCGTGACCGGCAAGCGCCGCGACGGCACGACGTTCCCGATGCACCTTTCGGTCGGGCAGACGCAACGGGGCGGCGAGCTCTATTTCACCGGCTTCGTCCGCGATCTCACGGAACATCAGCAGACGCAGGCGCGGCTTCAGCAGCTGCAGTCGGAGCTCGTCCACGTTTCGCGGCTGACCGCGATGGGCGAAATGGCCTCGGCGCTCGCCCACGAGCTCAACCAACCGCTGGCGGCGATCAGCAACTACATGAAGGGATCGCGGCGTCTGCTTGCCGGCAGCGTTGATCCGAATACGACGAAGATCGAAAGCGCGCTGGACCGCGCCTCGGAGCAGGCCTTGCGCGCCGGCCAGATCATCCGCCGCTTGCGCGACTTCGTCTCCCGCGGCGAGTCGGAGAAGCGGATTGAGAGCCTGTCCAAGCTGATCGAGGAGGCCGGCGCGCTCGGGCTCGCCGGCGCGCGCGAGCAGAATGTCCAGCTCCGCTTCAATCTCGATCCGAAGGCGGACCTCGTGTTGGCCGACCGCGTGCAGGTCCAGCAGGTCTTGGTCAACCTGTTCCGCAACGCGCTGGAAGCGATGGCGCAGTCGCCGCAGCGAGAGCTCGTGGTGGCCAACAAGCCGGTTGCCGACGACATGATCGAGGTCGAGGTTTCCGACACCGGCTCCGGCTTCCAGGACGGCGTCATTCCAAACCTGTTTCAAACTTTCTTCACCACCAAGGAAACCGGCATGGGCGTAGGGCTGTCGATCAGCCGTTCGATCATCGAGGCTCACGGCGGCCGCATGTGGGCCGAGAGCAACGCATCGGGCGGGGCGACATTCCGCTTCACCTTGCCAGCAGCCGACGAGAACTGATGCATGACCAACAAGGGACATGTCTACGTCATCGACGACGACGCTGCGATGCGGGACTCGCTGAACTTCCTGCTGGATTCTTCCGGCTTCGGCGTCACGCTGTTCGAAAATGCGAAAGATTTCATCGACACCCTGCCCGGCCTCGCCTTCGGCTGCGTCGTCTCCGACGTGCGCATGCCGGGCCTTGACGGGATCGAGCTTCTGAAGCGCATGAAGGCGCAGAACAGCCCGTTTCCAATCCTGATCATGACCGGGCATGGCGACGTGCCGCTCGCGGTCGAGGCAATGAAGCTCGGCGCCGTCGACTTCCTGGAGAAACCCTTCGAGGACGATCGTCTCATCACCATGATCGAGACGGCGATCCGCCAGGCCGAACCGGCGGCCAAGAGTGAGGCCATTTCGCAGGACATCGCCGCCCGCGTCGCCTCCTTGAGCCCGAGAGAGCGCCAGGTCATGGAGGGACTGATCGCAGGCCTTTCCAACAAGCTGATCGCCCGCGAATACGACATCAGCCCGCGGACCATCGAGGTGTACCGGGCCAATGTGATGACCAAGATGCAGGCGGGCAGCCTCTCGGAGCTGGTCCGCATGGCGATGCGCGCCGGCATGCTCAACGATTGAGCCAGGTAGCCTTGAGGCAGGTCAAGGCCCTTGGCGAGACCCGTGCTAGTCAAGCAGCATGATCGAGGTCAGCTCACACCATGCGCGGCCGTCGTCTCCCACAAAACCCACCGTCTATGTGGTCGACGACGATGCCGCCGTCCTGGGATCCCTGCGGTTCCTGCTGGAGACCGACGGCTTTGCCGTGCGGACCTTCAGGAGCGGCACGGCCCTGCTCAACGCGAGCGGCGCTCCGGGCGCGGACTGCTACGTGATCGACTACAAGATGCCCGACATCAACGGCATCGAGCTCGCCGGCCGGCTGCGCCAGTCCGACGGCGAGACCCCCGTGATCCTGATCACCGGCTATCCGGACGAGAACATCTCGGCCCGGGCGGCCGCGGCCGGGGTGAAAGACGTGGTCCTGAAGCCGCTTCTCGACGAAAACCTGCTCAAGCGCATCCGCCGCGCCATCCAGGACCACCGCCACGCCTGACCTACGGGATTCTACGTAAGGCAACCCCCTTAAGATATCGCTCGAAATTTTCGAAGCCCCCGATACCGCGTACCAATGCGTCATCACAACGGAGATGGCGCAGATGCTGACCCAGACGATCAACACCAAGGCAATCAATACCCAGATTGGTGGCAAGATTGCTCCTGCCCATCCCGTCACCGACCAGTTC